>NZ_JACAGF010000007.1:0-181346 GCF_030324345.1 Empedobacter sp. R750 | reverse complement strand
ATACTCAAGCGGCCAACGAGGACGGACTGTAAATCCGTTGGGTAACCTTCGCAGGTTCGAATCCTGCTCTCCCCACAAACTTAATTTTTAAAATTTTTTGTGGTTTAGGATTTAATCTTTAAATTTGCAAAGCTTTTTAGAAGTGAATGCGGGAATAGCTCAATTGGTAGAGCGTCAGCCTTCCAAGCTGAATGTTGCGGGTTCGAGTCCCGTTTCCCGCTCAAATTCTGGTTCGTCCAGTATAGTTAATCTTTTAAGTAGTTGTTGAGACTCATTTAAACCAAGGTTAACGCGAGTCAAAAATTAATATCTTTATATAAATCAAAAAGTGTATTTTTACACTTGAAAATAATTTAAAGTTATTTTTTTAATTTAAGTATAACAATAGAAATTAATAAAAAGTAAAATGGCAAAGGAAACTTTCAACCGTAATAAGCCGCACTTAAATATTGGTACTATTGGTCACGTTGACCACGGTAAAACAACTTTGACTGCAGCGATTACTAAAGTATTAGCTGATGCTGGTTATTCAGAAGCAAAAGCTTTCGATCAAATCGATAATGCTCCAGAAGAAAAAGAGCGTGGTATTACAATTAATACATCTCACGTAGAGTATGAAACTGCTAACCGTCACTACGCACACGTTGACTGTCCAGGTCACGCGGATTACGTAAAAAACATGGTTACAGGAGCTGCTCAAATGGATGGTGGTATCTTAGTAGTAGCTGCTACTGATGGTCCAATGCCTCAAACTCGTGAGCACATCTTATTATGTCGCCAAGTAAACGTTCCTCGTATCGTTGTTTTCTTAAACAAAGTTGATATGGTTGACGATGCTGAGTTATTAGAGTTAGTAGAAATGGAAGTAAGAGATTTATTATCTTCTTACGAATATGACGGAGATAACACTCCAGTTATCCAAGGATCTGCTTTAGGTGCATTAAACGGTGAGCCTCAATGGGTTGAAACTGTATTGAACTTAATGAACAATGTTGATGAGTGGATCGAGCAACCAGTTCGTGATCAAGATAAACCATTCTTAATGCCAGTAGAGGATGTATTCTCTATTACAGGTCGTGGTACTGTTGCAACAGGACGTATCGAGGCTGGTGTAATTAACTCTGGGGATCCAGTTGACATCGTTGGTATGGGAGAAGAAAAATTAACTTCTACTGTAACAGGTGTTGAAATGTTCCGTAAAATCTTAGATAGAGGTGAAGCTGGTGATAACGTAGGTTTATTATTACGTGGTGTTGATAAAACTGACATCCGTCGTGGTATGGTTATCGCAAAACAAGGGTCTGTTAAGCCACACAAAAAATTCAAAGCTGAGGTTTATATCTTAACTAAAGAAGAAGGTGGTCGTCACACTCCATTCCACAACCGTTACCGTCCACAGTTCTACGTACGTACAACTGACGTAACAGGGGAAATCAACTTACCAGAAGGAGTTGAGATGGTTTTACCAGGAGATAACTTAACTATTACAGTTGAATTATTACAACCAATCGCATTAAACGAAGGTTTACGTTTCGCAATCCGCGAAGGTGGACGTACAGTTGGTGCTGGTCAGGTAACTGAAATTTTAGACTAATTAGTCAAAATATAATATAGAAGATGTGGTAATCTTCAATGATTACCACTCTTTTTATTCTACGGGCATAGTTCAATGGTAGAATAGCGGTCTCCAAAACCGTTGATCAGGGTTCGAATCCTTGTGCCCGTGCTAAATGAAAACGATATGAAAGTCGTACAATATTTTAAAGATTCCTTTGTAGAATTTAAAGATCATGTTACATGGCCATCATTCTCAGATCTACAAAGAGACACAATTATTGTTGCAATAGCTACAGTTTTGTTAGCTATATTTTTATATGCGGTAGATACATTATTCACACAAGTGCTTAACTTTATCTACGGCGCTTTTTAGTTTGTAAAATATCCCGTTTAGTAATTAGAATCATGAGTGAAAAGAAATGGTATGTAATCAAGACTGTGGCTGGACAAGAGCTAAAAGTTAAGGATTATATTGAAAGAGAAATTCAGTACCAAAATTTGAATGATTATGTAGGACAAATTGTTGTTCCTATGGAAAAAGTGATTCAAATCCGTAACGGTAAAAAATATCAAAAGGAAAAAGTACACTTTCCTGGTTACATCATGATAGAAGCTGAACTTGTAGGGGAGATTCCTCACATGGTAAAGAATACATCAGGTGTAATTAGCTTTTTGAGTGCAACGAAAGGAGGTGATCCTGTACCAATGAGACAATCGGAAGTTAACCGAATGTTAGGTAAAGTTGACGAATTAGCAGAAAACATCGATACAAATTTAGGAATATCTTACATCGTAGGAGAAACTGTAAAAGTAATCGATGGACCATTCAATGGCTTCAACGGAACAGTTGAGAAAATCATTGAAGACAAACGTAAACTTGAAGTGATGGTTTTAATCTTCGGACGTAAAACACCACTAGAGTTAAGTTTTAACCAAGTTGAAAAGATTGCATAATCAATCCATCAACAAATTAAAAGTAGAAATTTAGGCTGCTTCCACATAACGCTTAATTTTAAGAATTAAAAAAATGGCAAAAAAAATTGAAAAAGTTGTAAAACTTCAAGTTAAAGGAGGACAAGCAAATCCTTCGCCACCAGTAGGGCCAGCTTTAGGTGCTGCAGGTGTTAACATCATGGAGTTTTGTAAACAATTTAATGGACGTACACAAGAAAAACAAGGTGCAGTGTTACCAGTTGTTATTACTGTGTATCAAGACAAATCATTCGATTTCGTAATTAAAACTCCACCAGCTGCTATTCAGTTAATGGAAGCTGCGAAATTGAAAAAAGCATCAGGAGTACCTAACCGTCAAAAAGTTGGTACTGTTACTTGGGATCAAGTTAGAGCTATTGCTGAAGACAAATTAGCGGACATGAACTGTTTTACTGTTGAATCTGCTATGAAAATGGTTGCTGGAACTGCACGTTCTATGGGTATAACTGTAAAAGGTGGGCAAGCTCCAGAATAATTAAAACATTTTAGGAAATGGCAAAGTTAACAAAAAGACAAAAAGAGGTATTAGCTAAAGTAGAAAAAAACAAACTTTACTCTATTGATGAAGCATCATCATTGGTAAAGGAAGTTAACTACGCTAAGTTTGATGCTTCTGTAGATATAGCAGTTCGTTTAGGTGTAGACCCTAAGAAAGCTAACCAAATGGTTCGTGGTGTAGTTTCATTACCACACGGAACAGGTAAAGATGTAAAAGTATTAGCATTAGTTACTCCAGACAAAGAAGCAGAAGCTAAAGCAGCAGGTGCAGACTATGTAGGATTAGACGAATACTTACAAAAAATTAAAGAAGGTTGGACAGATGTTGACGTTATCGTTACTATGCCAGCAGTTATGGGTAAATTAGGACCATTAGGACGTGTTTTAGGACCTCGTGGATTAATGCCTAACCCAAAATCAGGTACTGTAACTTTAGAAGTTGGTAAAGCCGTTTCTGAAGTAAAAGCAGGTAAAATCGACTTCAAAGTAGACCGTTACGGAATCATCCACGCTGCAGTTGGTAAAGTATCTTTCGATGCTGATAAAATTAAAGAAAATGCGAATGAATTAATTCAAACTTTAATTAAATTAAAACCAACAGCTGCTAAAGGAACATATGTAAAAAGCATCACGCTTTCTACAACTCAATCTGTAGGTGTATCAGTAGATCCAAAAAGTGTAAACGCTTAAAATTAGTAGATTATGGCAATGACAAAACAAGATAAAGCAAATATGATAGATGAATTGCAAGCTGTATTAGCAGAAGCAAAAATCATCTACTTAGCAGATATCGACGGATTAAACGCTGTTAATACTACTGAATTAAGAAGAGCTTGCTACAAAAGCAATGTATCTTTACGCGTAGTAAAAAACACTTTATTAAAGAAAGCTATGGAGCAAATCGAAGACAAAAACTTCGAAGAGCTTTACGGATCTTTAAAAGGAAATACAGCATTAATGACTGCTGAAGTTGGTAACGCACCAGCTAAAGTAATCGATACTTTCAGAAAAAAATCTGAAAAACCTATTTTAAAAGGAGCTTGGATTGAAGATAATACATTCGTAGGTGATGACAAATTACCACAATTAGTAGCATTGAAATCTCGCGAAGAATTAATCGCAGACATCATCATGTTACTTCAATCTCCAATCAAAACTGTTGTTTCTCAATTAGAGAACAAAGACGCTGCAAAAGCAGAAGAAGGAGCTTCAGAAGAATAAGACACACTCATATCAAATAAAAGTTTAAAAAACAAAAAGCATTAAAATGGCAGATTTAAAAAAATTAGCTGAAGAGTTAGTAAACTTAACAGTTTTAGAAGTTAATGAATTATCTACAATCTTAAAAGATGAGTACGGAATCGAACCAGCTGCTGCTGCTGTAGTTGTTGCTGCAGGTGGAGCAGGTGAAGCTGCTGAAGAGCAATCAGAATTCGACGTAATCTTAAAAGAAGCAGGTGCATCTAAATTAGCAGTTGTTAAATTAGTTAAAGAATTAACTGGTAAAGGATTAAAAGAAGCTAAAGATTTAGTAGATTCAACTCCAGCAACAGTTAAAGAAGCAGTTTCTAAAGACGAAGCTGAAGCTTTAAAGAAACAGCTAGAAGAAGCTGGTGCAGTAGTAGAATTGAAGTAATTTTTATTACTCAAAAATATAGGTTTGGACCTAACACAGGACGTGTTAGGTCTAAACCTTTTTACGCATAAAGTCATTATATAAACCAAAATTCATTCGAAATTGGCCACTAAAGCAACATTAAGCAACTCGACTGAGAAAAAAGAAAGATTGAACTTCTCTTCTGCAAAAGCAGTCGCTCAGTTCCCAGATTTCCTTGACATTCAGATCAAATCGTTTGAAGATTTTTTCCAGTTGGAAACAAGACCTGACCAACGAAAAAATGAAGGTCTTTACCGAACATTTGCTGAGAATTTTCCAATTACGGATACTCGCAATCAGTTTGTTTTAGAATTCTTAGATTATTTCGTAGATCCACCACGTTACACAATTGATGAGTGTATCGAAAGAGGATTAACGTACAGCGTACCATTGAAAGCTCGTCTTAAATTGTACTGTACGGACGAAGAACACGAAGATTTCGAAACTGTAGTGCAAGACGTATACTTAGGAACAATTCCTTACATGTCTCCTTCAGGATCATTCATTATTAATGGTGCAGAGCGTGTTATTGTATCTCAATTACACCGTTCTCCTGGGGTATTCTTCGGACAATCTTTCCACGCGAATGGTACAAAATTGTACTCATCTCGTATCATTCCTTTCAAAGGATCTTGGATTGAGTTCGCAACAGACATCAACAGCGTAATGTACGCTTACATCGATCGTAAGAAAAAGTTACCATTAACTACTTTATTACGTGCTATCGGATACGAAAGAGATAAAGATATCTTAGAAATTTTCGACTTAGCTGAAGAAGTAAAAGTTAATAAAGCTAATTTAAAGAAAGTTGTAGGTCGTAAACTTGCTGCACGTGTATTAAATACATGGCACGAGGATTTCGTAGATGAAGATACAGGAGAAGTTGTATCTATCGAGCGTAATGAAATTATTTTAGACCGTGAAACAATCTTAGAGAAAGATCACATCGATCAAATCGTAGATTCTGGTGTAAAGACAATCTTATTACACAAAGAAGATATCAATTCTGCTGATTATGGAATTATCCATAATACTTTACAAAAAGACCCTACTAACACTGAAAAAGAAGCAGTAGAGTACATCTATAGACAATTACGTAACGCTGAGCCACCAGATGAGGAAACAGCAAGAGGAATTATTGACAAATTATTCTTCTCTGATCAACGTTATTCATTAGGTGAAGTAGGTCGTTACAGATTAAATAAAAAATTAGGCTTAAGCATTAGCGAGGACGTACAAGTATTGACTCGTGAAGATATCATTTCGATTATTAAATATTTAATCGAATTAATCAACTCTAAAGCAGAGGTGGATGATATTGACCACTTATCTAACCGTCGTGTAAGAACGGTAGGTGAGCAAATGGCAAGCCAATTTGGAGTAGGTTTAGCTCGTATGGCTAGAACTATCCGCGAAAGAATGAATGTTCGTGACAACGAGGTGTTTACACCAATCGATTTGATTAATGCAAAAACATTATCATCTGTTATCAACTCATTCTTCGGAACGAACCAGTTATCTCAGTTCATGGACCAAACAAATCCATTATCAGAGATTACACACAAACGTCGTTTATCAGCATTAGGGCCTGGAGGTTTATCAAGAGAAAGAGCGGGATTCGAGGTACGTGACGTACACCACACTCATTACGGACGTTTATGTCCAATTGAAACTCCTGAGGGACCAAACATTGGTTTGATTTCGTCATTATGTGTATTCGCTAAAGTTAATAACTTAGGGTTCATCGAAACACCGTACAGAAAAGTAGAAGATGGAAAAGTGGACGTCGAATCAGCACCAATCTATTTAACTGCGGAAGAGGAAGAATCAAAAGTAATTGCTCAAGCCAATATCGACATGACAGACGATGGTACTATTGCTACTGAACGTGTAACTGCTCGTGAGGATGGGGATTTCCCTGTTGTAACGCCAGCAGAAGTTGATTTAATCGACGTTGCACCTAACCAGATTGCTTCTATCTCAGCATCATTAATTCCTTTCTTGGAGCATGATGACGCCAACCGTGCGTTAATGGGATCGAACATGATGCGTCAGGCAGTTCCATTATTAAAACCTCAAGCACCAATTGTAGGTACTGGATTAGAAAAACAAGTTGCAAAAGATTCAAGAATCTTAGTAAATGCAGAACGTGAAGGTACAGTAACTTATGTTGATGCTGACATTATAACAATTAAATATGATCGCTCAGAAGACGAAGAATTAGTAAGCTTCGATACTGCTGAGAAAACATATAATTTAACAAAATTCAGAAAAACCAATCAAGGAACTACAATTACGTTGAAACCAATTGTAAAAGTTGGCGATCGTGTAGAGAAAGGACAAGTTTTATCTGAAGGTTATGCAACAGAAGGAGGGGAATTAGCAATTGGTCGTAACATGGTTGTTGCCTTCATGCCTTGGCAAGGGTACAACTTCGAGGATGCCATTGTAATCTCTGAGAAAGCTGTTCGCGAAGACTGGTTTACATCTATCCACATCGATGAATATTCATTAGATGTACGTGATACAAAATTAGGTATGGAAGAATTAACTTCAGACATTCCTAACGTTTCGGAAGAGGCTACAAAAGACTTAGACGAAAACGGTATGATCCGTATCGGAGCAGAAGTAAAACCTGGTGATATCTTGATTGGTAAGATTACTCCAAAAGGAGAATCTGATCCAACTCCAGAAGAAAAATTATTACGTGCGATTTTTGGTGACAAAGCAGGTGATGTAAAAGATGCTTCTCTTAAAGCTTCTCCATCATTACGTGGTGTTGTTATCGACAAAAAATTATTCTCACGTAGTATTAAGGATAAACGCAAACGTTCTCAAGACAAAGCTATCATTGATAGTGTAGAAGCTGAGTACGACGTTAAATTCAACGAATTAAGAGAGATTTTATTAGAGAAATTATACGTTTTATTAAACGGAAAAACTTCTCAAGGTATTTACAACGACTTGAACGAAGAAGTAATCAAGAAAGGTGTAAAATACACGCAAAAAATCTTATCTAATGTTGAAGATTTCTTAAACTTAACTGGAGCAGAATCTCTTTGGACAACAGACGAGGATAAGAACGAATTAGTAAAAGAATTGTTACATAATTACAAAATTAAGTACAATGATTTACAAGGAGCACTTAACCGCGAAAGATTTACAATTTCTGTTGGAGACGAGTTACCTGCAGGTATCGTTAAATTAGCGAAAATCTACATTGCGAAAAAACGTAAACTAAGAGTAGGGGATAAAATGGCAGGACGTCACGGTAACAAAGGTATTGTTGCACGTATCGTTCGCGACGAAGATATGCCTTTCTTAGAAGACGGAACGCCAGTAAATATCGTGCTTAACCCACTTGGGGTACCATCTCGTATGAATATCGGTCAGATTTATGAAACGGTATTAGGATGGGCTGGACTTAAAATGGGTCAAAAATTTGCTACACCTATCTTCGACGGTGCTGAAATCGCTGATATCGATCGCATCACAGAAGAAGCAGGTATTCCAAAACACGGTACAACATATTTATATGATGGTAACACTGGAGAACGTTTTGATCAAAAAGCTACTGTAGGTGTGATTTACATGTTGAAATTAGGACACATGGTTGATGATAAAATGCACGCGCGTTCTATCGGACCATACTCATTAATTACTCAACAACCATTAGGAGGTAAAGCACAATTCGGTGGACAACGTTTCGGAGAGATGGAGGTTTGGGCATTAGAAGCATTTGGTGCATCTAATATCTTACGCGAAATCTTAACAGTTAAGTCGGATGACGTAATTGGACGTGCGAAAACTTACGAAGCAATCGTAAAAGGAGAGCCAATGCCAGAACCTGGTATTCCAGAATCATTTAACGTATTGTTACATGAATTACAAGGTCTTGGATTAGACATAAACTTGGAAGAATAATAGGGCAACCTATTATTCTACCTTTTTCGTTATAATAATATAATTGTTAGATACATTTCTATATGTCAACAAAAAATAAAACAAGTCAATTCTCAAAAATCCGTATCGGGTTAGCTTCTCCAGAATCGATTCTTCAAGAATCTAAAGGTGAAGTTTTAAAACCTGAAACGATTAACTATAGAACGCACAAACCAGAGCGTGACGGGTTATTCTGTGAGCGTATCTTTGGACCTGTAAAAGATTACGAATGTGCCTGCGGAAAATATAAAAGAATCCGTTATAAAGGTATCGTTTGTGACCGTTGTGGGGTTGAAGTTACTGAAAAGAAAGTTCGTCGTGAGCGTATTGGACACATCAATCTTGTTGTGCCAATTGCACATATTTGGTATTTCCGTTCATTACCAAACAAAATTGGTTACATCTTAGGATTACCATCTAAGAAATTAGATATGGTAATTTACTACGAAAGATATGTAGTGATTCAAGCAGGTATCGCAAAAGGACCAGAAGGTGAAGAATTAAATAGATTAGATTTCTTATCAGAAGAAGAGTATTTAGATATTTTAGAAACTCTTCCAATCGAGAATCAATATCTAGAAGATACAGATCCTAATAAATTCGTTGCGAAAATGGGTGCTGAAGCATTAGAAGACCTATTATCTCGTATCAATTTGGATGAGTTATCTTACGAATTAAGACACAAAGCACATAACGAAACTTCTAAACAACGTCGTACAGAAGCGTTAAAACGTTTACAAGTTGTTGAGTCGTTACGTGAGTCAAATATGCACCACGTAAACCGTCCAGAATGGATGGTAATGCGCGTTATTCCGGTTATTCCACCAGAATTACGTCCATTAGTTCCATTAGATGGTGGTCGTTTTGCAACATCAGATTTAAATGATTTATATCGTCGTGTAATTATCCGTAACAATCGTTTGAAACGATTAATGGAAATCAAAGCGCCAGAAGTAATCTTACGTAATGAAAAACGTATGTTACAAGAAGCGGTTGATTCATTATTCGATAACACACGTAAAGCATCTGCTGTAAAAGCTGATGGTAACCGTCCGTTAAAATCATTATCTGATTCATTAAAAGGTAAACAAGGTCGTTTCCGTCAAAACTTATTAGGTAAACGTGTGGATTATTCTGCTCGTTCTGTAATTGTTGTTGGACCAACACTTAAGTTACACGAATGTGGTTTACCAAAAGATATGGCAGCTGAATTATACAAACCATTCGTAGTTCGTAAATTAATCGAGCGTGGAATTGTAAAAACAGTTAAATCGGCTAAGAAAATTATCGATAGAAAAGAGCCAGTTGTTTGGGATATTTTAGAAAATGTAATCAAAGGTCACCCAGTTTTATTAAACCGTGCCCCTACGTTACACCGTTTAGGTATCCAAGCATTCCAACCGAAATTAATCGAAGGTAAAGCAATTCGTTTACACCCATTAGTGTGTACTGCCTTCAATGCCGATTTCGATGGTGACCAGATGGCCGTTCACTTACCATTAGGACCAGAAGCTGTTTTAGAAGCACAATTATTAATGTTGGCTTCTCAAAATATTTTGAATCCTGCTAATGGTTCTCCAATTACTGTACCTTCTCAGGATATGGTTTTAGGTCTTTACTACATGACGAAAATTCGTCGTACTGACCACCAATTTACAGTAAAAGGTGAAGGATTAACTTTCTATTCAGACGAAGAAGTTCAAATTGCATACAACGAAGGAGCTGTTGACTTAAACGCCCCAATTCGTGTAAAAGGAACAATTCGTGTAGGAGAGGAGTTAGTAGAAAATCAATTAATCGAAACTTCAGTAGGACGTGTGTTATTCAACCAAATTGTTCCGAAACAAGTAGGTTATATTAATGAAGTATTAACGAAAAAATCGTTACGTACAATTATTAATAAAATCATCAAGATTACAGATTTCCCTACAACGGCTGCTTTCTTAGATGATATGAAACAATTAGGATACCGTAATGCCTTCGAGGGTGGTTTATCATTCTCATTAGGAGATATCTTAATCCCAGAACAAAAGAAAGACCTTATCTCTGGTGCGATCAACCAAGTTGAGAACATTAAGATGAACTATAACATGGGTCTTATTACAAATAACGAACGTTACAACCAAGTTATTGATGTTTGGACAACAACAAACGCAACATTAACAGAAATTGTAATGAAACGTATGACAGAAGATCAACAAGGATTTAACTCAGTATTCATGATGCTTGATTCTGGAGCGCGTGGATCTAAAGAGCAAATTCGTCAGTTATCAGGTATGCGTGGATTGATGGCTAAACCTCAAAAAGCTGGTTCTACTGGTGGGGATATCATCGAAAACCCAATTATCTCTAACTTCCGTGAAGGTCTGTCTATCTTAGAGTACTTTATTTCTTCGCACGGTGCGCGTAAAGGTCTTGCCGATACAGCCTTAAAAACTGCCGATGCTGGATACTTGACTCGTCGTTTAGTTGACGTTGCACAAGACGTTATCGTAATGCACGAAGATTGTGGTACATTAAGAGGTTTAGAAGTTACAGCACTTAAGAAAAAAGAAGAAATTATCGAAAGTTTATCTTCTCGTGTATTAGGTCGTACCTCATTAAATGATATTTACAACCCAGATAATGGTGAATTAATCATTTCTGCTGGTAATATTATTACAGAAGATGTTGGTGATGCTTTAGAAGCAGCTGGTATCGAAAATGTAGAAGTTCGTTCTCCATTAACTTGTGAAGCGAAAACTGGAATTTGTGCTAAATGTTACGGACGTAACTTAGCTACAGGTAAAGGTGTTCAGAAAGGAGAATCAGTTGGTGTAGTTGCTGCACAATCTATTGGTGAGCCTGGTACACAGTTAACATTACGTACTTTCCACGTTGGGGGTACTGCGGGTAACGTTTCTGAGCAAAATACAATTAATGCTAAAGTTGATGGTACAGTTGAGTTTGACGACTTACGTACTGTTGAATCGACAGATGATGCAGGTAACAAAGTAGATACAGTTGTTTCTCGTTCTACAGAGATGAAAGTAATTGATGATTTAGGAAACGTTCGTCAACAAACTAACATTGCTTACGGTACTATCTTATCTGTTAAAAACGGAGCTAAAGTTCAAAAAGGTCAAGAGATTGCAAGTTGGGACCCTTATAACGGGGTTATCATCGCGGAATCTACTGGTAAAATCGAGTACGAACAATTAGAGCAAGGGGTAACTTTCCAAATTGAAATCGATGAGCAAACAGGATTCCAAGAAAAAGTTATTTCTGAATCACGTAATAAAAAATTAGTTCCAGCGTTAAGAGTTATCACGATTGATGGTGAAGAAAAAACATACAACTTACCAGTAGGTGCACACTTAATGGTAAATGATGGAGAAAAAATTAATGCAGGTAAAATCTTAGTTAAGATTCCTCGTAAGTCAGCTAAATCTGGCGATATTACAGGAGGTTTACCTCGTATTACAGAGTTGTTAGAGGCTCGTAATCCATCTAACCCATCAGTTGTTTGTGAAATGGATGGAGTTGTATCTTTCGGTAAAATAAAACGTGGTAACCGCGAAATCATTGTTGAATCTAAAAATGGTGAGATCCGTCGTTACTTAGTTAAATTATCAGCACAAATCTTAGTTCAAGAAAATGACTTCGTACGTGCAGGTGAGCCTTTATCAGATGGAGCAATTACACCAGAAGATATTTTAAGAATCTTAGGACCAACAGCGGTTCAAGAATACTTAGTAAACGAGATTCAAGATGTATACCGTTTACAAGGGGTAAAAATCGATGACAAACACTTCGAAATTATCGTACGTCAAATGTTACGTAAAGTTCGTATTGTAGACTCAGGAGATTCAAGATTCTTAGAAGATAGTTTAGAGCACAAAGATGATTTCATGCAAGAAAACGATCGTTTATTCGGAATGAAAGTCGTAGAAGATGCTGGTGATTCTGACACATTAAGTGCAGGACAAATCATCACAGTTCGCGAATTACGTGACGAAAACTCTAAATTAAAACGTGAAGACAAAAACTTAGTAACAGCTCGTGAGGCTTTACCTGCAACAGCAGAAGCAGTTTTACAAGGGATTACAAGAGCGTCTTTACAAACTAAATCTTTCATGTCTGCGGCATCGTTCCAGGAAACTACAAAAGTTCTTAACGAAGCAGCTGTAGCTGGTAAAGTAGACGGTTTAGTAGGATTAAAAGAAAACGTTATTGTTGGACACTTAATTCCTGCCGGAACTGGATTAAAAGAGTATCAAAATATCATCGTAGGATCTAACCGTGAATACGAGGAATTAATAAACGCAAAACAAGAATTATAATGTCAGAAAATCAACAAAACGAAGGATTAAACATTGAGTTAAACGAATTAGTAGCTCAAGGTGTTTATGCTACAGGAGCAATCATCAACCACTCACCATCTGAGTTCGTTGTAGATTTCGTTCAATTTTTACCAGGTGCTAGACCATCAGTAAAATCAAGAATTATTTTGTCTCCATTACAAGCAAAACAATTATCTCAATCGTTAGCAGAAAACGTAACTAACTTCGAGAAAAGCTTTGGTGAAATCAAAGAACCTCAAGTAAACAACGGTACTGCAACTTACGAAGCTTAAGAATCATTCTTAATATTTCAAAAAGTCCCTCAATCTTAGATTGGGGGATTTTTTTATGCAATCAAAACTATCAAATCATTAAAAATAATCTTATAAAAGTTATCTCAATTATTAAATTGATAATTATTTGTGATATTAATGCGAATAATTTAAAAATAAAATACATTAATCTTTTTAACAGTATTTTTTTGAATCGAAAAAATGTTTAGATTTGTATTTAGCAAATAACACAAGAATGTCTGACTATAAATTAATTCTACCTTCTATGGGAGAAGGTGTAATGGAAGCTACTGTAACAAATTGGATCAAGAATATTGGTGATTCGATTAGTGAAGATGAATCGGTTGTAGAAATCGCAACTGATAAAGTAGATTCTGATGTTCCTTCGCCAGTGGCGGGAGTTTTAAAAGAAATCTTAGTTCCGGTAGATGGAATTGCAAAAGTAGGTGAGCCTATCGCAATTTTGTCTGTTGATGGAGTTGTAGAACAAGCTGATTCGGCAGAAGAAGTAGATACAAATAGCGATCAGGAAATTGCTGATGCTGCAAAATCTATAGAGGCTGAAGTTGCAACAATCAAAACTGAAACGGTTATTACTTCGTCTGATGATAAATTTTATTCTCCTTTAGTAAAATCTATTGCGAAAGAAGAAGGTGTTTCTCAGGCTGAGTTAGATCAAATTTCAGGTTCTGGAAAAGACGGACGTGTAACGAAAGATGATATTTTAAATTTCGTTAAAAATAGAGGTAATCAACCAGCGAAACCAGTTGCTACGACTTCTGTTGCTGCACCAGTTGCTCAACCTCAAGCACCACAAGTGCAATCTGCGCCAATTTCTGTTGGTGAAGGTGATGAAATCATCGAAATGGATAGAATGCGTAAGATTATTGCGCAAAATATGCTACAAGCAAAACAAATTGCTCCACACGTAACGTCTTTCGTAGAAGTTGATATGACGAATATTGTATTGTGGAGAGATAAAAATAAAAATGAGTTTCAGAAGAAACATGGTGAGAAAATTACCTTCATGCCAATTTTTATTGAAGCAGTAGCAAAAGCAATTCAAGATTTCCCAATGATTAATGTTTCGGTTGATGGAGATAAAATCATCAAAAAGAAAAATATCAATATTGGAATGGCAGCAGCCTTACCAAGTGGAAATTTAATTGTACCTGTTATAAAAAATGCAGATCAATTTAATTTAGCGGGGTTAGCTTCTCAAGTAAATGATTTAGCAAATCGTTCTCGTAACAATAAGTTGAAACCAGCAGAAATTCAAGGAGGAACGTATACAATTACAAATATTGGTTCTTTCGGAAATACATTAGGAACGCCAATTATTCCTCAACCACAAGTCGCTATTTTGGCTGTTGGTGCAATTGTGAAAAAACCTGCGGTTATCGAAACTCCACAAGGAGATATGATTGCAATTCGTCACAAAATGTACTTATCTCATGCTTACGATCACCGTGTTGTGGATGGCGCTTTAGGAGGTATGTTTGTAAAACGTGTTGCCGAATATCTTGAGGCTTTCGATATGAATACGCCTGTGTAATATTAGAATCATAAAAAAACGTATATAACATCTTAAAAACTCTGATTAAGTCAGAGTTTTTTTTATTTTTACAATTAGGTTTAGTTGTAATGAAGATGAGATTTATCTATCTACTTGTTTTATTTTTTTCTGTATACTGTTTTTCTCAAGATGTTGAGGAGAATAATGCGTTCTATAAAGAAGCTGTGGAGAAATTAAAAATAGATAATTCTAAAAGTATTAAGATATATGAATACTTGATTAACAATTCTGCAAACACCATTCAAAAATTAAATTATCAACTCGATTTAGTAAAAATAAAAGTATACGTTTCTAAAGATACAGAGGCTTTAGATATTTTTTTCGCGATTGAACCAGAAGTTTTAGCATCAAATAATCAAGAATTGAAAGATCGATACTATCTTATAGGATCAGATTTATTTTATTATTTAGGGTTTAAGGAAGAATCGAAGAAACTGTTAAATAAAGTCAAAACAAAAGATAGTTCTTGGATAAATGATACTAGAAACAAGTTTATTAATCTTAAATATGATTTATCTTTTAGTCCAATTATATCAAAAAAAATAAATAATTTGAACGAAGCAAATGCTACGATTGACAGTTTGCAGATTGCAAATGAAGTTGAACGATTTATTTTGTTAAAAAGAATTCAAAATTATTTTTTATCTACTAATTCTCTTAAAGAATATGCGATTTATACGAGTCAATTAAATGAATTAGCAGAGCGTTTGAATGTTGAAAAGAAAACAACTCAAAATTATTTAGTCAATAAACTTATTGATCAACAAAAATCTCAAAAAGAGATTAAAGAAAAACATTTAAAAAGAGCTTCTGTTGTTTTATCTATTGTATTTATATTAATCATTATAACGTTGATTTTTTATAAGAAAAAGAAGCGAATAGAAGAAAATATAGTTAAAACAAATCTAATTTCTGATAAAGTTGAAAGCGAAATTTTAATGAAATTAGAAAATTTTGAGAAAAATAAAGGTTTTCTAAATCCTACGATCACGATTTCAATTTTAGCCAAAGATTTAGATACAAATATTAAGTATTTATCATCTATTTTAAATAATGTAAAACAGAAAAGTTTTAATAATTACATTAATGAATTGCGCATAGATTACATCGTAAAAATATTAAAAGAAGATAAAAAATTTCGGTTATATAAAATTAGTCATTTAGCTAAAGAAAGCGGCTTTATATCTCAGAGTAGTTTTACCACTTTTTTTAAATTAGTAACAGGTGTTACACCTTCTGTTTTTGTAAAAAATTTAAATGAAGATGAATAATATAATTTTAACCTTACTTTTTTTATTCGGAACTTCTTTCAGTTTTGCTCAGAAATCAGATAGTGTGAGAATTGCTTACGATTATGTTTATTTTAATCCGCAAAAAGCGATTGAAATGGCAAATCGTATTATAAAAACTTCAGAAAATAAAGACGATCAAATTACTGCTCGATTAATCAAAACAAATGCATATAGTTCTTTAGATGATACTTATAATGCGTTGAAATACGCATTTGAAACATATGATTATGTTAAAAAAGAGAAAGATACTTTTAATGAAGCTAGAATTTTAGGAAGAATAGGTGAGCTTTTTCAATTGTATGGATTTAATACTCAATCTCGCTATTATCTCGAGAAATCTGAAAATTTAATTCTTTCGAAAGAATTTTCGGAAGAAAAAAGACCAATGTATTTAGGGAATATTTACGGAATAAAAGGAAATGGATATAAAGATGATTTAGATTGTGATTTTGCTTTAAAATATTACGATAAATCGATCAAATCTTATAAGAGTAGAGAATTAAATCAAAGTACATTAAACAATTTAGCATTAGTTTATATTGAGAAATCAAATTGTTTAATTGATAAATCGATCTTAGATTCTGCTACATTGTACTTAGATGAAGCTTTTTTTGTTATTAAAAAGAATAATCTAAAAGAATATGATCAGTCTGCCAAAACTAGCTTGGCAAGGATTTATCAAGCAAAAAAAGATTATATATATTCCAATCAACTTTTGAAAGAAGTTTTAAAAGAAATAAAAGCTTCGGAACCTATTAGTGTAAATTTGTATGTATATAGAATTTTGGCACAAAATGCTTTTTATCAACAAGATTATATTGCTTACAAAAAATATATAGATTATATCAAAAAAATAAATTTGCAATTGGAAAAAAGTAATCAAGAAGCAAAAGAGAAAAGCCTAAATTTTTTGTTATATAAAGATCAAGGATTCTGGTATAACTTATCTTTTTTTAAACTGCCATTAGTCTTATTACTTGTCATTATTTTTCTACTATTTCTAAAAAATAGTAGAAATCAGAATTTTTTAAATTTAAAATCTATTTTCAGAAATAATAAAGGTTAATTTATTTATTATTAATTAATTATATTGTTTTTAGTGTTGATGAATTTAAGTAAAATTCATTTAAATTAGAGCTAATTCAATTTCATATTCAATAATTATTTTTTTCATTTGAAAAAATTAAATAACACATTGAATTATGAAGAAGACTTTTATTCTATTGGCAACAATTTTTGGGTTATGCTCAACTACTTATGCGCAAACAATTTTCGAAAAATCGAATACTATAGTTTTTGAAAGAATAAAGAAGGATAAGAAAGAGACGTTAAAAAGAAATTTTGACTGGACAACTTATAATAGAGGAAAAGATATTAATTCTTTTGGAGAATTTTCTCAAGTTAATAGTTCTGTGAAAAGTAGAGCGACTGAGCAGAATGATATAAAACCTTTTGGAAATATAAATGCACAACGTTGGGCATATGGAAAAAATGTAGATAATAATGAAACGATTTTGTTTTCTATTGATTCTAAATATGGACCAAATGCAACATTTACATTAAAAACATATACGGATGATTTAAAAGTAGATAAACAATTTACAATTAGTATTCCAGAAACAACAACAAGAGCAGAAGCAATCGCAGATTTTTCAGCAAAAATATTAGACAATAATGATAAATTAATTGTTGGGGTTTATGTGCATTTTACAGATGGAGGACAAGGTCCAGAATCTGTAAAAGATCAAATTTGGTTTGTAAATGAAGCAGGAGAAGTTTTATATAAAGAGGATACTACTTCTGCAGAGTTTTTAACAGATTCGAAAGGAAAACAACAAGCGTATACTTATAAAACGAATGATGATTTTGTAACAATTAAGAAAATTAATTTAACTGATACATCGAAAAATTTAGAATATAAAATTCCATTTAGTCTTGCTAATTTTTATGTAGGAATGCCAATAGTACATAAAAATTTGAATGGAAAAGATTATGTAGTTTTAGCGCGTTATACTGAACAATTAGTTGATAATTCAACATTAGAATTTAATACAAATGCAAAATTTGCTTTAGATTTCATTGATGCAGAAACGTTTGTTTTAGATAAAACATATACTTTACCAGTAATCGGATTTGATGAAGAAAATCCGTACACAATTCCGATGGCTACTTTTGGATTGTTCTATAATACTGATAAATACGATATTTCATCTAATATTTATAATACGGATAGTAAATTAGAGTTTACTTATGGTTCATATATTTATGATTTGATGGCTGATAAAGAGTCGTATAATTATTTTGTTGTGAATGAAGATGGTACTATTTTAAAATCACTTACCGAAGATGTCGTAGCTGGTGGTATAGAAACTGGGATCGAATTAATAGAGATACCAAATCAAAAAGATCAAGTAGCAATGTTAGTTGACCAAAATGGTGAAGGAGGATCTAATGTTAAAATATATAATTTACCAGATTTCGAGTTAGCACAAGATTTTCCAGTATTATATAATGATGATATTTTGTCTCTTAATATGAATAGAATTCCAAGCGATAATTCTTTTAATTATGTAGTTGGTTTAAACGCAGGTGAAATGGATGGAGATAAAGCATTTGGTCTTGTAAAACATTATGATGCGAAAGGTGTAGAAGTGAAAAAAGTCAGATTACCAATTACTCTTGAAACAGAATTATTTGCTCCGTTTTTAAATGCATTAACGTTAAATCCAACTATTGTTAATGATGATGATAAGATAGAATATGTGTATGCTTATCAAGATAGAGAAAACGGTGTTGCAGCGAATACATATGGTATTGCGCAAGATGAGAATAATGTTTTAGCAATGTTCTCAGGAAGAACAGAAAGAGGAAACATAACGACAATAGGTTATGGTATGAATAAAAAAGGAGAATTTGATCGTTTATATGCTTATTATGGAAGCGATTATTCTGCTACATCATTTATAACAGATTTCTATAAATTTCCTTTTGAAAGTTTAGCAGTTAATGATATTCAAAAAAATACACAATCAATAAAATATTTGAGTAACGTAAAAGAAATCCGAGTTGATTATGATTATGAGACATATCAAGTATTTAATATGAGTGGAAACTTAATTTCTTCAGGAAATTCTTCTAAAACAATTTTTACAAACGGATGGAATAAAGGAGTTTATGTCATCAAAACAATAGACAAACAAGGTAAAGCTAATACAGCAAAAATCTTAGTTTTCTAATTCTAATTAACACTAATTATGAAAAAAATCCAACTAATTTTAGTTGGATTTTTTTCGTTTAAATTTATAAGTTAGCATTACGCCGCCTTTGTAGAGAATCCATTCACCACTTTTGTTGAATGATTGCGCAGAATCATACCGTCCGAAATTAGGAGAATCTTCTTTATAATAACCTTTGTAATTTCCTTGAGAGTGTCCTCCTCCAACAAAAACATCTAATCCCCAATGTTCGTTGATTTTGACTTGATATCCAATTGTAGCTCCTGTTAAAATTGCAAAGCCACGTTGGTATTTATCGGTGTTCCAATAATTCCATTTTTGAAGATCAAAGAAACCAACACCAATATTTGGACCTACATAAAACTTACTAAATGATTTATCAAAGTAATACCTACCTTCACCAAAAGCCATATACATTTGTAAATGATTTCCTGCAAATGATTTCCAAGGAGAGATAAATCCGTCAGCTTGCAAAGTTATTCTATCTGTAATTGCATGTTCAACACCAAGATTTACCATTGCGAGTGGCATTGTTAAAGCATTAGCTTTTATTTGTGTTTCACCTTTTTGAGCAAAAATTGTGGCGGGAAATAACAACGAAATTAATTTATTCATATGTATTTTATATTTGTTTGCTAGGCTAAGGTAAAAAAAGCAGTTTATTTAGATGTTAATTCAAGCTTTTTTATAACTTTACTTAACATTTAAGTACATTATGGCGCCAATATTATCAATCCTAATTATATTTTTGATTTTCGGAATTTTTGTTTCGATATTCTTTGTTATTGCCGTATCTGATGCGAAAGTCAGAGAGAAAAATGAACAACATACACTGAAAAGCTTACCAGATCAGGTAGACTTAAAAGCTGTTGTACGTTACAATATTGGGCGTCCGCAAGGGAGATTTCTTAAAATGAAATCTTTTCAGGGAAGTGGTGTATTATATGTACAAGGAGATCAATTAATTTTCAAAGATATTTTGGGTAATGAAGATCATATTTTTGATTTGAAAACATGCAAATTATCTTGGGTTGAGAACAAAATAAATGGGATTACAAATGCTTTTAAAGTTGCCGATCACGAAGCAATTATCTTCTTTTATACTGATAAAGGTGTTTTTATTTTTAATACGATTGAAGAAAATGCGTCGACTTCAGATTTATATATTCGTTTGAAAGAATTGCGTAAAAGTATTAGAAATGCTAAAAAAGCTGAGTCGGCAAGTGAATAGTTAATACAGCTCGGAAACCGCTCATATCTTTAAAATTTTTATTTTCTCTAAACTCGAAAGAATAACCAGCATTTAACTCTACAATGCTCAAAACTGCAATACCAGCTTTTGGTGTAATTGTCCATGGAGAAACTTCGGCGCGAATAACATAAAAAGCAGAGCTAAAATTTGAACTATAAGGATCACCTGGATTGTTGTGAAAATTGAACATATATCCAGCTCCAACTTCTGGAATTACACGAAATTTATCTTTCATATAACCCAAATTTGCATTGGCGCTAAATGTCAAAATATTGTTGTTATCTTGTACTAAGAACAAATCTGTTCCAACTTTTCCATAATTTCCATTCCAATATTCATAACCAAGATTAATTGTAAAATAATCGGTTAAATTTTGTTGTGCTTTCGCTTGAAAACTAATGATAAAAACAAAGATTGCGATGAACTTTTTCATGTGATAAAATTAATGAATTATTTAGTTTTCTTCCAAAAAAATAAATTTTCGTCGTTTTTACTTTCTCTAATTCCAATTGAAAGGAATATTAATTCCAGCAGAAAATTGAAAGCCTTTTATCGGTTTGAAATTATCTTTCTCATTAATTTTAAAACCATATCCTATTCCAAATTCAACTATGGTCAAAAAAGTTAATCCAACTTTTGGAGTGATTGTATACGGTGTAAACTCGCTTTCTACAAAAGGAAAAATATATGAGCCGCCTGAGGTAAAATAGCCTGTAATACCAATTTCTGGAATGACATGAAAATTATCTCGCATATAAGCCATGTTTGCGTTGGCATCTATTCGTGGAGTGATAAATGTATCACCTAATCCAAAAGTGTAAAACAGACCTAGTTTGGCAAAGTTCCCAGATTGATTAGAATAACTTCCTGAAACGCCAAATAAGTTTTGACTGAATGCAAAAGAGGAGAATAAAAGAATGAAGATTGTACTGATTTTCCTTAAAGTCATACGTTTGGTTTTGAAATTAAACTTAGTGTAAAGATAAATAGCTACAACTTATCTTGTTGTAGCTATTTATAATGATTTATTAAAATTTAAAATCGACTCAAAATTTTAATCCATCGTGAATCCTTTTGTATAGATTCGTCCGTAATAATCTGCAAATTTAATTGATACGCGACCTTTATAATTTTTTAATATTTTTTCGATATCGTCTTGTGAACTTACATTTTTATCATTGATCGATAAGATAATAAATTCTTCTTGAACACCTGCTGCAGCTAATTTTCCTGAATTATCAAGATGTTTTACCATCACACCATAATTAATTCCGAAACTATCTTTTTGACGTTCTGTTAATGGCTCAAATTCTGCTCCAAGAACTTCAGTTGGCGTTAAGTCAGATTTGCTTCTCACTTTAGTGCTTCCTTTAGCATCTTTCAATGTAATGTTGTATGTTTTCTCAGAGTTTCCACGTCTTACAGTAAGCGCAACATTGTCACCAGGACGTTTGCTTCCTACGATGAACGATAACGAAGAGAAAGATGTAATTGGTTTTCCATCTACAGCTGTAATAATATCGCCTTCTTCGATTCCAGAATCAATTGCAGACCCTTTCGCTACCAATTCAGTTACCATTACTCCATTATCGGTTTTAATATTTTTCTTGAATTGCTTGTTGTATTGTTTTACAGCATCTTCATTCGATAAATCAAAACCTTTGATACCTAAATATCCACGTTGTACAATTCCGTACGATTTGATATCCTCCACAACTTTTTTCACCAAGTTTGCAGGGACAGCAAATCCGTAACCAGAATAAGCTCCTGTTGGTGAAGAAATAGCTGTATTAATACCAATTAAATCTCCGTTTGCATTTACCAAAGCACCACCAGAGTTTCCTGGATTAATCGCTGCATCGGTTTGAATAAACGATTCGATTGGTGATTCAGAATTTTTACCTAAAATATTAATGCTACGACCTTTTGCCGAAACAATACCTGCTGTAACAGTAGAAGTCAAACCAAATGGATTCCCAACTGCTAACACCCAATCTCCAACATTAATCGCATCAGAATCGACAAATTTTGTGAATGGTAAACCTTTTTCACTAATTTTCAATAAGGCAATATCTGTACTTGGATCAGTTCCAACTAATTCAGCAATATAACTTTTTTGATTATTCAAAGTCACTTCAATTTTAGAAGCGCCTTGTATCACGTGATTATTTGTAACAATATATCCATCTTGAGAAATAATTACACCAGAACCCATTCCAGATGGTTGATCTTGATCTGGTTGCTGTTGTTGTCTTCCTCTTTGTTGTTGTTCTGGTTGACCAAAAAAGAAATCAAAAGGATCAAACATTTGTTGCTGTTGTTGCTGTCTTTGATTCGAATAATTTTTGATACTCACAACCGTATGTACTGCTTTGTTAGATGCCTGCACAAAATTTGGCGCATCATATCCATAATTTCCTTTATAATCTACAAATTCAAAGTCTCCGTTTTTCTGATTACTCGCATTTGTAATAAATGGATTACTTCCATTTTCGTTCATCAAATAAAAACCTCCCATAGTTGTCATAGAGCTCACTAATCCAACTAATAAGTATCCTGTATATTTTTTCATCTTTATTATATAAGTTTTTAATGTTTTAGATTAAATCAAATTTAAGACCAAAATTTTAACATTTCAAACCGTTTAACGCATGTTAACACTATATTATAAATCTTTTATAACATTAGTTAAGAGTGATAAAAATGTCTTTACTTTGTTTAAAATTAAAGAAGTTGAAATTAAAATTTTATAAATATCAAGGAGCTGGGAATGACTTTGTCATGATTGATGATCGAGAAAAAACGTTTCCAATCTCTACAGAATTGATTAATAGGCTATGTGATCGTAATTTTGGGATTGGAGCTGATGGTTTGATTTTGTTACAAAATGATGAAAATTCAGACTTCAGAATGGTGTATTTCAATTCAGATGGAAATGAAAGTACAATGTGCGGAAACGGAGGACGTTGTATTATTCGATTTGCAAATGATTTGGATGTTGCCAATGACAAAATGACATTTAATGCGATTGATGGTCTACATCATGGTATTGTAGATCAAGAAGTTATTCGTTTACAGATGATTGATGTAAATGAAGTGGAAGATCACGACAAATATTTGTTTATGAACACAGGTTCGCCACATCACGTAGAATTTGTGGAGAATGTAAAAGATATTAATGTCTACAAAAAAGGAAAAGCGATTCGTAACGGTGCACCTTATTTTGAGAAAGGTTCTAACGTAAATTTTGTTGAAGTTATGCCAGATAATAGTCTTACAATTCGTACGTATGAACGTGGAGTAGAGGACGAAACCTTGGCTTGCGGAACAGGGATTACGGCTGCTGCGATTTCTGCTTATGTCAAAAATTTGGTGGATAAAAAAGATATCAAAGTAAAAGCAATGGGTGGAGATTTATCTGTAAATTTTGAAGAAAATAATCATAACTTTGTCAATGTTTGGTTAAATGGACCAGCAGTAAAAGTTTTTGAAGGTGAAATTGAAATTTAATTCAATCCAATGAAAAAATTAAATTTAGTATTAATATTAATCTGTTCATTCGCATTTGTAGGATGTACATTTATAGATGGTTTCAAAGGAAATGCAACCAAAGATGGTTATATCTATATTTCTCGTGGAGCTAAATTTGAGCAAGTTTTAGATTCTTTAAAACCATTTTTGAAGGATGAAAAATTGTTCAAACAATATGCAGAAGATGCAGATTATCCAGCAACGATAAAATCTGGAAAATATAAAATCTCAAGCTCAGATTCTAACCGCGATATTATTGATCGTTTACAAGGGGGAGAGCAAGAAGAGGTGAAGCTTCGTATCAAAAATGAACCGACAATTTATCATTTAGCAGGATCAGTTTCCAAGCAAATTGATATGGATTCTATCGAAGTTTTGACAGCTATTCGCGATTTTGTGAAAGAAAAAAACGATACAACGTTAAACGACGAAACAGTTAAACAATATTTTATTCCAGAAACGTATTTCGTGTATTGGGGATTAACACCAGAAAAGTTTGTGGACAAAATGGTGGCGCAACACGACAAAGTGTGGAATGCAGATCGTTTGGCAAAAGCAAAAGCGCTCAACATGACACCTTTACAAGTGACAACTTTGGCGTCTATTGTTCAGTTGGAATCGTCTGATAATATGGATGAACAACAAAAAGTTGCACGTGCATATATGAATCGTTTGGCGAAAGATATGCGTTTAGAGGCCGATCCAACTTCTATTTATGCGTACAAAATGGAAAATGGTTGGGATCAAAAAGTGCAACGTGTGTACAAAAAATGGACGTGGTCTTCGAATGCGTACAACACATATCGTAACAAAGGTTTACCACCAGCGCCAATTTGTTTACCAAATTTAGGAGCAATTGATGCGGTTTTATCACCAGCAAATCACGATTTTATTTTCTTTGTTGCAGATCCTAAAAAACCAGGTTACCACATTTATACCAATGATTATCAGGAACATTTGAAAAATGCTGAGAATTATAGAAACTGGTTAAAAGAGAATAATATCAAATAGTTGTATCTTTAGCTAAACCAATTTTAGCTATGTTACAATCAAATTATACAAAAAGAGAATTCCTAAAACTGCTTGGTACAGGTAGTTTAGGAATTTTTTTTATGTCTTTTTATTCGTTTGATGATTTTTTGGATGATGATTTAATAATCTTGACAAAAGATGATGAAAAGTATGATCAATACAGAAAATCATTCAACAAAAGAATTGAGAAGTTTCCGAAAATTATAGCAGTTTGTAAATCCGAAACTGGAATAAAAAAAGCAATTGTATTAGCAAACGAAAAGAAACTAAAAATTGCCATTCGAAGTGGAGGACATAGTTTTGAAGGTTTTTCGAATGTTGATAACGGATTGTTGATTCATCTTGGATTGATGAATAAAATTACGTGGTTGCACGAGAATAAAGTGAAATTACAACCAGCTTGTTTGTTGCAGGAAATTTATGCGAATTTTTTACCTAAGAAAAGAATTATTCCAGCTGGTTCGTGTGGAACTGTCGCTATTGGAGGTTTGACTTTGGGCGGTGGTTACGGTTTTTTTAGTCGGAAATATGGTTTGACCTGTGATAATTTGCTTCGTGTAAAAATGATCGATTACAAAGGAAATATAATCGATTCTGATAAAGATCCAGATTTACTTTGGGCGTGTAAAGGAGGCGGAAATGGAAATTTTGGAGTTGTGACGGAATTACATTTCAAAACTTATCCTGCACCACAATCTTTCAGTGGATATCGTATGAAGTTTAATAATTTGACTTCTGATAAATTTGTCAAATTGATTCGGATTTGGTTTCAAGCAACGGAAAAGTTACCGAACGAAGCTTTTTCTGCTTTTGTGTTGAATGGAAAATTTTTAACGATTTTATTTACCAATTTTGCAGCAAATCAAACTGATTTTGAGAAAATATTTTCGAGTTTAATTCCACTAGCGAATGATTACAAACCGATGAAAAATAGAAATCTGGCTGCTGCACTCAAAAATTATTATGGTGTAACAGAACCAATTTATTTCAAAAATTCTTCGGCTGGTTTGTACACAGGAATTGAAGACATCGAAAAAGGTTTGGAAGATATTTTTGCAAAAGTTGTTGCTTCTAAAGGAATGATTTATCAGATCAATACTTTGGGAGGAAAAATCAATGAAGTCAAAGCTTCAGATTCTGCTTATCCACATCGTGATATTAATTATTTAAGCGAATTACAAGCATATTGGGATTTGCCTTCACAAGAAGAAAAGTTGACAAAATCATTTGAAGAAGTACAACAATTATTAAGAAATCTTGGAAATGTAAAACAATACCGAAATTATCCAGATATCAATTTTCCTGATGCAAATAATGCTTATTTCGGAAATAATTTGGTTCGTTTGCAAAAGTTGAAAAAGAAATATGATCCAAATAATTTGTTTGATTATCCACAAGTGATTAAATAAAAAAACTCCTGAAAATTATTTTTCAGGAGTTTTTGATTGATTATTTGAAAGCTTTTTTCATCTTAAATTTTAGCATATTCATTAATCCAGATTCGATAATATCAATACCTAAACCGTAATTACTATCTGCAATTGTGTAATGATTATTTCGGAATTCCTCGAAATTTTCCATCGTAATTTCATGATTCGTCGAAGGATTGTATTCAATGTAAGCACTTCCTCCACTTGCTGTAATTTTCTTTCTACTTGAGTAGGTGAAATATTTATCATTAATCGTCGATTCTTGAATCGTATACTTTTCCTTTGTATCAATTTTTTGATCGGTTGATAAGTTGATTTCATACTTTTCACTATCGAAATTATGCCAAAAACTTGCGTCTTCGTGAATAAAATCTCTCACATTATTTTTCGGGATATTTCGATCAAAGAACATCAAGAAGCGTTCGTTTGTCACTTTATCTTTAAAATATGGATTCTCGATTCGTGCTTTATATTTTATCGTTAATTCGTTCAGCTTTTTATCATCCGAAACAATTTCAATCGAAGTGTCTTTAAAAATTTTTCTCAAATCCATTTCAGGTCGATCTGCACTATAATTTAACGCATAATAAAAGAAACTATTCCAACTATCAATAATTTCGCGCTTGTTAGTATTTTTGAAATATCGGCGCATATTATTTGCACGATTGTAACGATAAATCGATTGAGATTCTAAATAACCTTCGTTTCCTTTTGCCGCTACACTGACTTTTTCATCTATACAAAACTTAGGAAATTTGTAAGGTTCACGAATTTGTAAGGTTTGATTTGGTTTAATTTCTAAATAATGCGCAAAATAAATAAAGCTTCTATTTTCTAAGTAACCATACTCATTACGCATTGTTGCATCAACGTAATATGTTTCATTATTATGTTTGACTTTTACAATCACATGATTGAATGCCAACAACGATGGGAGATAATATTTGAAATAGAAATCAGTATTATAATTCAATAAAATGATTGAAGATTCTAATCCTAGATAATCAAAAATAACTTTCAATAAAATAGATTTTGCCTTGCAGTCTCCTTGTTTATTTGCATAAGTTACTTCTGCTTCTTGAGGTTTGTGACCGCTCATTTCATCGGCATTGTAGATATAATAAATATGGTTTTGAACATATTCTATCGCATATTCAATTTTATCTTCGATGTCAGAAAATTCATTTAATTTTTCAATCAGATTTGGTGCGAAACTTTCAAGATTAGCTTTGTTAAGCACTTCTTCGTAATAAGGCGAAATAAAGTTTGAAAGCTTTTCCCAGGTGCTTTTTGTTGCAAAATCGATGTAAGGAAAAATCTCGCGATTTGGATCTGTTGGATTAAGATAATTTACTAACTCAAAAACGAAAGAATCGCCAGAAGAAATTGTTCCTGTTTCAGCTTCTATTACATTTCCATTTTGGTCACGGAAGAAGTTTTTCTTGTAAACAAATTCATCATCACGCTCATTGATTAATTCGAACGTATAATTTCCATATGCCCAATACGAATCAGGGCTAACCCATAAATATCGGCTGTATTCTTTGCGGACAAAATCTTTATCAGTAAATATTTTTTCTCTTGCATCTTCCAATACAAGAATATCATATAAACGCAAATCTTTGATCGAAATATTAATTTTTTTGCTTTTGTTGATTACGCCAGAACCGCTATCATTTTCGTTATCCAAAACTTTTACAGTGATATCTGCTAATTTATCAATTAACTCTCCATCACGAATCACAGAAATTCTATGAATCAAATAAATTTCGTTTTCTTCGACAATTGTATCGAAAGTAGAAGCTTTTTCTAAATTTGCAGGATCGGTTAAGGTGTAAGACATGTTAACATACTCGATATGTTTTTCACGTGTTACATAAAATTTTTTGTCCAAAAAGTAACAATAATCTCGTCCTTCATCTAAAATATTTTTCGAGAAATCAGTTTCTTTAGAAAGTTCAATAATTTGTTCGTCTGTTAAACTCTTTGTCCAATTTTCTGGTTGAATAATTTTATAAATTTCGGTAGTAGGGTTTTCCATCTATTTATTTTTAGTTGATTAGATTAAAAGTACAAAAATTATTTATAAAAAAAACGCGTCTACAAAGTAGACGCGTTCAGATAAATTTTATGATAAAAATGTAATTTATTGATTTAGAACTTATATCGTAAACTCACGATAAAATATCTTCCCAAAACATTTTTAGTTGTAGTCGATATGTAGTTATCATTAAATCCATTCGAAACAATTACGTTGTTTCCTAATAAGTTTCCACCTGTAAGTGTTAAATAAGTTTTCTTCGCAATATTGTATCGTGCAGAAGCATTCCACTCTTTTGCTGTGTTTATTTCTACTCCATCACGGTATTGTAAACGATAAGAGAAATCGGTCTGAACTAATAATTTACTTGTAGCGGACCAAGCAGCTTCCCCGTATGGACGCCAGTTCGTAAATTTCTGTTCAGATAATGATTGATATTTACTTAGGTTTAAATTAACCCCAGCCTTCAATTCAAATTTCTTTTTGAATGTAAACGAGTTCTCTAAATTATAAGTTTGGTTAAAACTTTTATTGTTTACATTGTTTAATTGATCATTTGTTACAACACCATTTTTGTATTCAATATTTCGTGTAATGGTATAATAATTAGAAGTAGAAATATTACCTGTTAATCGTGCATTGTACCACTTAGCAAAACGCTTCCCAATCATGAAATATCCTGAATAAGTTTCTTGGTTATTACCAGAATTAATTAAGGTATTGAATTGATAGTTATTTACAATTGTATCGTTTCCAGAGATAATAAAATCACGGTTCAAAACAGATTGTGTTTGTATACTTTTTTCTTGTAATGTATAACTCAAATTCGCAAAAATATTAAAGAATGTGAACGAGTTAAAATGACTAAAATTAAGACTTGCTGTATGTGTCAAAGCTTGTTTTAAGTTTCTATTTCCATAGAAAATCGACTGATAACTTTGAATTGTGTACGAGTCATTAAAATCTTTTGTGTACGGATAGCTATAGTTTTGCGTATAACTAGCGCGAACACTTGTTGCATTGTTAAACTTGTATTGCAAATTCAGGTGAGGTAAAAATTTTGTTTCCGAACGATTTAATTTTTCACCATCTTGGTATTTCGATTTTTCATTAAAGAACGAAACTCCCGCTCCCGCATCTACTTGAAAGTTTCCTAATTTTTTTGTCAACGTTACATCAGCAAAGGTCTCGTTGTAATCTAAATCTGTATTACTGATTAATGAATTATCATTCATTAATTTCTGGAAATCATAGATTTTATTCTCAAAATCTTGTGTACTAAAATTTGTTCCAACTTTCACCTTAAGGTTAGATGTATTTGTCAACAAGTGATTGTAGATTCCATATAATTGAACAGTATTCAAAACAAAGTTTTGATCTTGATTGATATTATATTGATTATTTACTTGAGATAAATTCTTGAATAAATTAAAAGATGAGAACGGATTTGCTGTTGATAAAACATTGTAATCTGGCGTATCTTTTTGATATTGATGACGAAAATATAAACCAACATTATCATCGCGTCCAACTTTACGGATGTAAGATAAAGTTTGTGATAAAGAGTAATTCTTTTGTTCAGAATTTACATTTCTAAAGCTATTTTTTTGATCGTTATAATAGCTATCAACCAATTGTTCATTTTCGCTATCTAAATAATTAAAGTTTAAACGATATTTAATTTGTCCTTTATCATTCGGATTATAATCTAAACGCAAACGCGACATTCCCATCAAAATATTGCTCTTATTTTGTTCCTGATCGACAGTTGTATAAGGTGTTTCGATGTTATTGTAATAACGTTCAGATTTAGAATTGTAACGAATATTATTTGTATTAAGTAAACCAAAACCAGAGATTTTTAATTTCTTATTTGGTTCAACACCAAAATGCACTGCACCATTATAGGTATTCATACTTGGCGCATCATTTTTTGTCATTAAGTTTAGATTGTTTGAATTTCCTCTTAATGAATAAATACTTCCTTCAGAATTAAATTCAGAATATCCACCAAAGAAGCTCATATAATCATCTTGATCAAAAACTTGTTTCCCGAATGTATTAAAATCATTGATTAAAGTTCCGTCCGTTTTTTCTGAGAAATAGAAAATTTTTGCTTGCGCATCTGTATGTTTATCCGCATCTCCACCTAACGTCACATTACCAAATGCAAGACGTTTCATATCATCTTTTAGTTCGATGTTTAACGAAAATTGTTCATCATCTTCTTGTAATGAAGAAGCAAAAGGATTTGATTTGAATTTTGTATTCAATTGAATTTTAGAAACTGCATCCGAAGGTAAATTTTTGTTCAATAATTTTTCGTTACCACCCAAAACTTCACGTCCACCAACTGTTACTTGCGACATAGGTTTACCTTTGTACATTACCTTTCCATTTTGAACTTCAATTCCAGGTAATTTTTTAAGGATATCTTCTAATGTTTCCTCATTTCCAACTTTGAAAGAATCTGCATCAAACTCAATTGTATCACCTTTTACTTTGATCGCTTGTTGAGCTTTTACAATTGTTTCTTTTAAGGAAATTTCTTTTCCTTGTTTAAGCTTTATTTTTTTGTTGACATTTTCAGTTAAATCAACATTTTCTACATATGTTTCGTAACCAGCTTGCTCAATTTCGATATCATATTTTTGTCCACAAGGCAATTTGAATTCAAATTCACCCATGTTACTTGTAAAAACAAAACCTTTTCCTTCGTTTTTACTATCAAAAATAGAGACAGAAGCATCTGTAACAGGAATTCCAGCATCATTTGCAACAGCACCTTTTAATTTACATTCTTGTGCAAATGAGATTAGAGCAGCTGAAGTAAATAAAATTAGATAGAGTAATTTCTTCATATGTATTTTTTAGTTGATAACTCAAATAGAGTTTTTTGTAAAACACATCTGTTTATGTGTTAAAAACAGATGTGTTTTATATTTTGTTTAATGAATTATTGGGTATCTACACCGCTATTCATCATTTCTTTCATCTTTTTTTGCATATCTTCTACAATTTTCATGAATTGATTATGCGTTACAGTTTCACCTTTTGTAGGAATGTTAACTTTTAATTCTTTATCCGAAAGTTTTAATTCTTTTAAAGTGAAAATCATTGTCGTTCCTTGGTAATCAAATTGAGCTTTTACAATTAAACCAGGTAAACCAGCTAAAGAAGTTGGTCCATCTTTTATTGGAATTTCTGGAGCAAACCAAGCCGTTACAGGAATAGAATCCATCATAACACCTTCTGCTTTTGTTGCTTTGTATCCTGCAATATCCGTTTTCTCACGAGAGATTTTCCATTTGTAATCAGGAATTTGGTCTTTAATCAAATATTGTTTTGTCCCCATATCAACTTCTTTGTAATACAAATTTGGAGTTACTGTAAAGTCTTTATAAGTTGGTTTATTATCGAATGATGCCATTTGTTGAGCAATCATTCCTCCTTGAGATTGAGCATTTCCTACTTTTTGTTCTAATACAAAAGTTGATTGTTTTGAATTACTTTTTAAGAAATAGTTCATGAAAACACCAGCATCAATTTCAGCTTTCAACATTGGACCAACTTGTGAGCGATATTGTTGAGGAACTTGTGCCATTGTTTTGTCATAATCCAATTTCATTTCGCAAACATAAGTTGCATCGATATTTTGTGTTTTATTGTCTTGTGCGATAGAAACTGTAGTTGTGATAATTCCTAAGGCAAATGTTAAGATTGCTTTTTTCATAATTGTTGTAATTTGTTTAATTAGTCTGCTTTTGTTGACTAATGTTACAGATATTTTTTGAATTTATTCTAAAAAATAAAATGTCATTCAAAAAGTTAAGGATTTTCAAATGACATTTTTATCTAGCGATTTATTATTTTTTTATAATAAATACGTCGAGACATTTCCTCCTTTTTTGATAAAATCTTCTTTCAATTCATCAAAAAGTTCTTGGTTAATAGCCTTTGTTGTTCCTTCTAAAATATATGTTGTATATCCCAATGCTAAAGCATCTTTTGCTGTATAATACACACAATAATCTGCTGCTAAACCGCAAATGTATACACTCGTTACATTATGATCTTTCAAGAATCCATTTAACCCTGTTGGATTCTTTTTATTCACATCAAAAAAAGCACTATACGAATCAACTTCTGGATTCATACCTTTTCGGATGATTGCACTAATTTTATTTTGCTTGATATCTTTGTGTATTTCAGCTCCTTTAGTGCCTTGTACACAATGATCTGGCCATAAAACTTGACGATTTCCACCTAATTCGATTACATCAAAAGGTTGTTTATCTGTGTGTTGCGAAGCAAAACTTTTGTGATTTGCTGGATGCCAATCTTGCGTTGCCACAACAACATCATACTTTTCTTGCAATTTATTTATGCGTTCGATAATTTTATCTCCATCATTCACAGCCAACGAACCTCCTGGTAAAAAATCGTACTGCATATCTACGATGATTAAAGCTTTCATAGTATTTTATTTCTTAAGATTAATTTAGAATTAAATATAAGTTTTATAATATGAAATTGAACCAATTTTTATGAAAATTAATCGAATTTTAAGAAACCTTAATCTCGTTTATTTACGCCAGAATTTCTCATTTCTTCGAAACGTGAGCGTTGTTCTTGCATCAATTTATCAAATTCTGTTTGAGAGATAGCACCTTTATCTTTTGGTTTTTCGATTGGTTTTGTATTTGTTGATGTTTTGATATCTGTCAAATAAATAATTTTAGAACCTTTAAACATTCCTCTGTTAATCTCTGTTTGTACTTCTGCGATTAAACCTGGTAATCCCCAATAATTTTCTGGACCAGTTTTATATTTCAAAGTTGGAATGTACCAAACTGTTGTCTGAACGCTATCAATAATAGCAGTTGCTTTTTTGGCTTCGTTTCCTAAAATTGTTTTTGTTTCGCGCGTTAATTTCCAATCAAAATTTTGCAAAGAATCTTTTATAACATAGCTTTTCCCCATCATGTTTTGCTCTTTTAATAGCAAATGATTTGTACTATTTTTATAAATATTATCTCCATTCATCGACATCATTCGCATTCCGCCTCTCATTCCTCTAGAACCTTGACTTTGATCGTTTGATATTTTTTCAACCATTTTATACAACGATTCATCACCCAAAATAGTCAACTTAGCTTCTTGAGGCTCTTGAATATTTTTCTTGAATTGCTCTTGCATTTCTTTTGGCATCGTACGTCCATTGCCACCTCCCGGAGGTTGAAACGTAAAATCGTCTGGCAAAATAATACGCGTTGTGTACGAAATTTCTACTTTTTCTTGTTGCGCAAATGCAGAAAAACTAAATAGTAAAATAAAAACTGAAATTATTTTTTTCATTTTAAATATGCTTATAGCTTTTAGACAAGAAATTGTATGAAATGTTTAATGAAGGATGAAAATATTTTCTTTAATCCTTACTTACTCCTTCAGAGCTCATCTGTTTTAGCCTTTCCATTGCTTTTTCATTCAACGCTTTATATTCTTCGTTGGTGATTGTATTTTTATCTTTTGGCTTTTCAATTGGTTTTAGATTTGGCACTTCTTTGACTTCTGTTGCACGAATAGTACTACTTTCGATTCCTTTATTTTTTGAGTTTTTAATTTCTACTTCTAATATCAAGCCTGGCAAACCATTGTAAATTCCAGGTCCATCTTTTATCGCAATACTTGGAGCATACCACGCAGTTACAGTTGTTGTGCTATCCACAATAGCAGTTGCTTTTTTGACATTAAAACCAATTAATTTTTTTGTTTCGCGTGTTAATTGCCATTTGTATTCGGTTAATTTATCTTTTATTGTATAAGTTTTGTCAAATGATTTTACACTTTTCAAATAATCTTTTGTAGTTAAATTTTTGAATAAACCATTTCCTGAATCTCCAAAACTCATCGAAACTCTCATTCCATTTCCTCCTTGTTGATTATCTATTTTTTCGACTTTATTATAAGATGATTCGTTTTCATTGATTGTTAAGATAAAATCTTTTGGCTCTTGCATATTCTTAATCATGTCATTGTAAACATCAGTAGGAATTGTGCTTGCTTTACCATTTGTAGAAAATTTTATCGAACCTTTAAATTCTTCTGCATTTACTTTTACAATCTCTTGATAATTCACTTCAAGTTTTTGCCCAAAAGAAATCGCGGTAAGTAGAACGAAATAAGTAAATAATGTAACTATTTTTTTCATTGTAGTTTGATTTGTTCTACAATGATAGTAATATTTTTATGTTCTACAACAATAGAATTAAAAATTTATAGAAATTTTAAGAAATGATTTAATATTTGAAGATAGATTATTTTAAATCCTTAAAGTACTGACGTTTTTGCACGAAATATTGAAAAGGCAATAATTCTTTATCTGAATAATTTTTTATTTGATTTTGTTGACGCTTTTTATACATTTTTATAAAACCAAAATAAAAATGCATATGTGATAAGAAAACAGCCCAAACATGTGGAAGTCCTTGTTTTGGTAAAAAGGCAACAGCAGCAATTCCATCCATTGAAAGACGTGTGAAAAGCATCGGAAAAAGTTTGTTTGCAGGTAGATTTTTAAGCATCATCCACAAACTATTTCGGTAATTTAAATACCATTTTTTTGGATTGGATTTATCCAAAGTTGCACCGCCCAAATGATAAACAGTTGATTCTCCACAATAATAAATTTTTCGCCCAGCATTGTTTAATCGCCAACACAAATCGATTTCTTCCATGTGTGCAAAAAATTCTTCGTCAAAACCATTTTGTTCAAAGAAATCTTTTTTTCGGATGAATAAACTTGCACCCGTAGCCCAAAAAATTTGTGTGGTGTCGTTGTATTGTCCATTGTCTTTTTCTAAAGTTGAAAAAACACGTCCTCGACAAAATGGATAACCAAATTTATCAATGAAACCTCCTCCAGCACCAGCATATTCAAAATATTCTTTGTTTTTGTAGTCTAATATTTTGGGTTGAATTGCGGCGATATCAGGATTGTTGTCAAACAATTTTTCAATTGGTTCTATCCAATTTTCAGTTACTTCGACATCCGAATTTAATAAACAAAAATATTCTGCATCAATTTCTTTTAAACCTTCGTTATAGCCTTGTGCAAAACCATAATTTCCTTTATTCTGAATGATTTTGACAGAAGGAAATTGAGTTGTTAACAATTCGATAGAGTTGTCAGTCGACGCATTATCAATTACATAAATTGTTGCGTTTTTAGAATTGTTAATAACCGAAGGTAAAAATTGAGGCAATAATTTTTCGCCATTCCAATTTAGGATTGCAATTGCTGTTTTCATGAATATTTAAAATTACAAATCGGCATATTTCCAACGTTTGTGGCTCCAAAGCCAATTATCTGGATGTTGTTGAATGGTTTGTTCTAAATGATGAAAAAATTGATGAACAATTTCATTTTCTTCAAATTTTTCTTGTTGAGGTTGTAGTCGAATAAAAGTTGTGTGATAATGACCGCGTTTTATTTTCTCGGTTTGACAAAAGACAACAGCCATGTCTTTGCGGCGTGCAATTTTATCAAAACCATTAAAAACAGGTGTTCTTTGATTGAGGAAATCAATAAAATAGTGAACAGCCGATTGTTTTGGACTTTGATCAGCGACAAATAAATAGGCTAATTCTCCATCATTTGGGGCTTTCATCATAAAACGCAACACATCTTTCATATCTAATGCTTTTGTACCAAAACGACCACGCATAACGTTGATTTTATCGTTCCAAAAAGGGTTTCTAATTTTATGATAAACGGCTGCACTTTCTTTTGTTGGTAAATGTTTTACCGTTCCAATAAACCATTCCCAATTGAAAATATGCCCACACATCATCATGACATCTCGTTTTTCATTTTTTATTTCATTAAAAATGTCGAGATTAGAATATGTAAATCGTTTGTCCAATTCTTCTTGAGAAATAGAAAAACTTTTTAAAGTTTCAACTAAATAATCACAAAAATTTGCATAGAATTTTTTGTGAATGGTTTTGATTTCTTCTTGAGATTTTTCGGGAAAAGAGTTTTCTAAATTTGTTCTAATGACACGTCTTCTATAACCAATAACCGTGTACAACAGAAAGAACAGAAAATCTGAAAATCTGTATAAAACCGAAAGAGGTAAACGTGAAATTTGATAAATTATGAAATAAAAAATGCTGTTCATTTGACAAACAAATAAGCGACAAATTTACGAATTAAATTTGTTCGTTGCTTGCCAAATTGCATCTTTCGGAACTGGAGCTACAATTGTCATTTCTTCTTTTTTGACAGGATGTTCAAATGTAATGCGATGCGCATGTAAACAAATGCTTCCGTCAGGATTAGAACGTTTAGCGCCGTATTTCAAATCGCCTTTGATAGGAGAACCAACAGAAGAAAGTTGCGCGCGAATTTGATGCGAACGACCTGTAAATAACTTCACTTCTACACAATGAAAAGAATCTAAAGCGCCTAAATAAGTGTATTCTAAAATTGCTTTTTTTGCATCAGCAGTAGGTTTAGAATAAACTGTTGTTTTATTATTTTTAGGATTTTTCTTTAGATAATGTTCTAATCTTTCGAAGTCTTTTGGTGGTTTGCTTTGTACAATAGCACGGTAAACTTTGTCAATATTTCGTTTCTGAAACATTTCGTTCATTCGTGTTAAAGCTTTCGAAGTTTTAGCAAAAATCAACACACCAGAAGTTGGACGATCCAAACGATGCACCAATCCTAAGAAAACATTTCCAGGTTTGTTATCGCGTTTTTTTATATAGTCCTTTAGACTATCGATAAGTGGAATGTCGCCTGTTTCGTCTCCTTGTGCTAATTCGCCTGCTTTTTTGTTAATGATTAACAGATGATTATCTTCGAATAAAATTTCTGGATTCATGTTATTGAGAATAAGGTTTAGACATAGGGAAAGTCAACCTAATTAATTAGAATTTATTTAATTTTTTAATGCTTTTTTGAGTTTATTAATCTCAAAAATTGTAGTATTTAATTCTTAAAGAAGAAGATTTATTGTGTTTTCGTTAAAATATCCAACTTTCTGTCCATAATACAAATGAGATTTTGTTTCGAAAGCCGAACCTTTTGCGATTTCATAATATTTAACTTTATCATTAATACTCGATTTGCCAAAACCTTCAGCAATATTTGCTGAAATACTTTCTGCAGAACGTCTTATTTGTGATGTTAATCCATAATCTTCTGTTCGAGGTAAATTTGAACTTAACTCAAAAACTTGAACAGCGATATTCATTGCTTTTATCCAAATTGGCATTTCTGTGAAATCGTGATAAGGCATGTTGTAAGTTTAAGGTTTAGACTAAGATTAAGTTTAAAAGAGGTTAAGATTGAGTTTTGTCTTTTCCTTAATCTCAACCTTAACCTCAATTTCTAATATTGTTCATTCGCATTTGGAAAGTCGCCCGATTTTACATCCGCAACATATTGTCCAATTGCTTGGTGAATTTGATCTTCTAAGTTTAAATATTTACGAACAAATTTTGGTTTGAATTCGTTGTTTAATCCCAACATATCATGTACAACTAAAACTTGTCCGTCGCAACCTGCACCTGCACCAATTCCGATTGTTGGAATACTAACTGACGCTGTAACTTTAGCAGCTAAATCAGCAGGGATTTTTTCCATTACTAATGAAAAACATCCTAATTCTTCTAATAATTTAGCATCACTAATTAATTTTTCTGCTTCCGCATCTTCTTTTGCACGTACTTTATACGAACCAAATTGGTAAATAGATTGTGGCGTAAGACCTAAGTGTCCCATAACAGGAATACCAGCATTTACGATACGACGAATAGATTCTTCGATTTCTTTTCCACCTTCTAATTTGATTGCATGCGCACCAGATTCTTTCATGATTCGAACAGAAGATTCTAAAGCTTTTTGCGGGTCAGATTGATAAGTTCCGAAAGGTAAATCAACCACAACCAAAGCGCGTTTAGCTCCACGAACCACACATTGTGCATGGTAAATCATTTGATCCAAAGTAATTGGCAAAGTAGTTTCGTGACCAGCCATTACATTAGCAGCAGAATCACCAACTAAAATAACTTCCGTTCCAGCCGCGTCTACAAGCGAAGCGATTGTAAAATCGTAAGCCGTTAACATCGAAATTTTTTCTCCGGTAAATTTCATGTTACGCACAGTTTCGGTAGTGATACGTTTGATTTCTTTATTTACAGACATTACGTTTATATTTTTAACTTTTGTAAAGTTAATTTGAATATTAAAACAGAACTAATTTTGACTGAAATTTTTTCCAGTTTGCTAAATGAAGAACAAGATAATCGGTTCGTTGAAAATGAAATAACAATTTTCACAATTTTATAAACGTAAATAAGCTTGTCTATTTGCTCATTTTTAGTAAATTGGTGTTCGAATTGAGAGAATTTTACTAAATTTGTTCTCTTAAACTAATTTTAAATAACCATAAATGAAAATAGCAATAGTGGGAACAGGCTACGTTGGTCTGTCTAACGCAATTTTATTAGCTCAGCATAATGAGGTAGTGGCGTTAGATGTTGTTCCAGAAAAGATTGCAATGCTCAATGCAAAAAAATCTCCAATTGAAGATAAAGAAATTATAGATTTTTTGCAGAATAAGGAGCTTAATTTTCTTGCGACTTTAGACAAAGAAACTGCGTATACAAATGCAGAATATGTGATTGTTGCAACGCCTACGGACTACGATCCAAAAACAAATTATTTTAATACATCAAGTGTAGAATCGGTTATAAAGGATGTCAAACAATATAATCCGAATGCTGTAGTTATTATAAAATCGACAGTTCCAGTTGGTTTTGTTGAAGATTTAAAATCACGATTAGAATATCAAAATATTATTTTTTCTCCTGAATTTTTGCGAGAAGGAAAAGCTTTATACGATAATTTGTATCCATCAAGAATTATTATTGGTGAGCAAAGTGAAAGAGCAGAAGTTTTTGCTAATTTGTTAAAAGAAGGAACAATTAAGAAAGATATTCCTACATTATTTTCTCATTCGACAGAAGCTGAGGCAATCAAATTATTTTCGAATACCTATTTAGCATTGCGTGTCGCTTATTTTAATGAGTTAGATAGCTATGCACAAACATTCAACTTGGATAGTAAACAAATTATTGAAGGTGTTGGTTTAGATCCTCGTATTGGTTCGCATTACAACAATCCATCGTTTGGATATGGTGGATATTGTTTACCAAAAGATACCAAGCAATTGTTGGCAAATTATGATGCAGTTCCGAATAATATTATTCAAGCAATTGTTGATGCAAACAGAACGCGAAAAGATTTTATTGCAGATTCTATCATCGCTAAAAATCCTAAGAAAGTTGGTGTTTATCGTTTGATTATGAAATCGGGTTCAGATAATTTTAGAGCTTCGGCAATTCAAGGAGTGATGAAACGTATCAAAGCAAAAGGAATTGAAGTGGTGGTTTACGAACCAGTGCTGAAAGAAGATTCTTTCTTTGGGTCAAAAGTGGTGAAAGATTTTGAAGCTTTTAAACAAGAATGTGATGTAATTATCTCGAATCGAAATGCACCAGAATTGGCTGATGTGAAAGAGAAAATTTATACACGCGATTTATTTGGAAATGACTAAAACTAACAACTATAAAAATACTATGAAAACAATCTTAATCACTGGAGGAGCTGGGTTTATCGGTTCTCATGTTGTAAGAGAATTTGTTTTGAATTATCCTGAAACAAAAATCATCAACCTTGATGCGTTGACGTATGCGGGTAATTTAGAGAATTTGAAAGATATCGAAAGTAAATCAAATTACGAATTTGTAAAAGCTGATATTACGGACGCAAAACATATTTTAGAAGTTTTTGAAAAACATCAACCAGATGGAGTTATTCATTTAGCTGCAGAATCTCACGTGGATCGTTCGATTACAAATCCGTTAGAATTTGTGATGACAAACGTGATTGGAACAGTTAATTTATTGAATGCTGCAAAAACAATTTGGAATAATAATTTCGAAGGAAAACGTTTTCATCATGTTTCGACTGATGAGGTTTTTGGTGCTTTGGGAGATGAAGGGTTTTTTACTGAAGAAACTTCTTACGATCCACATTCGCCGTATTCGGCTTCAAAAGCGTCTTCAGATCATTTTGTAAGAGCGTATCACGATACGTACGGTTTACCAATTGTGATGACAAACTGTTCGAACAATTACGGACCAAATCATTTTCCAGAAAAATTGATTCCGTTATGTATTCATAATATTCTTAATAATAATCCATTACCGATTTACGGAGATGGTAAATATACGCGCGATTGGTTGTTTGTGATTGATCATGCGAAAGCGATTGATTTGGTTTTCCACGAAGGTAAAAATGGAGGATCTTACAATGTAGGAGGTTTCAATGAATGGCAAAATATCGACTTGGTGAAAGAATTGTGTAAGCAAATGGATGAAAAATTAGGGAAAGAAGCAGGAACTTCAGAACAATTAATCACGTTTGTGAAAGATCGTCCAGGACACGATTTACGTTACGCAATTGATGCAACAAAAATCAATAAAGAATTAGGCTGGAAACCAAGTGTGACTTTTGAACAAGGTTTGAGTCTAACAATTGATTGGTTTTTAGAAAACAAAGAATGGTTGGACAATGTAACGTCTGGCGATTACCAAAATTATTACGAAAAACAATATAATTAAAAACTTTTATGTGAGGTTTAACCTCACATAAAAGTTTTATTCAACCTAAATTTATTTATTTTATGAGTTCAAACTCAGAAACAAATCAAAGTTGGTCAAATGTAATTACTTCAAAAAATAGTTTATTTTCTTTAAACTTAAGTGAGGTTTGGCGTTACCGCGATTTGGTCTATATGTTGGTGAAGCGTGATTTTATCACATCTTTTAAGCAAACAATCTTAGGACCAATTTGGTTCTTTATCAATCCAATTTTTACAACAGTAATGTATGTCATTATTTTTGGAAATGTAGCAGGTCTATCTACTGATGGAACTCCAAAAATGGCTTTTTATTTAGCTGGTGTTACTTTATGGAATTATTTTTCGTCTTGTCTTACAGGGACAGCTTCGGTATTTAGAGGAAATGCTTCTATTTTCGGCAAAGTTTATTTTCCACGTTTGGTAATGCCTCTTGCTGTAGTTACCTCTAATTTAATGCGATTTGGTGTTCAGTTCGCCTTGTTTATATTAGTCGTTTTATACTATTATTTCACAGGAGCATCAATTGAACCTAATATTTGGTTATTAGCAACGCCATTTTTAATTATATTAATGGCTGCATTTGCATTAGGAACTGGAATGATCCTATCTTCATTGACAACTAAATACCAAGATGTAAACATGTTGTTAGGTTTTGGTGTTTCGTTAGCAATGTACGCTACACCAGTCATTATGCCTTTGTCATCTTTTCCTGATAAATATAGATGGTTAGTAGAATTAAATCCTTTAACGGGAATATTTGAATGTTTCAAATATGGATTTTTGGGTAAAGGAGATTTTACAATTGGTTTATTAGGTTATTCAACTTTGGTAATTTTTGTTCTTTTAGTAATAGGTACATTAATTTTCAATAAAGTTGAAAAATCATTTATGGATACTGTTTAATTTTTAAGAATTTAATTATGTCAAAAAATATAGTTTTAGATGTTGAAAATGTTTCGAAACAGTATCGTTTAGGAGAAGTTGGAACAGGGACATTGCAACATGATATTAAACGTTGGTGGGCGAATGTAACAGGAAAAGAAGATCCTTATCTTAAGATTGGAGAAACTAATGATCGTACGCAAAAAGGAGATTCAGACTACGTTTGGGCGTTAAAAGATATCAATTTTCAGGTTGAACAAGGACAAGCTGTCGGGATTATTGGACGAAATGGAGCAGGTAAATCAACTTTATTGAAATTACTTTCTCGTGTTACCAAACCAACTACAGGTTCTATCAAATATAAAGGACGTATAGCATCTTTATTAGAAGTAGGAACAGGTTTTCATCCAGAAATGACAGGACGAGAAAATATCTATTTGAATGGAGCAATTCTTGGAATGACACGTAAAGAAATTACACGCAAGTTTGATGAAATTGTTGATTTTGCAGGAGTAGAACGTTATATTGATACACCAGTTAAGCGTTATTCTTCAGGTATGTATGTACGTTTGGCTTTTGCTGTTGCAGCACATTTGGAGTCTGAAATTTTGATTGTAGATGAAGTTCTTGCCGTTGGCGATGCCGAATTCCAAAAGAAATGTCTTGGGAAAATGGGTGATGTAACAAAAGGAGAAGGTCGTACTATTTTGTTTGTAAGTCATAATATGACAGCAGTGAAATCTCTATGTAATCATGGAATTGTAATGTCTAATGGAACGATAGTTTATGATGGCTCTATTGAGAAAGCAATGAGTGAATATAATGGTGAAAAGCAAAGTTTTGGAAATTCAGTTATATTAGGAGTTAATCAGGATTTTAAAAATAATTTATTTGAATTGAATAAAGTATCCTTAGTTGATGATAAATTTCAAGAACACCAAGATGATTTTGTTGAAAATGAAAAGTTTAGTTTGTTGACAGATATAAAAATAAAGGACAAATTAAATAAGTACCACCTTTCTTATGTTGTTAAGAACTTTAATAATGAGATATTATTTACATTGAGTAATGCTTTTGATACTAAATTAGAATTTGGGGAGAATAGATTGATTTGTGATATTCCATCAAATTTTTTCAATGTTGGTGAATATATTTTATCTCTTTACGTTATTAAAAACATACAAGAATCTGTATTATACGAAGAAGATATTTTAACTTTTAGAATTAAAGAAAGGGATAAAGAATTAGGACAATGGATGGGAATTGAACCAGGATTCATTAAAACTAATTTTAAATGGGAACAATTATAAAAAAGTTTGTTAACTACATTAAGGACGATAATAATATATCTATTTCATGGGTGAGAATATTATATAATTTAATATATAGTAAGCAATCAGTCATTAGAAGTTTAGTCGATGTAGGTTCTTGTAAAAATGATATAATAGAGAAATTTTATTCCGATACTGTCTACACAAGTCATTTGCCTAAAGTAACATTAGAAGATGATAGAAAAATAAAAATGAATGTACCATCAGTATCATTATTTTATTTTAAAGATGCTGTTGTTAATATAGACTCTACTTCAATATTGTACAAGGATAAAATAGTAGTGACAAGAACTGATGAAGAGAGGTTTAATGAAGGTTTTTTGAGTTGTCATAATCAATATTATGGAAAGGTTTTTTATGAAAAAATAACGGATCTCGAAGAAGGCTTTTTTTTAGGAGGAAATGGGTCATGGAATTGGTTCCACTTTATCATAGAAATCTTGCCAAAATTAATGTTGCTTCAACCTAATACAACAAAAACGCTTCTGGTTAGTGAAATCGTATTAAAAATACCGAGCATGACGAAAGCGCTTGATTACATTAAAAATGAAAATTATAATATACTATATTTAAAGAGAAATCAATCTTATCATGTAAAAAAGCTTTACTATGTTAATGACTTTAACCATATTCAGTTTAATCGATTTGATCATCTAATTAAGGGAGAGGGAACATATTACAAAAAAGAGCTTACGTGTAGATATAGCGATGTATTAATTAACCAAATACCAAGCATAAATCATTCACCGTCCTACCTATTTTTATACAGGAAGAATACGCATCGTATTGCAAATAACCAAGAAGAAATACTTGAGTTTTTGAAGCCATATGGATTTACGCCTATATGTATGGAAGAGCTTTCTTTTGAAGAGCAAGTAAACTATTTTAAAAATGCCAAATTTATTATAGGTATATCAGGAGCTGCATGGACCAATCTGCTATTTTGTAGAAATTCGCCGAAGGCTATTTGTTTTTTAACTTCAAATGCTGCCGAGGCTTCTGCATTCTCTAATTTAGCTAGTTTGTTCAATGTTAATTTATTACATCTATTATATGAAAATGACGAAAATCATTACTCTAGTAATTTTGAAATAAATTTGTCTCAGTTTAAGTCACTATTTAAATCACTATTAAATGAAAAATAATCAACCCAAAATAATAACTTTTGATAAAATTGGTTCTTCCGAATTAGGTTATATTACCATTGCCGAAGAACAAAAAAATATACCATTTGATATCAAGCGTGTTTATTGGACCTATTATACGCCACAAGATGTGGTTCGTGGAGGTCATGCACATAAAGCTTTAGAACAAGTAATTTTTGCTGTGTCAGGAACGATTACATTTAATACAGAAGATCAAGATGGAAATAAAGAAACTTTTGTTTTAGATCATCCAAGTAAAGGTTTATATCTGCCGAAACTTATTTGGAGAGATATTCATTTTACACATAATGCAGTACTTTTATGTTTAGCTTCTGAACATTATACCGAAGATGATTATTTTAGAAATTTTGAAGAATTTAAAAATTATATTAATGAAATTTAATAACAGAAATGTATTCGTAAGCCCAAAGGCAAAAATAGGAAATAATGTAAAAATCGGTGATAATTCTATTATTTATGATAATGTAATAATTGGAGATAATTCTATTATATCTAATGACTGCATTATAGGAGAGCCATTAAATGATTATTATTTTAAAGATGATTATCAGAATCCAGAAACTATTATAGGAGAAGGAGCTTTGATAAGAAGTCATACAATAATTTATTCTGGATCTAATTTTGGATCTAATTTTTCAACAGGACATAGAGTTACAATTAGAGAAAAATCTAAATTTGGAAATAATTGTAGATTAGGAACCGTCACAGATATTCAAGGGTATGTCGAATTTGGAGATAATTGTTGGTTACACAGTAATGTACATATTGGCCAAAAGTCTAAAATAGGAAATTTCGTTTTTATCTATCCATATGTTGTTTTAACTAATGATCCTACTCCTCCGTCTGATATTTGTATTGGTCCAACAATTGAAGATTTTTCTCAAATTGCTGTAGGTTCAGTTTTATTACCTGGAACAGAAATAGGTAAGCACAGTTTGGTAGGAGCACAATCTTTAGTAGGTGGGAGATATGAAGATTACTCATTGATACTTGGAAATCCAGCAAAAAGAATAAAAGATGTAAGGGAATTAAAATCTAAAGATACAGGAGAATCACATTATCCATGGCCTAATAATTTCAATAGAGGAATGCCATGGGAAAAAGTAGGTTTTGATGTATGGAAATTGAAAAATGGTTATGAAAATGATTAAATTCTTAGACTTACAAAAAATAAACCTATTGTATCAACAAGAGATCGAAGAAAAGTTAATTAAAGTTTTTCGCTCGGGTTGGTATCTTATGGGAGAAGAAGTAAAAAACTTCGAGAACAACTTAGCTAATTATATAGGAGCTAAGCACGCAATTGGTGTAGCGAATGGATTAGATGCCTTACGTCTTATTTTTAGAGCCTATATCGAACTTGGTGTGATGAAAGCTGGAGACGAGGTTATCGTACCAGCCAACACCTATATTGCATCAATATTGGCATTGTCAGATAATGGATTAGTTCCCGTTTTGGTAGAGCCAGATGATACGACTTTCAATCTAGATATTACAAAGATAGAAGATGTAATTACGCCAAAAACGAAAGCAATTTTGATTGTTCATCTACAAGGAAGAATTGTTTTTAGTGAAGAATTAAAATCTATCGCAGCTAAACATAATCTGAAGATTGTCGAAGACAACGCACAAGCAATTGGAGCAACTTGGCAAGGAATAAAATCTGGAAATCTTGGAAATGCAGCAGGGTTTAGTTTTTATCCTGGAAAAAATCTCGGTGCGTTAGGAGATGCGGGTGCAGTTACGACAAATGATGACGAACTTGCAAAAACTATTCGTGCGATTGCTAATTATGGATCTAACCAAAAATATGTAAACATCTACAAAGGATTAAATTCTCGTTTAGATGAATTGCAGGCTGCAGTATTGGATGTGAAACTAAAATACATTGACAACGAAAATGAAGCTCGCAGAGTAATTGCAAAACGCTTTCTTTCGGAAATCAACAATCCAAAAATTATTCTTCCAGAAAATCCGAAAGACGAAAATGAGCACGTTTGGCACGTCTTTGTGTTGCGATGCAAGGATAGAGATGCATTACAAAACTATTTAATAGAAAAAGGTATCCAGACTATTATTCATTACCCAATACCGCCTCACAAACAACAGGCGTATAAGGAAATGAATGATTTATCTTTTCCTATTTCAGAAGAAATGCACAATGAAGTTTTGAGCTTGCCAATCTCATCTGTATTGACAGATGATGAAGTAAACGAGATTATTAATGTAGTGAATCTGTTTTAACAAATGGAATCTCCTTTAGTCACCATTGTTGTTGTTTCTTATTACCAATCGAAATACATTGAAGAGAACTTGAATAGTATCAAAGCTCAAACTTACCCTAATATAGAATTGATTGTCGCGGACGATGCCTCACCAGACAATTCTGTTGAGGTTTTTGAAACTTGGTTAAAAGAAAACAATTATCCCGCAAAAAAGAATTATCATACCAAAAACACAGGGCTGGCTACGGTTTTGAATAAATGCATTGAGTTAGCCACAGGAAAATACATTAAGTTAATTGCTGCTGATGATTTTCTACATCCACAAGCCATCGAAAAATCTGTTACAAAGTTAGAAGAATTAGGAGATGAGTATGGAATGGTGTTTACGGATACATTTTCTATAGATGAGGAATCAGATATCATTGTTGATATTGCTGACTATAATCAATTAGGATTAGTTGATCCACTTTTTTTTAGACAAGAATTGATAAAAGGTAACAGGATTGCAGCATTAACAGTTTTGATGAGATTGGATGTTGTAAAACATACAGGAAAATACGATTCTGAATTTATTATTGAGGATTATTACCGATGGTTGAAAATTAATGAAAAATATTTCATTGGATATATTCCCGAAAAGTTAGCTTATTATAGGCAACACGAAAATAATATTTCTAAAACAAAAGCGGAAAGAATTGAATTAGAAGATTTGAAGTTGAAACTAATGTTTGATAGAATAGGAGTTGCAAAACATATCATAAATAATAAAATGTATATTAAATATGTTAATAATTATCAATTTGAATCACAATTAAAAGTATTATATAATAACTATCCATTTAAAATTAAAAGATTAGATATGGCAATAAAATACAATTTACCCATTTATTTTTATAAATTAATATCAAGATTTTTTTAAGATTAGTACTTTTTATTACCACCTTATAATTTGAAAATTTTCAAGCCAATTTTATAGCTATCCATCGTCATCATGTTCTAATGGAATTTGGTAAAGATGCAGTAAGTCTAAATATAAAAATAGGCGAATGTAATAATATCGACCACCTATCTTAATGTATTGTAAAAGTCCTTTTTTACGGTAATCGAAGAGGCTTCTTTTCGAAATTTTCAGTATTTTCATGACTTCTTCATCACATAATATATCATCATCAGTAAAGATGAGTTGATCTATGTTTTTTCGGATTAATTTTTTTGTGGTCTTTTGTAGCGCATACAAATAATGTTGTGAATAAGTAGAATTTTTCATTGTTTTAAGTTTTTTAGATTATTGAATAATTACTCAGACATTTGTTAATGTGTTTAAATTAAAACAGTTAAGTTAATGATAAACTTTGAGTAATCAAAATATATTGTTGTTTTATACAAATCAGCATTGAGCTTTTAATGGCGTCAATGCTGATTTGAAGAAAGCTTTAGGTTGTTAAAGAACCTGCATAAAACGTAGTGGAAACATCGCTGTTATCTTCTGATCTAAAAGAGAACCAAAGGTGTACAGTATTTCCACTTGCCATAGGGGGGATGAATGCAGTGTAAGTTTCGTTATTGCGTGTTGCTACATTTTCTAAGAAGATGGTATTTTGTTGATCTTCTATTCCAATTAGCACTTGTAGCCAATCGTTTTCACGTTCTGTGATAGCTCCTGCGTTGTTTTGCCAATTGATTTCTATCGAATCTGGAGAAGTCAGACTAAACGTAACACCAATAATCCCTAAAAGATTTCCTCTTGCAAAAGAAATAGCAGAATAGTTGATGTTGAAACTTTGATTTGCATGATTAATCACAAAATTTTCGAGTAGATTGGTCATTGCTAAATTGTAACAAGAGGACATTCCTACTCGTTTCCCATAATGATTGCATGCAAATGAACGGTAAGAAGCCATAAAATCTGCGCACTTTTTCATTCGTTGTTGAACCATGTACTGTTTTAGAGAAGGTTTTTTGGTTCTTTTTCGAGGTCTAATTTTAGAAATTTCATTTCCAAAAACATTGGCAACGACGATACGCCCTGTACGTCCAGATGTGCCTGATAATAACGAATCGTTAATTTTTCCCATAATATGTATTTTTATAATTGGTAGGTTAAAATTGGCATTACTTTTTAGTGAAAGCTAATATGCTTCCGAAATTTGCCTGTTTTTGCATTATTTTGCCTATTAAGGTGAATTTGTTAATCTTTGAAAGTCTTTTCTATATAGTTTCTACGTCTATTCTATATCCATTCTATATCCATTCTATATCCACTGAAAGTCTTTTTTATAGTTTTTGAGCATGAATAATTATCTGATAATGAATATTGATTATATTTGTAATTAATAAATTACCTAAATGAACCAACCACTTATATCCGTTATTGTTCCATGCTACAATCAAGCACAATATATGGACGAATGTCTGCAATCTGTTTTAGATCAAACCTATCACAATTGGGAATGTATTATAGTCAATGATGGTTCTCCAGACCACACAGAAGAAGTTGCACTACAATGGACTGAAAAAGATACTCGATTCATTTATCTAAAAAAAGAAAACGGAGGATTATCATCTGCTCGTAACGCAGGTATAGAAGTAGCAAAAGGCGAGTGGATATTACCATTAGACTGCGATGATAAAATAGGAAACCAATATTTAGAATTGGCATCAAACTTTTTTAATCAGGATTATAAAATAATATATTGTGAAGGCGAAAAATTTGGAGATGAAGTAGGAAAGATGGACTTACCTTCTTTTAGCCAAAAAGGTTTAGCATACAACAATCAAATATTTTGTACCGCATTTTTCAAAAAAACTGACTGGGAAACTGTTAATGGCTATGATGTAAATCTAATATATGGATTGGAAGATTGGGACTTTTGGATTTCCATTTTAAAAAACAATGGAACTGTTAAAAAGCTTGATTACATAGGTTTTTATTACAGAATAAAAGCTAACTCAATGTTGATTACCTTGCAAAATGAAAGATTAATTTCTATGCAAAATTTTATCTTCTACAAGCATTATCATTTTTTTATTGATCACCAAGGGGGTTACCATGAAAATTTAAAAAAAATTAAAAACTTAACTGTCGAATCTAAACAATTACGAAAATTATATGAAAGTAGAGTATTTAGATTATTAAATAAATTCATCGGCTAATATCTATACTTTATAATTAAAATTAAGTGAAAAACGCTTCAAAAAAAATACTTATCGTGGAACTCGGACTACTAAGTCACGAGTCTTTGCGTATTCTAAAGGCTACAAATTTGGATGCTGAAATTTTGAATTTTGATAATGTCAACGAGAAACTTCCCTTCGAATATAAAAAGCCGATTGACAAAGCGCTAAATATTTTTAATAGAAATATTCTTAGAAGAAAAAACTACCTTTCTACTTTAAAAGCAATGCACGATAAAAGATTTTATGATCACATTTTCACTAATTTTTTTAAAAAAAACACTACTCTATATGATTATGTTCTCTTCATTAGTTTAGGCCCATACAGTGAAGATTTAGTGAAAAAGTTTAGTAAAATCTCTAATGATATGGTAGTTTACTTTTGGGACGCCTTAAAGGTTGAACAGATAATTAATCTAAAAAAAACATCAAAATATTTTAAAAGTATATACTCTTTTAATCCTGCAGATGTCCAAAAATATAGAGAACTTAATATACAGCAAGCAACCAATTTCTTCTTTCCAATAAATAGCAATACAATTCCACAAAAAAATAAAATTAGTTATGTTGGTAATTATTCTGTAGCTAGGGCTCAATTAATTTCATCTTTTATATCATATCTTAGTGAGAATTATCAACTTGATATCAATCTTATTAATAGAAGTAGATTAACAATCCATAATCAACCTAGTAAGCATATTAAGGTTCTATATAAAGCACTTTCTTATGATGAGAATTTACTAAAGCTTAGTGACTCTTTTTTAACTTTAGATATAAAGCCAGAATGGCATAATGGCTTAAGTTTTAGATTTTTTGAATCTCTATATTTCAAAAACAAGATCATAACTAATAATGTTGATGTAAAGAATTACGATTTTTATCATCCTGACAACATTTTTATAACAGACTATTCTAATTTTAAAGGCTTGGATGAGTTTCTTAATAAGCCTTATCACGAAATTGATGAAAATATAGTGTTAAAATACAGGTTTGACAATTGGTTAAAAAAAATTCTAAATATAAACTAATGCTACTAAAAGGATTAAATACATTGCGAGCTATTGCTGCCTTAATCGTAGTTTGGAGTCACATAGAATTTATAAAAGGATTATATAATTTACCTCAAATAAATTTTAGGATTTTTCCAAACGCACATTTTTCTGTAACCTTATTTTTTGTATTAAGTGGATTTTTGATTACATATCTTCTACTAAAAGAAAAAGAAAAATATGGAACAATCTCATTCAAAAAATTTTATATAAGAAGGATTTTGCGGATCTGGCCGCTGTATTATCTCATTATTTTTTTATCCCTTATATTATTTAATACGGAGATACCTCGACGTACTTTATTATTATGTCTTTCTATATTTCCGAATATTCCTCCTGCTCTCAAATCTAGTTGGCCAAACAGTCCGCAAATATGGTCAATTGGTGTTGAGGAACAGTTTTATTTATTCTGGCCAATTATCGTATACTTTGTACCTAAAAAATACTTTGTAAAACTAGTATTAGCATTTATAATTATTTATACAGCTCTTCCATTTATTATTAATTACATTAATCTAAATACTATTAACAACGCAAATCTCTTCTCCTTTACCCAGAAGTTTTTCTATCATACAAAATTTAATTGTATGGCTTACGGAGGCTTGCTAGGTTATTTACTTTCTGAAAACAAAAAAAAAATTAAAAATATTTAATAACACGATGTTTTCATTTACCGCAGCATTTTTAGCTTTTTTCATTTGGTTTGCAAAGATAGAATTCTACATTTTTACAGAGGAGGCATACGCTTTCTTTTTTGGAGTTATGATACTAGCCGTTGTTATAAATAGAAAGATTAATATAGATAATTCCGTTACTAATTTTTTAGGAAAGATTTCTTATGGTATATATATGTATCATTGGATGATTATTCTTCTTTTGATAAAATTCTTGGACCAATTAAAAAATACTACGTATTACAATTTTTTACTATATTTTTTATCATTTGGAATTACAATACTTATCTCGTGGATCTCCTTTAATACATTTGAAAAATATTTTCTCAACTTAAAAAAAAAATTTGAAGTTTAGCTAATGCCATCCGCCCTTTTCATATACAAAAACACCAATCTAGCGAAACAGTTTGTAAAACACTTCAGACTGAATGGCTATTCTTTGTATGAATTTTATGATGAGTCTATTCCTTATTATGAGTTTTCGGGACTGCAACGTTTGGAGAACATCTATTATAGAGTTGTTAAAAAAGACATACAACATATCCACAATATTAATCATCGTAATTTTATTAATCTTACGAATAGAAAACTAAAGCAATTACAAAAACAGAACTTAAAATTTGACTATTGTTTTGTTATTCGTGGTGATTTAATTCCAGAAAATGTGTTAGAATACGCACGTTCGGTTTCTATTAAAATGATCGATTATCAACTGGATGGATTAGCAGTTTCAGAAAAAATATTGGACTACAATAGTTTATTCAACCAAATATATGTTTTTGATGAACAGGATGTAGTAGATTATCCTAATTATAATTTAAAAGCAATAACCAATTGTTTTTTTGAAGAAGAAAATTCTACAGAAAAATCAATTGATTTTTCATACATAGGTGTTAATACAGAAAATCGTTTTGATATTTTATCGGATTTTCATGATGTTTTAAAGAGAATTAATCAAGATTCTAAAATCAATTTTTATTTAAAACAAGACGAATTTCATGCCAAATTTTCAGATAAATTAATCATGTTAAACAAGCCTTTTACTTACCAAGAATGTTTGGAAATCAGTAACGAATCTAAGATTTTAATTGATTTAAAGCGAGAAGAGCATGATGGTTTGTCTCTTCGTTTTTTTGAAGCTATGAATTATAATAATAAGATTATAACTAATAATAAATCAGTTGCGAAATATGACTTTTACAATCCTAATAATATCTTTATTACAGATTTCAAAAATTTAGAAGGGTTAGAAAGTTTTATTCAGAAACCTTTTATTAAAATTAGTGATGAGATAATTAATCAATACAACTTTAAGTATTGGATAAATCGTATATTTAGTACATGATTCCTAAAAAAATACATTATTGTTGGTTTGGTAACAATCCAAAACCAACAATTGTAGAATATTGCATTTCTAGCTGGAAAAAATACCTTCCTGAATACGAAATTATTGAGTGGAATGAAGATAACTTTGATGTCACACAAAATGATTTTGTAAAAACAGCCTATCAAAACAAAAAATGGGCTTTTGTATCCGATTTTGTAAGAGCAAAAGCACTATATGAACATGGCGGTTTTTATCTAGATACCGACATGGAAGTTAAAAATAAGCTGAATGATTTTTTACATCATCGTGCTGTTTGTGGTTTCGAAATCAAAGGTATTCCATATTCTGCTTTTTGGGGAATAGAAAAAGGGCATGTTTTGGCAACAAAAATTATGGATTATTATCTAAATAATGATTATAAAGAAGAACCTAATACTGCAATTTTTTCCAAATTATTGGTAGAAGAATTTGGTGCTGATGCGAATTATGATAATTATCAAGAACTAAAAGAAGGAATTGCATTATATCCTTCTACTTATTTTTCGTTGGATTTACCGATTAATTATGTAACTCATCATTTTTCAGGTTCTTGGCATGATAGCTGGACAGAAGAGAGAAATACATATAAGGAAATGGTAAATATGTATGGTAGTCTTAATACAATTATTAATGAAAAACATGCGAAAGAACGCATCAAAAATGTTGTCTATAATCATAAAATTTTAGAAATAGATACTGTGCTTGATAAATTCCCTACTCGTTATATTTTTAATTATTTACTTCGTAAAATTTTCAAAAAGAGATGATAAAGAATATCAAAGACGCCATCGCTGTATTGTTAGGCAAAGCAAATGCTTCGGTTATAAAATCTAAACCAGAAATTAAATTCAGAAATGAAGAATTTTCTGTAGAGGAAATGGAATGGCTTAACACTATATCTATCGAGTTTTTGTTCGCAGAATTTGGAGAGAATAGAACGAATGGCGGAGGTTCTAGTTTTGATGATGAGAATAGATTAAATCCTTCTCTTATAACTTTAAAAGAATATTTTCCAAATGCTAAATATACAGTCTACAGTGATTTTGATCTTCAAATTGATGGTGTAGAATTAATCAAAGTAACTTCTCCAGTTATTGATCCAGATCATCCTAGATATGGTTATCGTACGGCGGATTATTATAAATTTATGGCTTTGGTCAATTCCAAAGCTGACTTCAAATGTATACTGGATAGTGATATGCAAATCGTGTCTTCGGATATAATAGCTTTAATTTATTTGACGCAAAAATTCGGTTTTTGTGTACCATATAACGACAGACAATTATTACGTGTTGATATGCAGATTTCTAAAGATGTACAAGAAATTACTGACATTTCTCGAGGATTAGGTCATTCGTACAACCAAAGTCCTATGACATTATGGAAAAGTAATGAAAGAGGGCATTTATTTTATAAAACTTGTGCTGAGATTATGAAAATAGATCCTTCTCGTGCTTCGTTAGTCATGTGGAAAGCAGCATGGCAAACAGGAGTTTATCCATATATTTTACCAAAACAATGGTGTGTATGTGATTCTGACGAAGGCATCGGTGATGAAGTGATATTACATGTAGGGCATAAAAGTGTAAAAGAGTATTACAATGATAATAGGTAGAGGTTTAATCGCAAATTTATTTACAGAAGTAGATTTGGATGAGGTTGTTTTCTTTGCTTCAGGCGTTTCTAATTCTTCTGAAACTAGAAAGGGTGAATTTTTACGTGAACAAAATTTAGTTGAGGATACATTAGCAAATAATCCTGAAAAGTTGTTTGTTTATTTTAGTACATGCTCTATATACGACTCTTCAAAATACAATTCTTTGTACGTTTTACATAAATTGCATATCGAAGAAGTAATCAAACAAAATACAGCCAATTATCTCATTCTTAGAATTAGTAATGTGGTTGGAATAGGAGGAAACCCTAATTTGTTGATGAATTATCTTTATCGCCAAATTATGACCAATCAACAATTGAATGTACACAAGTATGCGACACGTAATCTAATTGATGTAGAGGATGTTAAGGATATTACGCTTCAATACATTCAGTCTAACCGTTGGAATAGAATTGTGAATGTAGCTTATGGCGAAAATTACTTTATACCAGAAATTGTAGAAGCTTTCGAGGAAATACTACAAAAACCTGCAATGAAGTTAATGGAAAATAAAGGGGAACATTATTCGATTGATATTCATGAATTGCAGTATCAATTTTCTATTCAAGATAAAGAAGCGTATCTGAATAATTTAATCAAAAAATATTATGCCAGAAATTAAATTAGCAATAGTTATCCCGTATTATAAATTAACTTATTTTGAAGAGACATTGATTTCTTTGCAAAATCAATCAAATCAAAATTTTAATCTGTATATAGGAGACGATTCAAGTCCTGAAAATCCTGCTGAATTGATTGATAAATACTCAAGTATCATTACAAAATATAAAAGATATGATACAAACATTGGAGGAAAATACCTGACTAAGCAGTGGGAAAGGTGTATTGATGACCTTACTGAAAATGAGGAATGGATTATGTTGCTTTGTGATGATGATTATTTAGATTTAATTGTAGTTGAAGAATTCTATAAGCTTATTAATGAAGGAAAAGTGACGGAGAATGTTATAAAATATGCAACTAGAATTGTAAATGAAGAAGGGACAGAGATAGTTAGTGAACATGTTAATAATAATTATGAGAATTCTATCAATTTTCTCATTCAAAAAATATTAAATTATAAAAGAAGTACTTTAAGCGAGCATATTTTCAAAAATGATATATATAAATTGAATAGATTTAAAGAGTTTGAATTAGCTTTTGGATCTGATGATGTAGCATGGGTTGATTTTACAAACGGAAATAACTTTATATGTATAAATAATTCTTTTATAAATTATAGAAAATCAGTTTTATCAATTAGTAATAATCAAGATAACATTCTTAAGAAAAGGAAAATGGAAGGAATTATAAGTGCATACACTTACATTCTAAAAACATATCACATTAAAATGAACTTATATCAAAAGAAGGTCTTGTCTAAAAAAGTTTATCAAAATAATAGAGCACTTTACAGAAAATTAAGTCCAAGTCAATTAAAATTATTTTTATTGCTTATTAGAATAATTGGGATTAAAGAAACTATAAATGTAATTAGAACAAATAAGTATTATTATGAAAAACCAGACTAAAACTATAGCTATACTAACATACGGTACACACAAACCTCTTGGAACCTTTTCTAAAGGATACATTGAAGATTTACCATACAATAAATTAACTTTATTTGGAGGCTTAATACCTTTTTTAAAATTAGGTACTCCATTGTGGAAGCAAAAAATAATACGTTATATCATTACATTATTAGCTTTAAATAACCCTGAAAAAATAGAATCATTAAAAGCTAAGCGATTAGAAAAATTATTATTAAAGTATAATGTTGATTGTTGTTTAGCAGAATTTTTAAATACAGGTGCTTCTGTAAAAGCTATTGCCGAAAAATGTAATATTCCATTAATATCTAATGTGTTAGGGTACGAAATTAATGATTCTAGATATTATGAAAAGTTTAAACAAAAATACATAGAGTTATCAGATTATCAGAGTTTTACAATTCCTGTGGCTAGAGATATGGTACCTAAGTTGATAGAGTTAGGTTTTAAAAAAGATACTATTATTTATTCTCCAATTGGACCATCTGAAGATTTTCTTAAATTGAATCCTAATTATAACAGTTCACAATTTATTTTTATAGGTAGAATGACAGAAACAAAGTCTCCTATTAATCTAATTAAAGCATTTGAAATGGTTGTTAAAGTTTTTCCACAAGCTAAATTAGTTATGGCCGGAGATGGTGAGTTAATGACCAAAGTTAAAGATTTAATAATAGAATTAAATTTACAAAAAAATGTAATTCTACCAGGATGGATTACTAAGGAACAACAAAAAAAATATTATGAGGAATCTTTCTGTTATGTACAACATTCAGTTATGAGTTCTACAGGGGATAAGGAAGGAACGCCTGTGTCTATATTGGAGGCGTCTGCTGCAGGTTTGCCAATTATATCTACATTACATGCAGGTATACCAGATGTAATTTTAAATAGAGAATCTGGCTTATTAGTAGAAGAGCATGACATTGCAACAATGAGTAAATTTATGTTAGAGCTATATGGAAATAGAGAGCTTTCTAAGAAATTAGGAATAAAGGGAAAAGAAATTGTTTCTCAAAATTTTTCTTTAAAAAAACATTTAGAAATTGTAGAATCTTTAATAAATAAAACTACCAATAATCACCCTTCATAACGTTTTTTGAAAATTCTAAAACCAATTGGAGAAGGAAGATTTAATAAAAAATTTTCCTTTTTTTGTTTTTTGGTAAATTCACTAGAAAGATAATCAACTAAACTGAAAGATGGTGCTTTCTGCATTCGTTGATAATTGGTTATAAAATACTCTTTATCTTTCAGTACTTTCCATTGCATTTGTAAAATGGTCTTTTTATAATCGACAATCCAACCTCGTATTAATTTTTTTCGTTTCTCACTTTCTGTTTGATGATAGGATTTTGAAATCCACTCTAAAATAGTTTGATGATTTTCAGAGTTCTTTTTTGTACGATTAAATACGACAGAATTCGCATGTAAATAATAATTATATGTAATATCTTTTATGATAGAAAGCGAATTAATTTTTTCCATAACATGAAACATCCACAATTCGTCTTGCGCATATAATCCTGGAACAAAATAAATTTCATTTTCTTTGATAAAGCTTAATTTAACTAACTTATTCCATGACGAAACAGGAAAAGAACCTCGACAATAAGCTTTGAAAATAGAAAGATTATCTGAATAAACAAGAGTTGAAAAATCTGTAGAAAATCCAAAATCTTTTGTAGAATGGTCAAAAGTATTAATCCAACGATTTTGAGCGATGACCATCTCTGTTTTATTTTCTACAACATTCTTTACTAATTTTTCAATACAATCATTCGTAATATCATCATCACTATCCAAAAAATAAATATATTCTCCATTAGAATGTTCTATGCCAGTATTTCGAACAACAGACAATCCTTGATTGGTTGGTAGATGATGTAATTGAATGTTTAATTCCTTATTCGAAACCATATATTCTTCAATGATTGCAATACTGTTATCAGGCGTACAATCATTAACTAAAATAATTTCTATATTTTGATACGATTGATTTTTTACAGAATCTAAACATCTGATAATATAATCTTCACATTTGAAAATAGGAATATTTATGCTAATTAGAGGGAAATTTGAAATCAAAGTATTAGATTTTGATAAATTTATTTTGGAAAAACAAATTTAATAATATATATTAATTATTAAGTGTTAAAATACAACTTATTATATTTGTAAAAATAAACCTGAAACTATGTTGAATAAAATATTTTTGACCTTAGATAAATTAATAAATAAAGCTAAAAAAAATGAAGCTTTAAAGCTTTTCAAACAAAATTCTAAATCTAGAATTTCAAATGATTTTAAATTGGGAATTAATAATTTTTATGACATTTCTTCATCAGCTCATATCAACATAGAAGAAAATGTAACTATTAATGAATCAAATTATTTGACAATTAAGAAAGATGCCAAGTTTTCAATAGGTAAGAATACATATATCACAAGAGCTACGATTTCGTGTTTAGGAGAAATAGCAATTGGAGAAAATTGTATTTTAGGAGAAGGAATGAAATTGTTTGATCATAATCATCAATATACAAAAGAGCCATTTTCTGTTTCTAAAACAGATTTTAATATTGGTTTTATTAAAATGGGTAATAATGTTTGGACTGGAGCTAATGTTGTAATCTTAAAAGATGTTACGATTGGCGACAATGTAATCATCGGAGCAGGTTGCGTCATTCATAAAGATGTTCCATCAAATTCTATTATTGTGAATAAACAAGAACATCTTGTAAAATCATTATAAAATGAAATTTTCTATTCTAATTGCGCATTATAATAATTGGAATTATTTCCAAGAGTGTTATCAATCGATCAAAAATCAAACATATCAAGATTATGAAATTGTAATTGTTGACGATTGTTCAACAGATGATTCGTTTCAAAAACTGAAAGTTTTAGCAGAGAAAGATAATAAAATAAGACTCTTTCAAAATTCAGAAAATAAAAAGGTAGGTTTTACAAAACATCGTTGTGTTGAAGAAGCTAATGGAGAAGTTTGTGGATTTTTAGATCCTGATGATATGATTACGGTATCTGCTATAAAAGAAGTAATGAATTGTTATCATAGTAATCCGCATATTATCTCGACCTATTCTAAAATTAAGTTGATCAATGAAAAATCTGAAGAAATAGGAGAATTTAAGAATACCTTAAAAATAAAAAATGGAGATAAATTATTTTTTAATATAAACTTTGAAGTTGCCCATTTTTTTACATTTAAGAAAGAATTTTATGATAAAACTGAAGGTATTAATTCGTTTTTAATAATTTCTGAAGATCAAGATCTGTATTTAAAATTATACGAAGTAGGTGAGTTTTATTTTATTGATAAAATTCAATATTTATATAGAATTCATTATAAAGGCATATCTCAAAACAAAGGAAAAACAGCTCAACAAAAATTAGATTGGCATACAGTTTTACTAACTACATGTAGAAGAAGAAATATTTCGGTTTTATATGGCAAAAAAGTTGAATCAATAGAAAATTTACCTCGCTTTATTTTTGATCAAGAAAATACGTTCTTTAAAAAGTTAAAACGAAAATTTTTATGATCACCATAATAATAAAATCCTTCAATCGTCCATATTATTTAGATCGATGTTTACAATCAATTTATACTTGTGTAAAAGGTAATTTTGAAATTAAAATTTTGGATGACGGAACGCCTAAAAAATATTTAGATTTAATTCAATTGAAATATCCAAATGTTAATATTATTACTTCTAATCAATATTTGGACAAGATTCAAGCTATAGAGAATAATATCAATAATGGGAATAAAATTGATGGCTTTACAATACCAACAGATTTGTGGTATAATGAAGTTAAATCTTCGTCAGATTATGTTTTGGTTACGGAAGATGATGTTTGGTTTACTAAATTTATCAATATTGATGAGGTTGTAAGAGAAATGAAATCTTTTTCAATTCCGTTATTAAAGTTGGGGTGGTTAGGAAATTATTCGGATGACAAAAATTTGATAATAGATAAATTATCAGATGACCTAAATCAAGCTCAACCTCAAAAATTATTTACTTCAAACAAATTCATCATGGATATGTTTATGTACAACAAATACAAATTCTTTACAGTTTTATATAAATTAGGATTGGTTGATAATAAAACTAAACGGAAATATTGGTCTTTAAACTCAATTTTAATGGGCTTATATCAAAAAGACTATTGGTTAGCAATTTGGGCAGATGCCAAAGGAAAAGTTGATGAAAAGCAACAATTAAGAAATGCTGCTGCTTGGTATTACAAAAATAAAAAGGCAATTTTTGCAAGAACTAATCAAGAGGTTCTAAAAACCACCTTCAAATCATCTGCAACAGGTTCATATCACGAATATGGAAATCATTTTGATGTGAATCGAATGAATTATATTTTGAACGAAGCTTGGTTAAATAACGAGTTTGATGCCATGCAAAATTATCCAAAAGACTTTTCTGATGATTATATCAAATCTTTTTTAGATAAAGAAAATCATCCAGATGCACAATATGATGAATGGTATAAATGGGCAGAAAAGTTTCGTCAACAATACAGAAATTTGGGAGCGGAAGTAGAATAGATTATGAAAGACAATAAATTATTTTTTCCTGCTTTAACGGGGTATCGAGCTATAGCAGCTTGGATTATCTTTATTTACCATTTTTTTCCTTTTAATAATCCAAATTTCCCTATTTTTTTAAAAAATATTATTGGAGAGTTTCATTTTGGTGTTGATTTGTTTTTTGTGCTTAGTGGTTTTCTAATCACTTACAGATATTTTGATCAAGCAAAAATTGATTTTAAACAATACATGGTAAATAGATTTGCTCGGATTTATCCTATGTATTTTTTGATGACAATTTTAGTGTTTTTAGTTGGTTACATTAAATCTCCTGAGTGGTATATGGATAAAACAATTGAATTTGTTTTATCTATTACAATGCTAAAAGCTCTATTTACAAAGTATTTTTTAAGTGGAGTTCCCCAAGGATGGACTTTAACACTTGAAGAACTATTTTACTTCACAGCACCTTTTTACTTTATATTGATAAAGAAGTCTAAGAAATGGTTAATTATAATTCCAATTGTAATTTTACTTTTTGGAATGGGGATAAAAAGTTTGTTCAATACAGAAAATAATATATGGGGCTTTTTACAGTCTAATATTTATGTATTTATTTTTGAGTTTTTCTCCGGGATTCTTTTAGCAATTCTAATAAAATCAAAACCGATTAAATTTAAAATAAATTGGGTAACTTATTTTGGGTTATTAATGTTAATTCTGTATGTATCTTGCTTACAATTTCTAAAACCATATTTTAATTTTAAAGCTGATATAATAAGAAGCATTGAATTAATGATTTTATCAATTGTGGGAATTGTACCACTTTTATGGGGATTGATTAATGAGCAAACTATAATCCAGAAATTTTTATCATCAAGATATATGGTTCTTTTAGGGAAAAGTTCTTATATATTTTATCTTATACATAAAGGATTTATTCCAATTTTTATTAATGATTATCTTACTTCAAATAAATTATTACTCTTTATTTTATTAAATATCATCTCTATATTGATGTACATTTATTTAGAAGAACCTATTAATAATTTTATTCGAAAGAAGTACAATACCACAAAAAAACCTCAACGTAGTTGAGGTTTTTTTTCTATAAAGATTAATCTTATTCCTGAATTAAAAGTCGGAATCCTTCACCGTGAATATTCACGATTTCTACTGCTGGATCTTTCTTCAAATACTTACGTAATTTCGCAATATATACGTCCATAGAACGTGATGTAAAGTAATTATCATCATGCCAAATACGTGTTAAGGCAATCTCACGAGGCATTAAATCATTTTTGTAAACTGCCAATAAACGTAATAATTCGTTTTCTTTTGGCGAAAGTTTTTGTGATTTACCATCGTAAATTAATTGTCTCAATTTTGCATTGAACGTAAACTTACCAATTTTGAAATCTTCTTGTTCAAATTTTTCTTCTTCGCCAGAATTACGTTGTAAAACAGCTTTTATTTTGTACAATAAAACTTCCGAATCAAATGGTTTTAAGACATAATCGTCTGCTCCAATTTTGTAACCATTCAAAACATCCTCGCGCATGTTTTTCGCTGTTAAAAATATAATTGGTTGTTCACTTTTTAGTTCTTTGATCTCTTTTCCTAATGTAAAACCATCTTTTTTAGGCATCATTACATCAAGGATGCATAGATCATAATCACTTTCTTTAAATTTGGCAAGACCGTCCTCACCATCGATTGCGTGCGTTACGTCAAAATCGTTTATAACCAAATAATCCTTTAATACACTTCCGAAGCTTGGATCATCTTCTACTAAAAGTAATCGTTGTTTATCACTCATTGATCTATGATTTTAGAGGAATTTTAATGATAAAAGTACTTCCTTTTCCTGCTGAACTTTCTGCCCAAACTTGTCCGCCGTGAAGCTGAACAATTTTTTTGACATAAGCCAACCCAAGTCCATGACCTTTTACATTGTGTATATTTCCCGTTTCTTCTCTATAAAATTGTTCAAATATTTTTTTCAGAACGTTTTGCGACATACCCATTCCTTTATCAGAAATTTCAATTAAAAAATTGTTGTCTTTGTTGTATGTTTTTACTCTAATCTCCGGTGTGTTTGGAGAGTATTTTCGAGCATTATCCAATACATTAATAACGATATTCTCTAAATGGAACGGATCTCCTTTTACAAATGATTGTTCTGCATTGTATTCTTCAAATATTGTACCATTTCTTTCTTCTACAATAAATCTTATCGGCTCAACACTTTTTTGTACAATGCCATTCAAATTTACTTCCTGAAAATTCATATCCATTTGATTGCGATCAAGCTTCGACATTCGTAAGACCATCTCAACGTGAGCATTCATACGTTTGTTTTCTTGTTTGATCAAATCGGCATAATATTTCACCTTTTCGGGATCAGTAAATATCTTTTCATTACGCAATGCATCAGACGCAATATTAATGGTTGCAATAGGCGTTTTGAATTCGTGCGTCATATTATTGATGAAATCTGTCTTGATTTCCGAACTTTTGCGTTGCAATTGCATGTAATAAATTGACAAGGAGAAAACCGTAATGATAATCATGGTTAAGATAAATGTCAATGAAATAACTGGAACAGTTGGTGCAACAATGGCTAAATTTCTGTTAACAAAATTCGCTGCCAGATAATATTCGATATGATCCTTTCTATCCAAAAATAGTGGAACCATAAACTCGATTTTATTGCGATCGAAATCTTTTGATTTGACATTTGTTTCTGTCGAATCTTTTTTCAAAACTGCCAAAATTGGCATTGCTTGATGAATTCCTCTGTTACGTAATTCGTTTTTCAATATCGAATCTAACATCGCATAATTCACACGTTTGTCGATTGGCGTAGAACCAGCATCCCAACGCGCAGCACTTTCCAGCGTAAATGTTCCGTCTTGTAAAGCGTGCTCAAAATTCAAATTCAGATTTGGAATTCCTCTTGCAGAAGAATCTTTGTCTATTTTGAAAACGCGTTCTTGCGAATAAATATTCGCTTTCGTTAAGCTGTCATTGTATTTTCCAGATGACGGCAACATCGATTTTTCGACCACATAGCGCGTTACATAAGCGTACGTTACACCAAGCGAATCTTTGATGACTTGATTGGTTACAACTTGCGGTTTATCTTTATTTGATTTTAAATCAGATTGTATATTATTGAATTTCTTATAATAACGCTCTAATTCGTTTTTATTTATTTTCTCAGTTGTATAATTCATCGCTTGGTACACATTGTTGTTAAAACTGTCTGTACCATTCTGAATTGTCAAGTTTAGCCAATAGAATTGAATAATTATCAATCCTATAAGCGCAACACTCATGATAACGATTAAGATTTTATAAAATCCTTTTTTCATTTATTTTTTATTGAATGATTAAAAATAGTTTAATCTTTTCTAATTTCTATCTTTTTGTTAAAATTTGGACGATTAAATCATTTTTTTGATTTTGATAAACGTTTGTTCCACTTCATTTTTCAAGTGAGCTAAATCGCCATTATTATCAATAATAAAATCTGATTTAGCAATTCGTTCTTCGTCCGAAATCTGATTGTTTATTCTTGCAAGAATTTCTTCTCGTGATAAACCATCTCTTTCTATAGTTCGTGCAATTCGCGTTTCTATATCGGCCACTACACTTATCACAACATCGCAATCTTTGTAACTACCACTTTCTATTAAAATGGCAGCTTCTTTCATTACAATATCCGATTTTTGAGCTTTTTTCCAATCCTCAAAATCTTGGAAAACTGCTGGATGAACAATTGAATTTAATAGCTTCAATTTTTCATTATTCTGAAAAACTTGTTTTGATAGATATGGTTTATTCAAACCATTTTCATTGTACGCTTCTTCACCAAAAGCTGCAATAATTTTAACTTTTACTTCAGAGTTTTCATTCTGAATCGTTTTCGCTCTTGTGTCAGAATTATATACCGGAATACCTAATTCTTCGAAGAATTTTGCCGCTGTACTTTTGCCAGAGCCTATTCCGCCAGTAATTCCTGCTACAAAAGGTTGGTTGTTTTTCATGGTTTGAAGTTAAAAAAATGCCGAAGAATAATTCCTTCGGCAATCAGTTAAATATATGTTAACCTTAAACTTAGTTTTTTTCTTCAACTGCTTTTTCTGATTTCTCAGCTTTGTCAGTCGTTTTTGAATAACGTGCAGCAGTTAATTCACGAGAAATTGCAGCCTTTTCAAATTTAATTTTTCCAGCTCCAGTTTCGATGATAACAGCGTCGTCATAAATTTCGTTGATTTTCCCGTGAATTCCAGAAGTTGTTACAACTTGATCACCACGTTTGATATCCGTTTGAAATTGTTTTTCTTGTTTCGCTTTCTTTTGTTGAGGACGAATCATGAAAAAGTACATAATTACGAACATCCCTCCGAACATCAAAAGCATAGACATTCCTCCGCCTTGTGCACCAGCTTGTAAAAAGATTGTTTGAATCATTTTTATATTTTATCGATTTAATACTTATTGTCCAAATGCTTGTTGCGCATTTTGGTCATTTGCAGTAGCTCCAACAACGTTTGCAGAAATGTCAAATTTCTCGTGACCATTTGTTGTATTAGTTACTAAAGTTACTGTTTTTTGTTGCTTTCCGTTCATGTTTCCAGCTGTGTACACAACTTTGATAGAATCTGTAGCTCCTACTGCAATTGGAGTAGAAGGGAATTCAGGAACAGTACAACCACAAGTTGCAGACGCGTCGCGAATAACTAATGGAGATTTACCATCGTTTTTGAACTTGATATATGTTTCTACTTTATTGTTAGCTTTTACATCTCCAAAATCGTGATTTGCTTCTGCTAATGTTAAAACTGGAGCTGTAGCTGGATCTACAACATTTTCAGCTTGTTGAGCTGTTTCTTCAGCTGTAAAATTATCGCTAGCTTTTTTCTCTCCACAAGAGCTGATTGCGAATGATAATGCAAATGCACCTAATATAAATAATTTACTTTTCATTTTTATAATTATTTGTCTTAGTCAAAATTAAGAAAAAATAGTGATTATAATAAACCTCTACCGTATTTTGGTAAATTATTATTGTCTTTTAACTCTTTTAATGTTTTATCTAAGATTCCGTTAACAAAAACACGCGATTTTTCTGTCGAATAACTCTTCGCTAATTCCACATATTCGTTGATTGTAACTTTTGCAGGAATATTTGAGAAATATAAAAATTCTGTCAAAGCCATTTCTAAAATAATCAAATCGATTGTCGCAATACGATCTAATTCCCAGTTTTGAGCTTTTTCATCAATAATTTTTCTTGTTTCTGCTTGGTAACGAATAGTTTTACGGAATAATTCTTCAGTAAATTTTTTGTCATCTAAATCTTTGTAAACTTTGAACAAAGAAATCAACGGAGAACTATTTTGACGGAACGATTTTATCGTTGTATGTAACATCGCATTTGCAATATGTACATCGTCTGCCCATGTAATTTGAATTCCCTCTAAGTAATCGTGCAAATCTTCATATTCAGCAATAAATTCTACGAAAAAGTTCAAGATAAATTCTTTGTCTTCCTCAAAAGAATGTTTGTCGCTGCTCATATACGTTTTATACAATTCGCTTTCTGTCAAATTTTTAAAGATATTGTTTGGATAAGAATCATAAATATCCCAAAGTAAAAATTTGTTGTCAGTAGAATAACGAGTTAATTCAAGATTTTGTTCAATAATTTTGAATACTTTATTCTGAACAAATTTTAAATTTGGATTTAAATCTTCTTGGGTTGGAAAGTTTTTTGATTTTGCAAGTTCAATTTTATGCTCTGCAATGTCCTTTTGAACTTTAATCAAATTTAGGAGATAAATGTACAAATCGTAGATTTGATCGATACTTTTCATCATATTTTTCTCGACCGCTCTTTCTTCGCCTTCAGTTCCTAAACTATTGTAAGCATAGATATTCTGCATTACTTTTTCGCGTAGTTGTCTTCTTCCCAACATAATTTCAATGATATAACGTCTAATAAATTGATGCAAAGGTAAAAAAAAGAATGTAATTTTGTTTTGTGAAATCATTACAAAAGTTAAATAAATTTTTATGGAAGTATAAATGGAGAATATTTTTGGGCTTCATTTTTACGATTTGTGCCAATTGGGTACAGGTTTATTCCGTTACATATATTAGAGAAGCAATCAATACAGTTGAAGAATTGCTACGAAATTTTAAGAAGGAAGGAACAGATAATCTCGATCTTTTGAAAGATGGTTTGATGTATGCCAGTTTGGCTTTTTTCTTTTTTAAAGTTTTGGGAGGAGTTTTGACGGTTGGTACACGACAAATGATTATTGTGGCATCGCGTTATATTGAGTTCGATTTGAAAAATGTGATTTACGATAAATATCAAAAATTATCGTTGTCCTTTTATAAAAAACACAAAACGGGCGATTTGATGAATCGGATTACAGAAGATGTCGGATTGGTGCGTATGTACCTTGGACCTGGAATTATGTATCCGATTGATTTGGTGTCACGAGTAGTTATTATTGCATATTTTATGTTGCAAATTGATAAGCAATTAACGCTTTATACATTAGCTCCTTTGCCTATTTTATCATTGTTAATTTATAATGTTGCACGAAATATTAACAAGAAAAGTAAGCGCGTACAAGAACAACAATCTACGATTTCGTCGTCTGTACAAGATACTTTTGCTGGAATTCGCGTGATAAAATCATTCAATTCAGAAGAATTTATAAAATCTAAATACGAAGTAGAAGCAGACGAATATCAGAAACGTGCACTTAATTTAGCTCAAATTCAGGCAGCCTTTGGCCCTTTGATGGTTGTTGTAGTTGGTGTGAGTAATTTGGTGATTTTGTATTTGGGAGGAGTAAAATATATAGAAGGAACAATGGATATTGGTTCTATTGCTCAATTTTTCCTTTACCTAAATATGTTAATTTGGCCATTTACTTCCTTAGGTTGGATTACGATGGTTGTACAGCGTGCAGAAGCGTCGATGTTTCGTATCAACGAATTTTTGAATGCTGAAACAGATGTAAAAGAGAAACAATTAGTCAATCATGAAGTAGAAGGTACAATCGAATTTAAAAATGTGACGTATATCTACGAAAACACTGGAATTAAAGCGTTGGATAATGTTTCGTTCAAAATTAATAAAGGTGAAACTTTAGCGATTCTTGGAAAAACTGGTTCAGGGAAATCGACAATTGCTTTGTTAGTTGCGCGTTCGTTGGAACCAACTTCTGGTGAAATTTTGATTGATGGTAAAAATATTCATGATATTAATGTAGAATCTATTCGAGAAGAAATTGGTTATGTTCCGCAAGAAGCTTTCCTTTTCTCGGATTCGCTAACCAATAATATTTTGTTTGGTTCTGACGATACAGATGAGCAAACGGCTGAAATTTTTGCGAAGAAAGCTGTTGTTCATGATAATATTGATCGATTTAAAGAACGTTACGAAACAGTTGTTGGTGAACGCGGCGTTACGCTTTCTGGAGGTCAAAAACAACGTGTTTCTATAGCTCGTGCATTGGTGAATGATCCACAAATATTAATCTTTGATGATAGTTTGTCTGCTGTAGATACCGAAACCGAAGAACAAATCTTAAATAATTTATCTTCTGAGATTAATGGTAAAACAACCATCATTATTACGCATCGTGTGTCTTCTGCAAAGCGCGCTGATCAGATTTTGGTTTTAGAAGATGGTCATGTTTTAGAAAATGGTTCCAACAGCGAATTATTAAATAAGCATGGTTATTATTATGAATTGTACAATAAACAACTGCTAGATTAAGTTTATTCATAGAGATTTAATAAAAAAAGAGAAAATATTTGGTTAAAATGTTGTTGTTTTCTTAATTTTTTTTAGATTTGTTAGGAAACATTTAACAATTAAACTCTATTTAGACTTATGAATGATTTTGAAAACCAAGAAAAGGTGGATGCAGAAGGAGTCTTTTCAAAGGTATTAAGGGCTGGAAGAAGAACTTATTTTTTCGATGTTCGCGAAACAAGAGCAGGTGATTATTACTTGACGATTACAGAAAGTAAAAAAAATACGCAGGACGATGGAAATGTGTATTACAAAAAACATAAAATCTACTTGTACAAAGAAGATTTTGAAAGTTTCAAAGATATGTTAGACGAAACGACCGATTTTGTTTTTGCACAAAAAGGCCAAGAGGTGATTTCGGAAAGACATCAAAAAGATTTTGATCCAAAAAATAAAGTTGTGGGTAAAGACGAAACACAAGTTGAATCTTTTACCAATATCGATTTTGACGATATATAGACTTTACTAAATATGCGTAAAAAGAAACCTCCGCTCAAATTATTGAGCGGAGGTTTTTATTTATTTAATTTTTTATAAATCTCAAAAGAAAAATTTCTATAAAAATCTTCTGTTAAAAATTGATTAAGCCCATATTGTTCATAGATATTTTTATTCAAATCTAATGGCAAGCCTAATTGATGCCCATAATACAAATGAAAATCTTTTATTTTATTATTTTCAATCATATAATCAATATACTTATCAGTTTCATCGTATTTATTTGATTCTTCTTTTATTCGTATTAAATTCAAAACAGAATTTTCTTCATAAAATGTAATTTTAACTTCTGCTTTACTTTTTTTGAAATAATTTGTAGCTTCAATTTTTGAATTATATTTTTTGATTTTAGTCTGAATAGAATCATTAATAAATAATTCAAAAGAATCAACTAATTTGTCTTCATTTTTATCAATTAAACGTGAATTAATTTTAAGATTAGAAAATTCAGAATTTGCATTTGGTAAAACTGAACTCGATTTACAATTGAATGATATAGTAATTATTAATAATTGTAGAGTGGCGTATATGTATTTCATTTTTGAATGTGTTAATAGCTTCAAAAATAATCATTTTTAGTAAAATTATTTAATTACAAAATGTCGAGCTGAATTTATTCTTGTGGGATTCTGAAATAAGTTTAGAATGACAATAAATCACAAAAAAACCTCTCAAAAGAATCCTTTGAGAGGTTTGATATATTATAAATAAGTTAATCTTAACCTACTAATTCTTCTACTTTATCAGCAGCATCTTTTAATGTGATAGCAGAGTGAACAGCGAAACCTGATTCATCAATCATTTTCTTAGCGATTTCTGCATTTGTTCCTTGTAAACGAACAATAATTGGCACATTAATTTCGTCACCCATATTGTTGTAAGCATCTAAGATACCTTGAGCAACACGGTCACAACGTACAATACCACCAAAAATGTTGATTAAGATAGCTTTTACGTTTTTATCTTTTAAGATAATACGGAAACCTTTTTCTACACGCTCAGCATCAGCAGTACCACCAACGTCTAAGAAGTTTGCAGGATTACCACCAGATAATTTGATGATATCCATAGTTGCCATTGCTAATCCAGCTCCGTTCACCATACACCCAACGTTTCCATCTAATTTTACGAAGTTTAATCCCGCTTCACCAGCTTCAACTTCTGTTGCATCTTCTTCTCTTGTATCACGTAATGCAGCAATATCTGGATGACGGAATAATGAGTTGTCGTCGATAGTAACTTTCGCATCTACTGCGATAATTTGATCGTCAGATGTTTTAAGAACTGGGTTAATTTCGAACATAGAAGCATCAATTGCTACATATGCGTTATATAAAGCGGTGATAAATTTCACTCCTTCTTTGAATGCGTTTCCTGATAAACCTAAGTTAAAAGCAACTTTACGCGCTTGGAAACCTTGGATTCCTACAGTAGGATCAATTTCTTCTGTAAAAATTTTATCTGGAGTAGACTCTGCAACTTCCTCGATATCCATTCCACCTTCTGTAGAATACATAATCATATTTTTACCTGTTGCACGGTCTAATAATACAGATACATAATACTCTTCTGTTTGAGATTCACCAGGATAATACACATCCTCTGCGATTAACACTTGATGTACTTTTTTCCCTTCGGCAGAAGTTTGAGGTGTAATTAATTGCATTCCGATAATATCGTTTGCTCTTTCTTTCACCTCGTCCAAGTTTTTAGCAAGTTTTACTCCGCCTCCTTTTCCACGACCACCTGCGTGTACTTGTGCTTTTACGACATGCCAACCTGTACCAGTTTGTTCTGTTAATTGTTTAGCAGCTTCTACAGCTTCTTCTGGTGTAGTAGCAACGATACCACGTTGTACTTTTACACCATATTTACTAAGAATTTCTTTTCCTTGATATTCGTGAAGATTCATTTTTTTTGATTTTTCAATTACAAAAATAAAAATATTGTTGATGTATTCTAAATTTTGCCATATTAATTTTATCAGCTTATGCTAAAAAAGTGGTTAATATTGTTTATTTAGAGGTTACAAGATACGAATATTAATGATTTAAAAAGTCAAAACAATTGTTATATAATTTTTAAATCGTACAAAGTACACTAAAAATTGTTTGTTTTGGGTTTAAAGCATTTTCGACGGAGGATTGATTTTATAATTTTATCAATAAAAAACCGTCAATTCTAGTGAAATTCTATTCTCGATACAATTTTTTATCATTTCATTTCTAAAAATCACTCGAACTGACGAATTTTAATTCAAAAAAAACTTATCACTTATGATTTAAGACTTAGTACTTAATTCATATCTTTACCTCATGATAAAAGCAGAAAATATTGTTAAGAAATTTGGTGAATTAGAAGTGCTAAAAAATGTTTCTTTATCGATTGCAGAAGAAGAAATCGTTTCTATCGTTGGTGCTTCTGGAGCAGGAAAAACAACTTTGCTTCAAATTTTAGGAACATTAGAAAAAAGTTCTGAGCCAAAGAAATATAATACTTCTATTCAGATTGCGGGACAAGATATCACGAAGTTAAACGATCGCGATTTATCTAAATTTCGTAACGAAAACATTGGATTCATTTTTCAGTTTCATCAATTGTTGCCAGAATTTAATGCAATAGAAAATATTTGTATTCCAGCTTTTATCAAGAAAACAAAAAAAGCAGAAGCCGAAAAACGTGCAAAAGAGTTGATGTCTTATTTAGGACTTTCGCAACGTTTGACGCATAAACCGAATCAACTTTCTGGAGGAGAACAACAACGTGTAGCAGTTGCTCGTGCACTAATCAATCAACCAAAAGTTGTTTTTGCTGATGAACCTTCTGGTAATTTAGATTCTAAAAATGCTGAAGAATTACACGAATTATTTTTCAATCTTCGAAACGAATTTGGGCAAACTTTTGTCATTGTGACGCATAATGAAGAATTAGCAAATATGACCGATCGAAAATTGGTGATGGCTGATGGTTTGTTTGTTGATAATATGTAAAATCTTTTCGATTAAAATGATTTAATAAAATAGGATACATTTGTAACTTCTAAGAATTATTGTTTTTAATGTTTAAGAATTTACTGTTTTTTGTTCTATTACTTACTACTCCTTTTTTATCTGCCCAAAATATCGATCCGCAAAAATTGAATGATGAAATTTCAGTTTTAAATGATCAATTCAAATATGAAGCTTCTTTATTAAAGTTAGAAGAAGTTATTACGGATAAAAAATCTACACATTATGACATCTTTAATGCTTATATACAAAGATCTTTAACCTATAAAAGGTTATATAATTATCCTGAAGTTGCGCGCAATTTAGAATTAGCAAAAGAACATTTGGATGAAGTGAACGATAATAAGCTGAAAGAAATAGGTGAAGTACGCTTGTTGGTAGAGCAATTATTTGTTGCTTTTGATAATCAGAAATGGGAAGATGTAGATAAAGTATTAAAGGAAATTTCTACAAAAGACTTGTCTTTATTAAATTCTGAAACTCAATTATTCTATTATAATGTAATTGCAACATTACAAATGCGAGAGAAAGATTTTGTTAATGCAGAAAAAACATTAAACCATGCGATAGAACTTGGCAAAATAGATAATCCGAAACATGTTGCAGCCGTTTATATAAAACTAATTGATTTAGCTGAATTTAAAAAAGATACTCAAATGGCTGAAAAAGTATTTGATAACGCTATTTTTTATTCAAAAAAATATAAAATGTTGATTTATGAAAAGTTTGTTTATTACATTATGAGTCACTTTTATGCAGAGATAAAAGATTTTGAAAAAGCATATTATTATCAGAAAATAGCTGTAGAACTTACTTATAAATATAGTACCAATACTTTTAATGGTAAATTAACTATTCTTGATAAAAATTTACTTGACAAGCGAAAAAATATTGAAATTGATTACGAGAAAAAAATTCGTTATTTACTTATAACTTGCTTGATTGCTGTTGTTGCATTTCTTGTTGTAGTGATAAAATTATATAATTCGAACAAAGAGAAAAATCGATTTATACAAAGAGAGAATAATAGAATGCGAATTGAGTTAGAGAATTTCATGAAAGAATCTCACGAAAAAGGAGAGCATTTACTTCGTATAGAAGATTATAATTTAACAGAAAGACAATTAGAGATTATTGAACTTGTAAAACAAGGAAAAACAAATAAAGAGATTGGCGAAGAACTTTTTATTTCTGAAAATACCGTAAAATATCATTTAAAAATTATTTATAAAGCTTTAGGAATAGATAATCGCTTAGGATTGAAATTCTAATTCTCTATATATTATACTTCTTAGTATATTTGCTAAATGACAGAAATAAAGGATTTTTTAGACGAAAAAGTTCTTCAATATAATACATTAGACTTTATCGATTCTGATCCAGTACAGATTCCGCACAGATTTTCTGCGAAAGAAGATATCGAAATTGCAGGGTTTTTAGCGGCAACAATTGCGTGGGGAAATCGTAAAATGATTATCAATAATGCGAATAAAATGATGCAATTGATGGGAAATTCGCCTTACGATTTTGTGATGAATTTCTCTGAGAATCATTTAAAGAATTTGGATGGTTTTGTTCACAGAACATTTAATAGTGAAGATTTGAAATTTTTCATGCAATCGCTTCGTAATATTTATCAAAATCATGGCGGATTGGAACAAGTTTTTGCAAAACATCAAACTTCAGATTCGATGCAAGCATCAATCTCGAATTTCAAACAAATTTTTTTCGAGATAGAGCATCCAACTCGTACAACTAAACATATTTCAGATCCGTTGAATAATTCGGCTGCAAAGCGTATCAATATGTACTTGCGTTGGATGATTCGTGATGACAAACAAGGCGTGGATTTAGGGATTTGGAAATCCATTCCAACTTCTATTCTTTCGTGTCCTTTGGATGTGCATTCGGGAAATGTTGCACGAAAATTAAATATTCTGACTCGAAAACAAAATGATGCAAAAGCATTGAAAGAACTTGATACAAAATTGCGAGAAATGGATGCAAATGATCCTGTTAAATATGATTTCGCTTTATTTGGTTTGGGTGTTTTCGAAGGGTTTTAACTGAACTGAAAATAATTTTATTTAGAAAAATTAGAATTAAATTCGCTAAAAATAAGTTTGTATGAAAGAATTGAATGAAATAAAATATATCGAACGTTTACCTGTTGTTTCGACTGAAAAAACGCCTCTTTTTGTGCTGATACATGGTTATGGAAGCAACGAAGAAGATTTGTTTTCGTTTGCACAAGATTTGCCACAGAATGCGCATATTGTAAGTGTGCGTGCGTTGCATGATATTGTGTATGGCGGATATGCGTGGTATGATATCAATTTTGTGAACAATGAAAAATGGATGGATGAAATGCAAGCAATAGAATCTCGTAATAAATTGGTTGAATTTATTGATGCAATTGTTCAGCAAGAGAATTTAGATGTAGCAAATGTAACATTGATGGGCTTTAGTCAAGGTGCAATTTTGAGTTATGCGATTTCGCTAAATAATCCAGAAAAGATTAAAAATGTTGCAATTTTAAGTGGTTATCCAGAAGCTAAAATTATTGGAGATTTTGATCAATCTAAAGATTTTTCGAATTTAAATTTCTTTGTTTCGCACGGAACAGAAGATGTTGTATTGCCAATTGAATTAGGACGAATGGGTGACGAGTTTTTAAAATCCTTGAATATTAATTTTGAATACCACGAATACAGAAGTGGACACGGAATTGTTCCTCAAAATTACTATGATTTGATGGATTGGATCAAAAGATTTTAACATAAAGCTGAATTTAATTCAGCTTCTCATTATTATAAGATATTTAAATAAATTTAACTTCTATGGCGTCGCCGTGATATTCCTTGAACGAGGCGTCATAGAATTCGATATTCGTATAACGAAATAATAATTCGGTAATTTCTTTTTTCAGAATTCCTTTTCCGTAACCGTGAATTAAAATCAATCGAATTTGACTTTCGAACATAGCACGTTCCACCTCATTTCGAGCAACATCTAATTGCGTTTGTATAATTTGCGCATTATCCAAATCACGCCAATTATCAACCAGATTTTCGATATGCAAATCAATTTCTCGCGTTAAATACGGATGACGATGAGATTTGCGAAAAGTCTTAAACTTTGGTTTCGAAAATTCTTTGATTTCCTCATCTCGATATTCTTCATAGTCAATCTCAATATCTTTGATGATTTCATCTTGATGATACTCATATTCAAAACCAAACTCATCATTAAAGTAAACAAAATCACCTTTCAATTTGGTAATTGTTCCCGAAATATTATCATCTATCACTTTAACTTTTGTTCCAATTTTGAACATTTTCTACTTTTTCTGCAAAATTAAGAATTATTTTATGAGTTTTTAGATTGTTGTATTATTCAATTCAAACTCAATGTTGTATTTTTGTTTATTAAACTAACCAAATGTCAAATCAACCTAGAAAAATAAAAGTACTTTTTAGGCTTCGTTCATTAGAAATGGGTGGGGTTCCAAGAGTAGTTTTAGATTTGTTGCGAAACTTACCAAAAGATAAATTCGATTTTACTTTGATGCTTAACTTGTATCAAGGCGAATTGATTAAAGAAATTCCGACTGATATAAAATTAATTGTTGTAGAAAAAGGAAAAGAACAGATGAGTTCTAATGGTTTTATACAGAAATTACAATTAGTTTGGCGACGATTGAAGTTAGAAGTTTATGATAAATTTCCTTCAATTTTATACAAAATAAAAGTTCCAGAAAAATATGATATCGAAGTTTCGCCTGGTTATGCGGAATTTGATATGGTGTTAAATTCTCCTGATAAAAAATCAAGAAAAATAGGCTGGTTTCATACTGATGTTGGCTATGATAAAGATCAACAGCGAGTTTTGAGTAGAATTGAAAAGATGAAACGTTTTGATTTTATGATTTTTGGTTCGAAACAAACACGTCAAGTAATCGAGGATTTGTATCAAGTTACCTATCCAAAATCGACTGTTATTTATAATGTGATAAAAGTGGATGAGGTTTTGAAAAAAGCCGAGCTTTTTGAACATTCTTATGAAACAGATTTACCTGTTTTTTCGTCTATGGGACGACTGCATCATCGCAAAGGATATCATACATTGATGAAGGTGCATAAACGATTATTAGACGATGGTTATAATCATAAAATAGCGGTAATTGGTGGAGGAAACGAAATGGAAAATTTGATCAATCAACGTAAAGAACTAAATGTTGAAGATTCTTTTTTATTGTTAGATTCTCAAACCAACCCTTATCCTTATATCAAGGCATCTGATTATTTTATTTTGCCAACACAATCCGAGTCATATCCATTGGTTATAGGTGAAGTAATGTGCATGCGAAAACCAATTATTTCGACAAATGTAGGTGGAATCGCAGAAATGATTGATGATGGAGTAGATGGAATTTTAATTCAATATAATGAAGATGAAATGTACGAATCGATGAAATCTTTTATGACGAATCATGATTTGGTTCAAAAAATTATTGAAGGAACTGAAAATGCGTACAATAAATTTGATGAAAAAGAGATTTATCGTCAAGTTTCTGAAGTTTTCGAACAGCAATATCAAATCAAATTAGAGAATGAGTGAGGTTAAAATTACCATTGTCACGCCTTCATATAATCGCGCGCATACGTTGGCACGTGTGTATGATTCGTTAAAAAATCAGTCGTTCAAAGATTTTAAATGGATTATTATGGATGATGGTTCTATCGATCATACCAAAGAAATGATTGAAAATTTTCAATCAGAAGGTTTAATTGATATTGAATATTTCTGGAACGAAAATCAACATAAATTCATTACTGTTTTTGAAGGAATTAAAAAAGTGAAGTCTAAATATTTTATGATTGTAGATTCGGATGATTCTTATCCTGAGAATGCTTTACAAACATTATTTGATGAGGTAGAGAAAATCAAAAACCAAGACGAATATATTTCTGTAATGGGATTGTCGCAATATACAGATGGAAAAATCGTTGGTAATCAATATCCAAATAACGGATTTGATGGTTCAATTTTCGACATGCGTTACAAGTATAAAGTGCGTGGAGATAAGTTTGGAATTTTTATAACAAAGACTTATCAACAATTGTTGAAAAACTTTGATTATTCACCTTATAAAAGCAAAGGTTACATTCCACAATCAGTATTTTTTAACACCTATGATGCTGATGGAGTGAAGACTAGATTTGTGAATAAAGTTGTTCGTAACTATCATTTGGATGAAGAAGATGCTAATTCTGTTTCGAATACACGTTGGACGGGAAAAAATACTTTTGGTTTGATGGAAGGTTATCGTTCTTTTCTAAATTCTTATGGAACAAAACTTTTTGGATATCCAAAAGCTTTAATTCGTAATTTGGTTGGATATCAAGTTTATTCGATAATTAATCATCGAAATTTATCAGAAATAAACAAAGGATTGAAACAGTTTAAATTGTTGTCAATATTGCTTTATCCGTTGAGCTTTATTTATTTTAAAATAAAATAATCATATGACCAACCAACCCAAAAAAATACTATTTGTTTATTACAAGCTTTTCAAGGCTGGGGGAGTTGCACGCGTATTAGTTTCCTTGGCGAACGAATTAGTGGAGAAAGGTTATGATGTTTCAATTGTGATTATGATCAATGAAAAAAGTAGCTTTTTTGAATTAGACCATCGAGTTAAGATTATTGTAATTGATACTTTTTCGCATTGGGGATTTCAAAAAATTAATGTTAACTTGAATAAGTATTTTCCAAAATTGCCCTATAAAAATAACATCAAAAACTATGTGTACGATTTCGGTCAATGGGAAATGTTACATAAATGGATGAACAAGAATGGTCAAAATTATGATGTAATTATCTCAAGTTGGTATAAATTATCTTCTCAATTAGCATTGAATAAAAAAGTAAGAGGAAAGACAATTGCTTGGGAACATGCAAACTTCGAAGTAGGAGGGAAATTATGGAAAGATTCTTTACGAAAACATTACAAAAATTTGAAAGGTGTTGTTTGTATTAACTCCAATTCTTTAGAACATTATAAAAACATTCATAAAAATGTTCATTTGATTCCTAATTTGGTAGGAGAGCCTTTCGAATCTTTTGATGAAAGTTTGATTGATCAAAAAGAAAATACATTAATTTATGTTGGTCGATTAGATGCGGATAAAAATGTTGGTGAATTGATTGATATAGTTAATGAAATCAATTTAAAAGATTTTAAATTTAAGATTATTGGAGACGGACCATCTAAGAATGAGTTAGAAAATAAAGTGAAATCTATTGAGGTTTTAAACGATAAAATTCTATTTTTAGGCAGTCAAACTATTTCAGAAATTTTTCAAGAACTTTCGAAAAGTAAAATTTTTCTTTTTACAAGTAAAACGGAATGTTTACCAACGGTTTTGATTGAAGCAAATTTAACAGCTAACGCATTGATTTCTTATAACTGCAAGTATGGACCTTCTGATATTGTGAATGAGAAAAATGGTTTTTTAATTCCAATGAATGATAAACAATTTTTTAAAGAAAAATTACAATACTTAATTGATTATGAAGAGGATTTAGAATTACTCAATAAATTAAGTGGAAAAAATTCAGGAAAGTGGAGAAAAGATCTAATTATTAATCAATGGAATTCATTAATTGAATAATAATTTTATATGATTAGTAAACAATTAAAAAATAAAATACGACGAATAAAATATTTGTTGAAATGGAATTGGCAATATTATTTTCAAAAAGTCGAATCATATAAAAATAGAAAACCATTTGATGTATCTGAATCCCAAAATTTAGTGTTGGTTCCTCATGCCGATGACGAATGGATAGGTAATAGTCAGCTGTTATTGAAAAAAAATACAATCGTTTATTATTTTCAATTCTTAGGAAATAATTATAATGAAACAAATAAAACTGTAAGAAGGAATGAATTGATTGAATTAAAGAATAAAATTGGTTTTGAATTGATTGTTTCTAACAGTTATGAAGATTACTCAGATTTAAAAGAATTATTAAATAATAAAAGCATTTCTAATATATTTATTCCCTTTCCGATTGATTGGCATAAAGAACACATAAAAGTAAATACAATATTTCATCATGTTTTATCAGGTTTACAAATTAAACCTAATTTGTTTTTTTATCATATTTCGGTTCCTTTACCTATAGATTTTGAAATAAATTATATGCAAATGGATAAATCTGATTTACATTTTAAAAAAACTATTTTTGCTGATATATATAAATCCCAGTATAATACACCAATAAAACGTCTAAATTATCAGTTAAGATTAAATGCTAAGGGGTTGGAATGCTATGCTACAGAAAACTTTGTGGAATTATCTTTTGAAGAATGGACAGATTTATTAAATTTTGTGAAAGATAATTATGATACTAAAATAAAGGAACTTATTTATTACATTGATGATTTAGGGGAAATTAGAGAAAAATCAAATCAGATTTATAAGGATTGGAAAAATAAAAATTAATGCTAAACTATTTAAAACTTATACGTGTTAACCAATGGGTGAAAAATTTATTCGTTTATTTACCAATATTTTTTTCGGGAAATTTATTGAATATCGATTTGTTTATTGAGTCGTTTTATGGCTTTTTAATCTTTTCGTTTGTAGCAAGTAGTATTTATATTATCAATGATTATGTTGATATAGAGAAAGATAAAAGACATCCCGAAAAGAAAAATAGACCACTCGCAAGTGGTAAAATATCGAAGCAAAATGCTTTAATATTATTTTTCTTTTTAGTCATAATTACAGCAAGTTTGATTTTTTTCTTTGGAAATAAACAGGTCGCAATTCTTGTTGGAATTTACTTTTGTATGAATTTAGCTTACTCATTCAAGTTAAAACACATTGCAATTCTTGATGTGATGATTATTGCGTTTGGATTCTTACTAAGAGTTTTTGTTGGTGGTTATATGACTAGTTTAATTGTGACGGACTGGACAATTTTGTTAGTATTTGATTTGGCTTTGATTTTAGCTTTAGGTAAACGTAGAGGGGAATTAATTAATGCCGAACTAGAAGGTATTACAAGAAAATCGCTAGACGGGTATAATCTCAATTTTCTGAATTCTGCCTTAGCTATAACTTGTACTGTCGCTGTAATTTGTTACATGATGTTTATTCTTTCTCCAGAAACACAATCCAAATTTCATCATTATATTATTTATACCTTTGTCTTTGTTTTTGCAGCCGTTTTGCGCTATTTGCAACAAACGTTTGTATATGCTAAAACAGAATCTCCGACTAAATTGATTTTTAAAGATCATTTTCTACAAATTTTAATTGTAATGTGGGGAATATGTTATATTTTATTGATTTATTTTAACAATGGAAAATAAAAAATTAATCCCAGTTGCCAATTGGGGACTGTATCCATCTATAAAATCCAATGTTGTCTCGCCAACTACAATTTTAGAATTTCAGGAAGCAATTCTTTCAAATGAAGAAGTTATTGCGAGAGGAAATGGTCGTTGTTATGGAGATGCATCATTACAAAATACAATTATTTCAACATCGAAATGGAATAAATTTATCGATTTTGATCGTGAACATGGAATTATAGAAGTTGAATCTGGTGTTTTATTACCAGATATTTTAGAAGTTTCAATTCCGGCAGGATATTTCATTTCAGTCACTCCTGGAACCAAATTTATTACAGTTGGCGGAGCAATTGCATCAGATGTTCATGGAAAAAATCATCACATCGATGGTTGTTTTTCTGATCATTTAATTCATTTCGATTTAATGATCGAAAATGGAGATATTTTACATTGTTCAAGAAATGAAAACACAGATTTATTTTGGGCAACAATAGGAGGAATGGGATTGACAGGAATTGTTATTTCTGCTAAATTTATGTTGAAAAAAATTGAGTCAGCGTATATTCGAAATGAAGCAATTCAGGCAAAGAATTTAGATGAAATTTTCGAACTATTCGAATCTTCTGAATCTTGGACATATAATGTTGCGTGGTTAGATTGTTTACAAAAAGGAACTTCTTTAGGAAAGTCGATTATGTTGCGAGGCGAACATGCGACTTTAGATGAGTTACCTCAAAAATTTAAAAAGAATCCTTTAAAAATTAAGAAGAAATTAAACTTAAATATTCCATTTTTCTTTCCAAATTTTGCGTTGAATCCTTTATCAATTAAGATTTTCAATTGGTTATATTTTAATAAACAAGGTAAAAAGCATTTGAAAAATTATGTGGATTACGAAACATTTTTTTATCCGTTAGATGCTGTTCATAATTGGAATCGTATTTATGGGAAAAATGGATTTATTCAATATCAATTTGTGATTCCAAAGGAGACGGGAAAAGAAGGAATGCGAAAGATTTTGGAAACAATTGCTGCTAGTGGAAATGGTTCTTTTTTAGTCGTATTGAAATTGTTTGGTGATAATAATCCAAAAGCTTATAATTCGTTTCCAATGAAAGGATACACACTGGCTTTAGACTTTAAAGTGAACAATAAATTAGAGAAATTAATTGCAAGTTTAGATAAAATTGTGATGGATTATGGAGGACATATTTACCGAACAAAAGACGCGATGTCCAATCCAGCCTTGACAGATTATTTACAACATATCGATTCTCCAAAATTCGAGTCGATGCAAAACGAACGTATCAATAGATTTAAGCAAAAATGATAGTAATAGGATCAAATTCTGATGTAGCAATAGCTTTTGTAGAAAAGGTTTTGAAAGAAGGTAAACGTTTTCCGATGGTTTATTTATTTACATCAAACATCGAAAAAACAAAGAAGTTAGCACTACATTTTTATGCAAAATATGAGCAAAAATGCGAGATTGTTCATTTCGATTTAACAAAAGAAAACGATTATTCTTTAATTTCTCATATCGATTCTGAATTATTGTTTTGTGCAGCTGGATATTTAGGAAAAAATTCGGAAGAAGGTTTATATGATGATTGGAACACGAAACAAATAGTAGAAGTTAATTACTCAAAATTAATTGTCTTAATTAATCATTTTGCGCAGAAATTCGAAGCAAAAGGTTCGGGAACTATCATTGGATTGTCGTCTGTAGCTGGTGAACGTGGTCGTCAAAGCAATTTTATTTATGGATCTGCAAAAGCTGGTTTCACAGCTTATTTAGCTGGTTTGAGAAATTATTTATTCCATAAAAAAGTTCATGTAATGACAGTTATTCCAGGATTTATGGATACGCAAATGACAGCTGATATTGAAACACCAAAACCATTAACTGCTCAACCAGATCAAGCGGCTAATATTATTTATAAAGCTTATGTCAAAAAGAAAAATATTGTTTATGTAACATTTTTGTGGTGGGGAATTATGATGATAATTCGTAATGTTCCTGAATTTATTTTCAAAAAAATGAAAATGTAATGAATCGCAATTTATACCTTTTTGATTTTGATGGAACGTTAACTTGTAAAGATACCTTATTCGATTTTTTGAAATTCTCTTTTCCTAAAGTTTACTTTATTAATTATCTGATATTTATTCCATTATTTATCGTTTCGAAATTAAAGATAATTGATGCTGGTTTTGTAAAAGAAATGTTTATTTCTAAATTTTTGAAAGGAAAATCTTATGTTGAAATTAATCAATTAGCTCAAAATTATTTCGAAAAAAATCATCAAGAATTAATTTATTCTAAAGCTGATGAATATATTAAATCATTAAGTAATTATAATGACAAATTTATCGTTTCGGCTTCAGTCGATTTTTGGATTCAACCTTTTGCTGATTATTATGAAATGGGACTAATTTGTACCAAAGCAAAATATGATGAACAAGGCTTTTTTACAGGGAAATTTGCTTCACCAAATTGTAATTATCAGGAAAAAAAGAATAGAATCGAGAAAGAAATTGATTTGTCTTTATATGACCAAATCATAGCTTTTGGTGACACAAAAGGTGATGAAGCAATGTTTTCGATCGCTACAAAATCTAATTTTAGATGTTTTAATTAATAAAACTATATTTGCACGACCAAACTATAACTATGAAAGATTCTTTGAATAAAAGTAAAATTCTGATTGCTTCAATTTTGATTTTACTTCTAAAATCTATCTTTTTCTTTACTCACCATATACAAGAAGATGCTTTAATTTCGTGGCGTGTTGCTCGAAATATTATCGAGTATGGTGTCTACGGCTATAACGGAGCCGAAAAAATATCAGCATCTACAACACATTTATATGTTTTTGTTGGAGTCATTTTTCAATCTATTTTTGGCGAAGGAAATTTCATTTATCCGCTTCTTATTTTTAATACAATTTTACTGACAATTGGTATATATTGGCTTGGAAAACTATTTTTCAATTCAACAAATAAGATTATTTTATTCATTTTATTTGTTAGTTTTTTACCACCTGCTATAAAAATGTCAATTTTAGGAATGGAATTCGGAATGCTTTTCTTTTTCTATATGGCATTAATCAAATATGGTTTTGTAGAAAGAAAAAATTGGGCATTTATATTGATGCCGATCCTAATTCTTTGGACTAGAATTGACACCTGTATTTTCTTAGGATTGTTATTTATTTATGATGTAATTCAACAACGTAAATGGAATAACGCATTGATGATTGGTGGTATTTTAGCCGTTTTGTCTACAGTAGCTTTCAACTGGTTTTACTTCGGAGAAATTGTGAATAACACGATCACTTCTAAAAAGAATAATTACGTAAATCCTACATTATTAGAACGCTGGACTGAATTCAAATTCTTTGGGCCGAATTATTTTGGAATGATAAAATTTCCAACATCTATCTTTAACTTTTCAACGATTTTATTATTTATAATTTCGTTGGTTTGTTTGGTTGTATTAAACAAAAAATGGAATGTTGATAAACGAAAAGTAGTTTCGTTTTTATTCTTGTTTGGAGTTGTAAAAACCATCATTTTTGGTGCGGCTAACTCATGGTTCGATTGGTATTATTGGATTCCTCAAATCTGTTTGTTTTTGCCTATTATATTAATCGTTTTAGATTCGGAAAAGTACAAATCATTATCAATTGCTTATTTTATCGTCTTTTTTATTCCATTTACAGCTTATCAAGCTGTTCATTCTATTGCAACAGGACATGGAGAATGGAATCATGCACGTAAAATAGGTTTGTATTTAGATTCAATTGAGCCTAATAAAGACAATTATATATTCCTAGAACCAGCAGGTTATATTCCTTATTTTTCTAAGTTAAAAGTAATTGATTACGTTGGTTTAGTTGATAAAAGATTAACCGAAGAAAATATCGTGAAAAATGGAAAAGAAGTAGGTTTTTCTAATCTTATCAATAAAGCAAAACCGAAATATATTTTAGAAGATTTCAAGCCAATGTTCAAAGGAGAATTGGCCGATAAATCCATTTATAATGATTACGAATTGATCAAAGAATTTAAGGTTGCAGATGTAGCAAAATCTGACAATGCTATTTTAGACAAAATATACAAATTCAAGCCTTCTGGTAGAGATTTCTATTTATATAAACGAAAATCGACTGCGAAATAATGTCAGCTAATAAGAAAATATTAATACGTATTGGCTCACTTCGTCATGGAGGTGCTGAAAAAGTATTGGTCACTTTTCTCAAAAATCTTCCAGCAGAAAAATACGAAATAGATTTATTGTTAAACCTTTATTCAGGTAAATATCTCAAAGATGTTCCGTCTTGGATTAATATCTATTATTTGAATAAAGGTGAAATGATTACGACAAATCGTCCGCAGGATATTCCGCAAAAAGCTTTTCGAGTGATTTATCAGAAGATTTTGTCAAAGTTTCCGAAGTTGCTTTATAAATTTATTTTACCAAACAAAAAATACGATATAGAGTTTGCGGCAATTCATGGAATAGCAGATGATATTTTGAATTCTCCGATTAAATCTTCTAAAAAGATAGTTTGGATTCACAATGATTTGTCGAATATTCCTGAATATACAACAGAACGATTGAAAAATTTTTTCAAATTTGATCAAATTCTAGTGATTTCAGAAAAGATTAATCAATTATTTTTAGGTTTAGCAAATTCAGATGAACAAAAACAAAAAGTGGTTCGTATTTATAATCCTATTGATGTCAATGAAATTATAAAGTCAGCTTTAGAACCTTGTGAGATTCAGAAAAAAAATGATCAACCGACATTTGTTTCAATCGGAACAGTTTTTCCACAAAAAGGATTTGATCGTCTATTGAGAGCGCATCGCAGATTGCTAGACGAAGGTTTTCAACATCAAGTTTGGATTGTTGGTGACGGTTACGATTTTCCGAATATCAAAAAATTGGTTGAAGAATTAAGAGTTGAAGAAACTGCACATTTGATTGGTTTCAAAGAAAATCCTTATCCCTATTTTGTTCAGGCAGATTATTATATTTTATCCTCTCGTTACGAAGGTTACCCAACAGTTTTGTTTGAAGCGATGGTTTTAGCAAAACCAATTATAGCAACAGATGTTTCGGGAGTTAGAGAAATGTTGAATGATGGCGAATTAGGGTATATTATCCATAATGAAGAGGAAGCAATTTATGATGGAATGAAATATTTTATTCAAAATCCTGAAATTGCCCATAAATATCAACAAATCATTGAAGGAAAAACATTACCTTTTGAGTTGGGGAATGCAGTAAATTCAATTGAAAAATATTTAAACTAAATTATGAAAACAATTATTCAGAAAGATTTTTATCGAAACTTTGGATATTGGACAAATTCTCCTTTATTGAAAGGTTTTATGAGTCCAGGTTTTCGTTTTATTTATTGTTTAAGAAAAGCTCAACAATATTCTGCTAAACATCCTTTAGGTTTAGTTTATCGTTTGTTGTTGCGTCGTTATTCGATTAAATATGGTTATCAAATTTCTGCAAGAACAGAAATTGGATCAGGGTTAAATTTAGGGCATTGGGGAACCGTTGTCGTTAATCCAAAATGTAAAATAGGGAAAAATTGTAATATTGCGCATGGTGTTACGTTAGGTCAGACAAATAGAGGGAAATCGAAAGGGTTTCCAATTTTGAAAGACGATGTTTGGGTTGGTACAAATGCCGTAATTGTTGGTGGAATTACAATTGGAAATAACGTGTTGATTGCGCCAAACAGTTATGTAACGCAAGATGTGCCAGACAATTCGATTGTGACAGGAAATCCAATGCAAATTATTTCGAACGAAAAAGCTACGGAAGGTTATATTAATAATAGAATTGAATAAATTTTTTTTTGAAAACAATACTTTTCATATTACCAGACCTTAATCAAGGTGGTGCGGAGCGAGTAATTACAACGCTTTGCAATGAATTGGATCGAACGAAATTCTGTCCAAAATTGGTGTTGTTTAAAAAAGAAGGTTATTATTTAAATCATTTGAAAGATGATGTTGAAATTATTGAATTAAACGTTTCTCGAATTCGTTATTCGATTTTCAAAATTATTCCGTTGATTAAAAAGTTAAAACCAGAAATTGTTTTTACAGGTTGGGGGGAAATTTCAGCTTTTTTATCACTAATCATTTCTTTGTTTCCTAGAACGAAGTTTATTACAAGAGAAACAAATGTAGTTTCTGAACATGTAAAACGTAAAGAAATTTTATTCTTTTATCGATTTTATAATAATTTTCATCAAATTATTGCGCAAAGTGACGATATGAAAAATGATTTGATTGAGAATTTTAGAATTTCGGAATATAAAATTATAAAAATTAATAATCCAGTTGATTTTGATTTAATTAATCGATTAAAAATAGAAAGTATTACTATCGATTTTGACACGAGCTATAAAAATATTGTGGCAATAGGAAATCTTTCACCACGAAAAGGTTTTGATCTTTTATTAAATGTGATGAATGAATTGAAAGGAGAAAATATACATTTAACGATTCTTGGAGATGGAGCTTTTAAAGATAAACTAGCTCAACAAAAAGATGAATTGAGTTTGAATAATGTAACGTTTAAAGGAAAAGTTTCAAATCCATTTGTTTACCTAAAAAATGCAGATTTGTTTGTACTTTCTTCTCGTTACGAAGGTTTTCCGAATGTTTTGCTGGAAGCTGGAGCTTGTGGAACTTATAGTTTGGCAAATAATTGTCCAGGAGGAATCAATGAAATTGTGCAAGAAGGTATTAATGCTGAAGTTTTTCCAATTTCAGATTCAAAAGGTTTTGCAGAAAAAATTAAAGAAGTTTTGCAAGAGAATCATTCAGAAGAACAAATTATTGAAAGTATTCATTCTCGATTTAGTAAAGAAAAAATAATTCAACAATACGAATCAATTTTTGATAAAATATAATGTCAATTCAGCCTAAAATATCCGTCATTGTACCAGTTTATAACACCGGAAAATATCTTTCGAAATGTTTAAATTCGATATTGAATCAAACGTTGAAAGAAATTGAAGTGATTGTTGTAAATGATGGTTCTAAGGATGATTCTCAAGAAATTATTGATGAATTTGTTTCTAAGGATTCGCGCTTAGTTTCTATTCAGAAAGAAAATGGAGGATTAAGTGATGCGAGAAATGCTGGTATTGATAAAGCGAAAGGAGAATTCATTGCTTTTGTTGATTCTGATGATTACATTGATTTAGCGATGTTGGAGAAAATGTATGAATTGGCGGAAAGAGATGAATCTGAAATTGTTTTGTGTGATTTGGTAAAAGTTAATGAAAATGGTAAAGAATTTCGTGATTTACCGCAATCGCCTCAATTGCCAGAAAAAATAATTTTAGTAGAAGATTTTACCATTTTTGGTGAAATGAGTTGCTTTGCATGTAATAAAATCTTTAAAAAAGCGTTGTTCGAGAATCATCGATTTAGAAATGGAATTCATTTTGAGGATATAGAATTGATTCCGAAATTGGTTTTAGATTCGAGTATTATCTCTAAAATAAATGAACCTTTTTATAAGTATTTCGAACGACAAGATTCTATTACAAAAACACATACGGAGAAAGGTTTGGATATGTTTGTTGCTGTAAATGAGGTGACAAATTATTTTTATCAGAGTAAATACAATACATTTGCAACTGAGTTAAAGCGTTTTCAAATTATACAAGGTTATTATTCGTATTTAGCTTATTTGGCTTATGTGAAAGATAAAAATTTGAAGCGTAAAATGTTAAATGTTTTGAATGATTTTTTAAAGGCAAATAACTTAACAAAAAAAGAACTTAAAAATTATAAACGTTTTGACAAAAACTATTTAAATTCATTACCATTGAAAAAACGATTTTTTTACTATATAGCCTTAATTAATCCTCAACTATTACTTAAATTCTAATCTGTAGTGAGTTTTATTTATTTATTCATATTTGCATTTCTACTTGTTGCATCTTTTTTAGAGTTTTCTAATAAAAAGGTTAGTAAACAATTATATATATTAATTGTTGTCATAATGACTCTAACTGCAGGATTAGGTTACGCTTTGAGTCCTGATTGGGTGGCTTATTTTAATACATTTAACTTATTAGCAAGTACTAGTTGGTCAGAATTTGATCGATTTGCTGAAATGGCGAGTATGGAAAAAGGTTATTTAGGATTAAACAAAATTCTAGTTGATTATGGTTTTGATTTTGGAATGCTTACATTAACTGTTGCAACTACATCCTTGATTTTAAAATCTTCGACATTTTATAAGTATGGAGGATTTCCTTTTTTAGTGCTATTTATATACGCAATGCCAAACTTTATGTTCGAAGAGCATGTGCATATTAGACAAGGTTTGGCAAATGCTATAGCCATATATTCAATTCGCTATGTAATTGATCGAAATTTAATTAAATTTTTAATTTGTATTGCAATTGGATTCCAATTTCATGAATCAATTATTGTATTTATATTAGCATATTGGATAGCACCGATGAAGTTTGATGAAAAATTAATTGGATGGCTAGTTGTTTTTTCTATCATAGGCTTCTATACAGGATTAAATTCTATAATAGAAGTTATTATGCAATTTATGCCTATCGGGCAAGATAAGTTTGAAGATTATCAAAGCCAATTATATGATCAAGGTGATGGAGTTGCAGTCGGTGATTTTGTAAAAATTATATCAATTCTTTCAATTATTATTTACAACAAATATGCTGTAGAAGATAAATTGTATTGTTATTTCAGAAATTTATTTGTTTTTGGAGTTTTACTTTATTTCTTTTTAGGTAAGGGAATTTTTGGAATTAGATTACCTGGTTATTATTTAGTTTTTTTAGGATTGACAGTAGGTAGATTGGTGTATTCCTTTAATGGAGACAAGTTTAAGCGAAATTTTATTTATGTAAGTTTCGTTTCCTATACAATTTTATTGATTTTTTGGTTTCAAGTTAAACAAGCTCATAAATCTAATTTTGCTAATTATAAAACAATTTTTAATAAAGAAGCTATTTACGGATTATGGAAATGGAATTAATATCTATAATAACACCTTGCTATAATTCTGAAAAATATATAGCTGAAACATATGATTCTATAAAAAATCAAAGTTATAATAATTGGGAATGGATTATTGTAGATGATTGTTCAACAGATAAATCAGTTGAAATAATTCAATCATTTAATGATAATCGAATAAAATTAATTTTACAATCAGAAAATAATGGAGCTGCTCATGCTAGAAATTTAGCATTGAATAAAGCAAAAGGTAGATTTATTACATTTCTCGATAGTGATGATTTATGGTTGCCAAATTTTTTAGAGATTACGATTAATTATTTGTTAGAGAATAATGAAGAGTTAGTTTATTCAAGTTATAAGCGTGTTGATGAAAATTTAGAACCATTGTTAGCAGATTTTATTGCAGTAGATAAAGTAGATAAAAATCGTATTTTATATAATTGTCCTATTCCGATGTTAACATCTGTATATGATTCAAAACGAATTGGAAAAATACCAGTTCCAGATGTAGAACTTCGTGAAGATCATGCCATGTGGATAGATTTGTTAGGTAGAATAAAATATGCAAGAGCAATCAATGAATCTTTAGCTATTTACAGAATTCGAAATAACTCTGTTTCTCGAAATAAATTACGAATTGCTAAAAAACAATATGATGTCTATAGATATTATTTAAAAATGAATATTTTCAAATCATCATATTATACATTTTTTTGGGCTATGAATGGATTAAAAAAATATGGAAAATTTTAAATTATTAGAATATTTATATACGCTAAACATTTCTCCTTTATATATTAACATAATGGGAGCCTATTTTTTTGCATTAATCATTACATTGATCTCAATTCCGAAAATTATACGTATCTCCTACAAAAAACAATTGATGGATGTACCAGGAGAAAGAAGTTCTCATGTTAATAAAGTGCCAACCTTGGGAGGAGTGGCTTTATTTTTTGGAATAGTAGTTTCAACATCGATATTTGCTACAGAATTAGGTGTTAACTATTCTTTCTTTTTATCCGCAATTACAATATTATTTTTTATTGGATTAATGGATGATTTATTAGTTGTAGCTCCAGATAAAAAATTATATGGTCAGATAATAAGTACCATTTTAATTATTTTTGGTTCTGGTATAATGATTAAGTCATTTTCAGGATTATTTGGTATCTACGAGATTCCTTATTTTGTTGGAGTTATATTAACCATTTTTGTATTTATAGTACTAATAAATGCATTCAATTTAATTGACGGAATTGATGGTTTAGCTTCAGGAATTGGTATAGTAATTAGTTTGTGTTTTGTTTATATATTCTACAGAATATTTGATTACGGAATAGGAATATTAGCTGTTAGTACATTAGCTGTTTTACTAGGTTTTGGAAGGTATAATTTGTCCAAAAAGTTTAAAATATTCATGGGAGATACTGGTTCAATGGTTATAGGATTTATTTTAACTTTTATGGCAATTCGCTTTTTATACATTAGTGAAACCTCTAGTTTAGGTTTAAAAACAGGACCTGTTTTATTACTTTTTATTTTTGTTATTCCAATCGTAGACACTTTATCGGTTTTTACAATCCGAATTCTTAGAAAAAGAAGTCCTTTTTCGGCAGACAAAAACCATCTTCATCACCAGTTTTTAAAATTAGGGTTAACTCATATTCAAACTTCAATAATATTAGTACTTATTAACATTTTTTTTATATTCATTGGGTATTATTTTAGAAATATTGAAATTAATAAACTATTTTTGATCTTTATTGTTTTATCAATTAGTTTTGTTGTCTCTCTACGATATGCTGTAGTATTAAAAAAGAATAAAAAAATATCATTATAAAAATGCTTAACTTAAAATCAACTTTAACCAAAACCTTTATTTTGTTGATAATCATGAATTTGTTTTCATGTATATCTTTAAAAGATGTTCAACTAATTCAGCCAGATCCTAATTTAAAATTAGATGCAAATGGTAAGATTTCTTTTGAAAAACCTGAATATCATATTCAAAAAAATGATCAAATTTTAATTAATATTTCTTCTGCTGCAGGAGCTTCTATGGGAATTCTTAGTGATTTTATTACTTCAGGTAATAGTACTCAAGGAGGAAATGGTGTGTATGTAAGACAAGACGGAGCAATTGAGTTACCTCGTATTGGAAAAATAAAATTAGAAGGTCTTACTATTGAACAAGCTCGTAAGAAAATCCAAGAAGAATTCTATAAAATCTACGATGAAAAAGGAACTTTCATAGATGTTAATTTAGCAGGAATAGAATATACTATCGTAGGTGAAGCAGGTCAAGGTGTATTTAGAGCACCTAAAAAAAATGTGACGTTGTTAGATGCTTTTGCCCAATCTGGAACGAATAATATCTATGCTGATTTGAAAAATGTTCGAATTATTAGAACAGATTTAGATGGAACAAAGCAGGTTTATGTCGATTTAACAAAAGAATCTATTATGAATTCTGAGTATTATTGGATTCAGAATAATGATATTATTGTTGTTAATCCTCGTAAAGAAAAAGTATGGGGTGTAGGACTAAATCCTCTTACTGTTGTTACTACTATAATGGGAGCAATTGCAACAATTTTAGGAGTTTATTTATTCTTTGATAAAATATAATAATGGCAGATACAACAATTAATCAAAAAGTTAAGAAAAAACAATCTGACTTTATTGATGTAGAAAGGCTTATCCCAAGATTATTGAATGCTTGGCCATTATATATAATTTCGATGCTAATCGCGTTGGCGGTAGCATATTATCTTAATAATTGGAGGCTGAACAAAATTTATACAGCAAATACAACATTTAAAATTAAAGATAATAGTTCTGCTAATAATTCATTAGCCTCTAACTCTATTAATTTTATTTGGGGAGGAAATGCAAATAAAATTGATGGTTTATCGTATACATTAACTTCTCGTATTCATAATGAGAAAGTTGTAAAAAGAGCAGAATCTTATATTTTCTATACGGAAGAAGGACGTTTAAAAAAATCTAATATATATAAATTAGATGCTCCTTTTCATGTTCATATTGATACATTACATCAACAAGTTGCATATGTTGATGTAAAAGTAAAACCTAAAGATCATAACTCTTTTTATTTTGAAGTCGAGAACAAAAATGGTTCTTTATATCAGTTTACTAAAGATAGTATTATAAAGTCTGACGAGTTGAATTTACCTAAAATTGGTTATTATAATCAATGGATGGTAGGTAAAAATTATAAAATCATGTTGACTCGTTCAAATGTACCATTTTCTGAGAGCTCAATATCATTTAAATTAGTCACAATCAAAGATGCAACTGGAAGAGCTGTACAGAATTTTAATGTCACAAATCCATCTAAAATTTCAAGTATAATAGCTGTTTCAAAAAATGCTGAAAGTTTGAATGAAGCAGTTGATATTTTAAACAATTCAATTCAAGTTTTAATAGAAAATGAATTAGCAGAAAGAAATTTATCAGCCTACCAAACACGTAAATATTTACAAGAACGAATTGCAGCTATAAAGCTTAAGCTAGATAGCGCAACAAACAATTTGCAAGAGTTACAGAAGAAAACAGGAGTTTATAATTTCGATACAAAAAAAGGTGAGCTTTTAGGGAAGCTTACTGAATTAGATAAAGAACGCGTAACTGTAGAAGAGAAAATCAATGCATTACATCGTTTAATGCCTAAAAAATCGAGTAGTGTTGATAATTTAATTGCGCTTAATATTGCCGGTCTTGATGTGTCTTATTACATGACGAATGTTGATCAATTAGATAATCTTGAAAATCAGCGCGAGCAAATGCTTAAGGTTTATAAATCTAACACTGATGAGATTAGAGAAATTGATCGTCAATTAGCTAAAACTAGAAATAACATTTCGAATGTAGTTAATGCGCATTTACAAAAGCTGAATACTGATCTGTCAATGATTAATGCTAAGTTAGCGGAATCTGAATTCAAAGCGAAAGATTTACCTTACGAAGAAATTGAATTTGTGGAAGCGAATCGTGGATTTGAATTAAACAGTACATTGTATTCAACGTTGATTAATCAATTAAATACAACAGATTTATCTTTAGCATCTATTGTATCTGATATCACAATTATTGATCCAGCTAAAAATCAAGGACAAGGTTCTATTTATCCAAATCCGCAGCGTAATTATTTAATAGCTTTGGGAATTGGTTTATTGATTCCTTTGATTTATGTTGTGATTAAAGAATTATTAGACTTCAAAGTTCGTGTTTTAAAAGATATTACAAGTCGTACACATATTCCAATTATTGGTTTAGTTGGTCCTTTGGGAGATAATTCACCTTTAGTTGTAATCAACAATCCAAAATCAGGAATTTCTGAATCGTTTAGATCAATTCGTTCTAATCTGAAATATTTATACAAGAATCCAGGACTTGAAGATCATAACAAAACGATTTTAGTGACATCATTTATTGGAGGTGAAGGTAAAACTTTCAATGCGATGAATATTGCGAGTTCACTTGGTTCTATGGATAAGAAAACGGTTCTGATTGGATTAGATTTACGTAAACCAAAAATCTTTGATGATTTTAACATTAATAATAAAACAGGAGTTACAGACTATGTTGCGGGTGATTTAGAGTTAAATCAAATTACACAACGTACAATTTTACCAAATTTAGATATTATTACAGCAGGTCCAATCCCTCCAAATCCTTCAGAATTGATTTTGAGTAATCGAATGGATCAATTGTTTGCTGAATTGAAAGAGAAATACGAATTTGTAATTATAGATTCACCACCGATAGGATTAGTAACAGATTCGTACGATTTGATGCGTTATGCAGATTGTACACTATATGTAACACGTTACAATTACTCGGAGAAAAACTTTATCAATGCAATTTCGAATAAATACGATGAAGGTGAAGTTTCGAATGTCGGAATTGTATTCAACGATTTCCAAATTAAAACTGGCTACGGTTACGGATATGGTTACGGATATGGTTACGGCTACGGTTACGGTTATGGATACGGTTACGGCTATTTTGCTGGAGATGAGAATTTTGATAATTCATCATTCGGAAAAATAAAACGTTTAGCTTCTCGAATTAAAGGTAAATTCTTTTAATTGAAATGATCTTAAAGAACATATTTGATTATATACTTGCATTAATCCTACTAATTTTTTTAGTGGGATTAATTGTTTTGTTAATTATCATAAGTTCTATAGATACCAATCAATTTGGCGTTTTTACACAAAAAAGAGTTGGGAAAGACGGAAGATTTTTCAATATTTATAAAATCAGAACGATGAAAGGGGTTTCTAAATCGACAATAACAACGGATCAACATCAAATTACCAAAATTGGAAAGATTCTTCGAGATTATAAATTGGATGAATTACCTCAATTGTTCAATATTTTAAAAGGAGAAATGAGTTTTGTTGGACCTCGTCCTGATGTCGCTGGTTATGCGGATAAATTGATTGGAGAGGATAGATTGATGTTGAAAGTTAAACCTGGAATTACTGGTCCTGCTCAATTGAAATATCGTAAAGAAGAAGAAATTTTATCCAATGTAAATGATCCAATCAAATATAATGATGAAATTCTTTGGCCAGATAAAGTTAAGATCAATGTAGAATATGTAAAGAATTGGAGTTTTCGACAAGATTTGATTTACATGTTTCAAACAATATTCAAAAAATAGAAGAGAATCCTAAAATTGGATTCTCTTCTATTTTTAAAAATATTTTTGTTTTTCTAAACTTGAATAACACCTAAATTAAATTGTTTTTCAATCGGAGCATGATTTGCAGCTTCAATTCCCATCGAAATCCATTTACGCGTATCCAAAGGATCAATAATTCCATCTGTCCACAAACGTGCCGCAGCATAATAAGGACTTGTTTCATCATTGTATTTTGCTGTAATTTCGTTCAAAAGTTCTTGCTTTTTCACTTCATCAACTTCTACACCTTGTGCTTTCAAAGTGGCTTCTTTTATTTGTAACAAAACTTTCGCAGCCTGTTCACCTCCCATAACTGCCAATTGAGCCGAAGGCCAAGCTGTAATTAATCTAGGATCATATGCTTTTCCACACATAGCATAGTTTCCTGCGCCATAAGAATTTCCAACTATAATCGTGAATTTTGGAACAACAGAATTCGAAACTGCATTTACCATTTTCGCACCATCTTTGATAATACCACCATGTTCAGATTTAGATCCAACCATAAAACCAGTTACATCTTGTAAGAAAACTAACGGAATTTTCTTTTGGTTACAATTCGCAATAAAACGAGTTGCTTTATCTGCAGAATCTGAATAAATCACGCCACCAAACTGCATTCCATCTTTTTTAGACTTCACAATTTTACGTTGATTAGCTACAATTCCAACCGCCCAACCATCAATTCGCGCATACGTACAGATGATTGATTTCCCATAATCAGGCTTATATTCGTCCAATTCCGAGTTATCAACAATTCTGTTAATAATCTCATACATATCGTACTGCTCAGCACGAGATTCAGGTAAAATACCATAGATTTCTTGCTCATCTAAAGCAGGTTTAGCTGCTTCAATTCGATTAAATCCAGCTTTTTCATAATCACCAATTTTACCAACGATAGATTTTATTCTATCCAACGCATCTTTATCATCTTTTGCTTTATAATCAGTCACACCAGAGATTTCGCAATGTGTTGTTGCTCCACCTAAAGTTTCGTTGTCGATGTCTTCTCCAATAGCAGCTTTTACCAAATAACTTCCAGCTAAGAAAATAGAACCCGTTTTGTCTACAATCATTGCTTCGTCGCTCATAATTGGTAAATATGCTCCACCAGCAACACAACTTCCCATCACAGCAGAAATTTGAGTAATTCCCATTGATGACATGATTGCATTATTGCGGAAAATTCGACCAAACATTTCTTTATCAGGAAAAATCTCATCTTGCATTGGTAAATAAACACCTGCGCTGTCCACTAAATAAATAATTGGTAATTTATTTTCCATCGCAATTTCTTGCGCACGCAAATTCTTTTTACCTGTAATTGGGAACCAAGCACCAGCTTTTACAGTTGCATCATTCGCAACAACAATACATTGTTTGCCAGAAATGTAACCAATTTTTACAACAACACCTCCCGAAGGACATCCGCCGTGTTCTTTGTACATTTCATCGCCTGTTAAAGCACCAATCTCAATGTTCGGTTTTTTTTCGTCTAAAAGATAATCAATACGTTCTCTTGCAGACATTTTTCCTTTGCTATGCAACGCATCAATTCTTTTTTGACCTCCGCCAAGGTAAACTTGTTTCAGTTTTTGGCGTAGTTTAGAAAGTAATAATTTGTTATGATCCTCTCTTTTATTAAAAGTTAAATCCATTGTGGTTTTCTGTTTGTTTACAGCCCTAAACTAATGAATTTTATCGAATTCTTAAAATGAAATTTAGACTTGAGAATCAACGAATACAAAGTTCATGCAATGCGTTTGGATTTGAGGAAAAAATGACAGAAAATCAGTTTCTAGATTCGCATAACTTTTTTCAAATTCGGGAATGATTTGATGTAAATTATTCTCAAATTTTGCTCGACTTCCGATTCCTTTTAATGTTTTTTGAACACCTTCTATGGTCGAATAATTTTCGAACCAATCATATTTTAGCAAATAAAAAATGGTTTCTTGTAGTTTTTTTGGAAGCGAATTGTATTCATCCTTAAATAATTGATAACAATCTGTTTTAAATTTTTCGAAAGGAGTTTCAGAATAATTATTCCAATATTTAATCAAAAAATAATCATAAATCACATCAATAATAATTGGTGAAAATTTGTGTTGTGTTTCGTGAAAATAACTTGAACTTTTCTTCACCGTTTCGTGAGAATCTGTAAATGTATCAATCGAACGATGCAATAAAATGCCTTTCTGAATATCTTCTGGAAAATCTAAATATTGTTTTCCCTTTACAGTTTCACCAAGCAAATTCCCAATTTGAAGCGATTGATTTCCGAAAGATAAATATTGATGTGCGATAAAGTTCATAAGGCTTGTTTAGTTTCATAAAGTTAAGTTTTTTTGTATAAACCTGTGTTATTTTACTGTGAAGAAAAAAGCCATCTAAAAAAGATGGCTTAAGAATTATATTTTTATTCGTTATTTCCAGAAATTTGATTGATTTTTTCTTCTAAAATCGGATAGTATTCAATCATTGAATCTTTTAAATTTCGATCCAAACTTAATGCATTTTGCAACGCTTCATTTCCTAATTGATCTTGCTCTGTAATATAATAAACATTGCTTAATTGATAGAAAAATTCGGCACGATTAAAATTCTTCAAAGCGCCTGTTAATAAGACTGCAATCGCTTCCTCGTATTCGCCAACAGCAATTAAAGTTTCGACGTAAGCAAACCAAGTATTGAAAACCAAAGGTTTTAATTGAACCAATTTCGAAAGGTTTTTTATAGCTTCCTCAAACTTCATTTGTTTCAGAAAATAGTAAGTTGAATCTGTATAATATTCGTAACTATCACCATTCAATTCTATTGCACGCTGAATGTAATATTCGGCTTCTTCAATATTTTCTAATTTGTTGTAAAGCGAAGCTGCTTTTGCCCAAACTTTATCCAATTGTGGATCTTCTTTTATCGCAATATGATAAGCTTTTAATGCTTTTTGTGGTTTCTCTAACTTTTCGTACAATTCACCAATTTTCATATGCGTAACAGCTGGCGAATCATCAAATTCTAATGTTTCTTCTAGTGTTTCTATTGCTTTATTGTATTCTCCTAATTCTTCCAATGAAACTGCTTTGTTAGCATGACCAACAATAGAGTTAGGATTAATCGCGAGCACGTAATCCAACGCATTTATAGCTTCGTCATACATTTTTTTGTGATTGTACAACAGACCAAGTTGCAACCAAGAAACTTCCGAATATGGATTATCGTCAATAAAATCTTTCAGAAATTCGATGCATTCATCAGGATTATGAATTTCCTCGTAACATTGAATGATAGAATAGAAAGTATAATCGTTTTCTGGATTGAATTTCAATGCTTTTCTGAAAGCAATCAACGCAGAATGAACTTCATCTAAATTCAAATATTCATTTCCGATACAATTGCAAATAAAATCAGTTTCTTCGTCGTCTATTTGCAAAGCTTCTTCATAAAAACTTATCGCTTTTCGAGGCATATTTTTCATTCCCCAAAAACGCGCTTGTACCAAAAGATAATCTAACTCGTTTGCAGCTAAATCCTTTAAATCTTTGATGAGTTTTGCAGCTTTTTTTAAATCCTCAATTGTAAGAAAATATTCAATTCTCTTGATTTTGATATCTATATTCTCGGGATGCATTTTTTCTGCAAAATCCAACGCACGTTTCGCATATTCGCTATCATTTACTTCAAGATAGAACTCTATAATTTCGACCAAATCCTCCGAATCGTAATATCTATATTCACGATTGTCAAGCATTTGCTCAAAACCTTCAATTAGCTCGCTATTAAAAAAATCTTCGTCCATAGTATTAGACTAATTTACAAAATAAAATGTGCAAAAATCATAACGAATTGTTAGAGTTTTGCACATTTGTTAAACAATTAAAATAGATTGTTTTAGATAATATTTTTGATGCTTTCGATCATTTTATCAGCTAATTTATTTGCATTTTCTTCTGAAGTACTTTCAGTATAAATACGAATAATTGGCTCTGTGTTTGATTTTCTTAAATGAACCCATTCTGTAGGGAAATCAATTTTAACTCCATCAACAGTATTGATTTCTTCGTTTTTGTAAACTTCTTGAATTTTCACTAACAATTCGTCCACATTGATTTCTGGTGTTAATTCGATTTTCTTTTTCGCCATAAAATATGCTGGAAAAGAAGCTCTAATTTCAGAAACTGATTTATCTTGTTCAGCTAAATATGTCAAGAATAAAGCAATTCCTACTAAAGAATCGCGTCCGTAGTGCAATTCTGGATAAATAATTCCACCGTTTCCTTCTCCACCAATTTTAGCGTCAACGTTTTTCATTTCAACCACAACATTCACTTCTCCAACTGCTGATGGCGAATATTTTTGACCATATTTTTCAGAAATATCGCGTAATGCACGAGAAGATGATAAGTTAGAAACTGTTGCTGAAGGCGTTTTTGATAATACATAATCTGCGACTGCAACTAATGTGTATTCTTCTCCAAACATTTCACCTTTTTCGTCGATAATTGCTAAACGGTCAACATCTGGATCTACCACAATTCCGAAATCAGCTTGTTCGTCGATTACTTTTTTACAGATATCACCTAAATGTTCTTTTAAAGGTTCTGGATTATGTGGAAAATTCCCGTTTGGTTCGCAATACATATCGTAATGAATCACACCTAAACGTTGTAACAACTTAGGAATTGCAATTCCTCCAGTTGAATTTACTGCGTCAATCGCAACTTTGAAATTTTTCTCTTGAATCGCTTTTGCATTCACTAATGGCAAAGCCAAAATTTTCTCGATATGTAAATCAATTGCATCATCAAAAGTTTCATAAGAACCTAAATCATCAACTTCTGCAAATGTATAATCATCTTTATCTGCGAAAGCTAAAATTTGTGCACCATCTGTTGCAGAAACAAATTCTCCTTTTGCATTCAATAATTTCAACGCATTCCATTCTTTTGGATTGTGAGAAGCAGTTAAAATAATTCCTCCATCTGCATGTAAATGTGTCACCATAACTTCTACAGTTGGAGTAGTAGATAAACCTAAATCGACAACATTAATTCCTAATCCTTGTAAAGTTGAACAAACTAATTGAGAAACCATTTGTCCAGAAATACGAGCGTCGCGCCCTACAATTACTTTATATTCTGATTGATTTGATTGATTCTTAAGCCAAGTTCCGTAAGCAGCTGCGAATTTTACAGCGTCTATAGGAGTTAAATTATCTCCCGGTTTTCCTCCGATTGTTCCACGAAAACCTGAAATAGATTTGATTAGAGACATAAATTTTATTTTATAGTGATACAAATTTACAAATTACAAAAACTTTTCTTACCTTTTTGGAACGATTTTAGTTAAGATTTACTTAACAATTTTTAAAACCATAAAAAATAGTATTAATTATGATGACAACTTCATTTATTATGTTAGGTATTACCGGAGTTTGGAGCTTTTTGGTATACTTAGTGTTCGGTTTAATTTGTGCTGGAATTGCTAAAGCAATAATGCCAGGTAAAGATCCGGGAGGATTTTGGGTAACTGCACTTATAGGTATTATTGGTGCATATTTAGGAGCTTATATGCGTACAATTTTAGGAATTTCTCATGATGGAGAAGTAAGTTTTTTCAGTCCATTGGATTGGATTTTTTCAATTTTAGGATCATTATTAATCTTATTTATTTGGAAAAAATTATTAGCTCCAATGTTTAATAAATAATTCATTACAATTATAAAAAAATCCTTTATCAGTCTCTGATAAAGGATTTTTTTTATTCATATTATTTATAAAGGAAGAATGTTTTTTTCGTATTTCTGATTAATCATAATTGCAGAAGCTTCGTAAAAAGCAATAAATCCACAGATGATTCCTGTCCAACCAGCAAAATGTAAAATGCTTTGACTCCCTGTAAAGTTACCTGCTGCCAATAAAAAGAATAATAAGGTTAATGAACCGAATAATAGTTTTCCGACCAAATTGCCTTTTAAGGTTTGTAAAAAGTTGATTAATGTAAATAATCCCCACATTCCTAAATAACATCCCATCGCATTTCCGTCTGGTTTTTCTACGCCAAACATCGGTGCTAACCATGTAAATACAAGAGTTAACCAAAAAGCGCCATAAGACATGAATGCAATACTACCAAAGTTGTTTCCTTTTTTCCATTCCATAACGCCAGCCACAAATTGAGCTCCACCTCCAAAGAAAACACCCATTCCCATAATCATACTATTAACAGGGAAAAAACCTGCATTGTGTATGTTTAATAAAACAGTTGTCATTGCAAAACCAAATAATCCTAAAGGTCCAGGATTTGCTGTTTGATCTTTAATTGAGTAAATATTATTCATGTTATTTATTATTTTGAGACAATAATAATCTGAAAATAATAAATAAAAAAGAATTTATTCATAAAAAGTGTATAACGTACACTATAAAAGTATTTTTAAGTGAATAAAATATTGGTATGTAATAAATTGAATACTTAATTTTTTATTGTCTTGAATAAATAAAAAATCCGTTAATTATCATTAACGGATCTTTGAATTTGAAATATAGTTTGATTATTTCTTTTTGTTCTTTTGTTGTTGCTCTTGCATTTCTTGAGCTTGTTTCATCATTTCTTGCATTTTCGAAGCAAACTTACCTGTCTTTTTAGGTTTTGTTTTATTTGTTTCGATGATTTGATGAATCTTCGCTTCGTGAATCATATATTTCTTAATATATAACACTATGAAAATATTAATCGCATTGGATACTAAATAATACCAAGATAGACCAGAAGCATAATTGTTAAGGAATACAAAGAAGAAAACTGGCATTACATACATCATGTATTTCATGAATTGCATGTTTGGCATTCCTTCTTGTTGTGGCATTTGGAAGTTATCCATAGATCCAGAAACTTTAAAATAAATCATCATTGCAACAATGTATAATAAAGCGAATACACTTAAGTGACCATTAAGGAATGGAACCCATTCTGGTAATTTGATTAAATCATCGAATGCTGTTAAATCGTCTACGAACCAGAAAGGAACACCTCTCAAGTCGATTAAGTTCGGGAAGAAACGGAATAACGCATAGAAAATAGGAATTTGTAATAATGCTGGTAAACATCCTGCTAATGGATTGATTCCTGCATTACGATAAATTGCCATTGTTTCTTGTTGCTTCTTCATCGCATCTTTCGGATCCTTGTATTTTTCGTTGATTTCATTCAACTCTGGACGAACAACTTTCATCAATGCAGATTGACGGTATTGTTTGTACATAATTGGAGATAAAATCAATTTTACAACGATTGTCATCAAGAAGATTACCCATCCGTAAGTGATTCCTACAGAAGCTAACCATTTGAAAACGTTCAAGAAGAAATATTTATTCAACCAACCAAATAATCCCCAACCAAAATCAATTAAGTTTTGGAATCCTTTGTCGTTGTAATCTTTCAACATTTTATAATCCAATGGAATAAAATCCCATGTGAATTTTGAATTGATTTCACTATTTTTCAACTCTAATTTTGAGTTTAAGTGATAGTGTTTACTGTAAGTTAAATCCTCTTTATCAGAGTTTTTAGAACCACCTTTTGTTGTTTTAAACCCTTCATCATTTGATAAAACTGTTGCGAAGAATTGTTGTTTGTTGGCTACCCAAGAAATAGCTTCCTCTTCTTCCCATTCGTCAGAACCAAATAATTCGTATTCGATGTCTTTGTTTCCTTTGAACTGAAAATAAGTATGCGACCAATATTTTTCTTGATCTTTCCCTTTTTCAGTACTGAAACCATCCATTGTCCATGCTAAATCTACATTTTTCTCAGAAGTGATATTAGATAAACCTTGCGTTTTAACTTCGAAATCGATACCATAAGAATCGCCTAATGTATAGATGTATTGAATTTGACTATTTTGAGCATTTGCTGTAAACGTTACAATTGTATTGTTCGCATTTTTCTGTACTTGAGGTACAAATACTAAATCCGAAACATTAAGAACAGCTCCTTGTTTTGTTTTGAATGATAAATTGAACTTACTTGATCCATCTTTTATCAAATGTAAAGGATCTTTGTGTCCATCTTTTTTGTCATTGTAAGCTGTATATCCAACGATTTGTACGTCAGAAATTTGAGCTCCTTTTGGCGAAAAAGTAACTTTTAGTTTATCATTACTAACTTCAACATCTTTTGCTAATGTAGGATCTACAGTTTGAAAAGCTTGTGTTGTAGCTGTTTTATTTAATTGTTCCTGTTTTTTTGCTTGCTCTTGCTTTTGAACTAATTCTTTTTTCTGAGCTTCGACCTCCGCTTCCGAAGGTTTGTTTAGAAAATAGAATACGCCAAAAAGAATTGCAATTAAAATAAAACCAATCGTTTGGTTAAAATCAAATTTTTTCTCTTGTTGCATTTAATAAATCATTTTGTTTATTCAATAAAGAAGCTTCGATAAAACTTATAAATAAAGGATGTGGCGAAGCAACTGTACTTTTATATTCCGGGTGGAATTGTACACCTATATAATATGGGTGTTGATTATGTTCTAAAATTTCTACTAATTCTGTTTCAGGATTTTTACCAACTGGAATAAAATTGTTTTCAACAAATTCATCATAAAAATCATTGTTGAATTCATATCTATGACGATGACGTTCTAAGATTTCGGTTGTGTTGTAAATTTTCTCAATTTTTGAATTAGGAGTTAATTCACATTTCCAATTTCCTAAACGCATTGTTCCTCCTTTGTCCGAAACATCTTTTTGATCTTCCATCAAACTGATAACAGGATAAGGCGTTGTTAAATCCATTTCTGCTGAATCTGCTTTTTCGTAACCTAAAACATTACGCGCAAATTCGATTGCCATAATTTGCATTCCCAAACAAATTCCTAATGTTGGAATATTATTTCTTCGTGCATAATTTGCAGCAATTATTTTACCTAAAATACCACGATCTCCAAAACCTGGCGCGATCAAAATTCCCGAAACTCCTTTCAATTGCTCTCCAACATTGTCTTCTGTAATATCGCCAGAATATACCCAACGAACTTTTACATTCGTTTCGCAAGTTGCAGCAGCATGCGTAAATGCTTCTGTAATTGATTTATAAGAATCGTGTAACGAAACGTATTTACCAACTAAAGCAATCTCGATTTCGTTTTTAGGATTTTTATGATTTGATAAGAATTTGTTCCAAACTGTAAAATCTGGTTCTTGATCAGTTGGCAAATCTAAGCCTTTTAAAACAACTTCGTCAAAATTTTGTTCATGTAATAAGAATGGAACCTCATAAATTGTGTCCGCATCCATACTTTCAATCACATTTTCTTTGCGAACATTACAGAATAAAGCCAATTTAGCTTTTACATCTTTTGGTAAATGACGCTCTGTACGTGTAACTAAAACATTGGCATGAATACCATTTTCCATTAATGTACGAACAGAATGTTGAGTAGGTTTTGTTTTTAATTCACCCGCAGCAGCTAAATAAGGGACTAATGTTAAGTGAATAACAGAAGAATTATGCTCTCCTAATTCCCAAGTTAACTGACGGATAGATTCGATATAAGGTAAAGACTCAATATCTCCAACCGTACCTCCAATTTCAGTAATGATGATATCATAATCACCTGTATTACCTAATAATTTGATACGACGTTTGATTTCGTTTGTGATATGCGGAACAACCTGAACTGTTTTTCCTAAATAATCTCCACGACGTTCTTTTTCTATAACTGTTTGATAAATACGACCTGTAGTAACTGAGTTAGCACGAGATGTTGCGCGGTTCAAGAAACGCTCATAATGTCCTAAATCTAAATCGGTCTCTGCACCGTCTTCCGTAACGTAACATTCTCCATGCTCGTAAGGATTAAGTGTTCCTGGGTCTACATTTATATAGGGATCCAATTTCTGAATTGTTACTCTATATCCTCTTGCTTCTAGTAGCATTCCTAATGATGATGCTACGATTCCTTTTCCTAACGACGATGTTACTCCTCCGGTAACGAAAATGTACTTTGGTGCTTTGTTTGTTTCCATTGAATCTTTAAATCAATGGTTGCAAATTTACGAATAAATAATGGGGTAAAAAAAAGTGGGAGTGAAATTTAGAGAAATAAAAATAGGCAAGCGATCTACATCACACCGCTACGACCGTATACCTTTGCTACGTTCCCGTCCTGGAGGATTCAACAGGAGCTGGTTGTGTAGGACTTGCCTGATGCAAAGGTAAGAAAGTTTTGTAAAAATAAAAGGGTTTAGGGAAAAAAATAAATAATTTTATCAAAAATGTAAATAATGAATTGATTTACAATAAAAAAGTGGAACTATAAAAGTTCCACCCACATTGAAAAAAATTAATTTACTTTAATAAAAGTAATTGATGAAATGAATTTACTTTATTATTGTTTAATAAATTTTACAGATTTGGTAGTATGATTTGAATTGATTGTAATAATGTAAATTCCTTTTGATAATGATGATACTTCAATCTTTTCTTTTATATTATTAAGATTTGATTTTTTAACTACTTTCCCGTCAATAGTTGTAATTGTATATTGATTGATAATATAATCAGATGAAATGTTAAGTGTTGATGTAACCAAAGTAGGATAGACGTTTATATTACTTGTATATTTGATACTTTCGTTTGTATTTAATAGTTTTTCACTTAGCTTGACAACCCATCCTCTTCCAAAGTTAAAAGCAGAATTATCATAACCTCCAATATATTTTCCGTTATTAGATATTGTTAAAGCTGTTCCCATCATTCCATCATAAGTATCAATAGAGAAACCAGCTTTTTTAACATAATCGCTTAAAAGTTGTACTTGATCTCCAAAAGATTCATGCCAAATTACAGCTTCTCTAACTAGTTGATTAGCACTATTCATAGTAGTCATATATCCTACAGCAATTCCATTATCAGAAATATCTTCAAAAGCTCCTGCATAAAAACCATCATAGATTTTTATAGATTTTCTTTCACCTGTTTTATGATTATAGACCATAGGAAGTCCTTCCCATTCTCCTGCCATTAGCCCATTTACATTAATTTTCATAATATCTGAAACTGCGGATTTCGGAAGAGTTTCATCTATGTATGTAATCTTTAAATCTTGATCGATTAAACAGGGGATTCGTCTTGTTCCTCCATTATTTCCTTCATCATCAACCCATCCAGCCATTAACCCTTCGTCATTAATAGTGTAAACAGCTAATGCTAAATATTTTTCATTAAATATAGGTCTTAGTTCGCCTGTTTCTGTATAGTAAATAAAAGATCCATATATGTCTTTATTATTAATTCTTTTTGACATTTGACCAACGATATACTTTCCATTTTCGGAATAATCAAAAACAGTAAAGGTACTTTTGCCGAAAACAAAATCTTGAAAAACGCCAATTTGTTTCCAATCACTTGTTTTTGTTTTAAAAGCAGGTACTTTATTACTTGTTCCAGAAATTTTCATTTCTCCAGTAATATCACCATTGTCATTAATTGTATTTAATTGACTTATTCCTAAAGCTGTTTCAGCAATTGTGTAAACCTTTGTGTTGTAATCGAAATATTTTACAGCAGATAAACCTAATCCATTATTATTAATACTTCTAATTGATGTACCTAAAGCTTGAGAAAAATAAGCTTCTGTTTGTGCATTTATTTGTAAAGTACATAAAGTAACAAATAGGGATAAAAAGTAATGTTTTTTCATATAAATATTAATTTCTTGAATTCAAAATTAATATTCATTTTCAGAAATCACTTCTGTTTGCTATTTGAAATTCGTGAATTATTAATTTACTTTTCTTTATTTAATAATCTGGATAATTCTTGATTTAAAGCAATGTTTTCTGAAGTGATTTTTTTCTTTTTTCTAAAATATAAAAAACTGATTAATAATATTATAATGAATGATAGAATAATGGTGAAAATAGAAGTAAATAACGATTTCTTTTCATCATAATTTGCGTCTTCTTCAATTGATTGTATAGCTTTATATACAGATTTCGTTTCTGATAATACAACTTGCTTATTATAGATAGAAGATAAACTATCAGCTTCTTCAAAAAGTTGCCAATCTTGTTTTGCAATTGCATTTAGGCTAATTAAATTATAGATATTTCTTTTTAATGTAGGATCTTCTGTTTTATCTAATGATTGTAATGATTTATTAAGATAATCAAGAGAGGTTTCATAGTTATTTGTTTTGAAATAATATTCGCCAAGACCTTTTAAGGAATAAGCAATCAAAATATTAGTTCCAGATTTTTTTGCTAATTCATACGATTTATGATAAGCTTCTTCTGATGTTTTTACATTTGTTTTGAAATAACAAAAGCCTAAGTTGTAATAAATAACACTTTTGTTAGACGAAGCAATAAATTTGTTATTTATTTTATCGTAATTTTTTATTGCCTTGTTAAAATAATCAATTGCAGTTTCGCAATTATTTAAATCCTTAAAAATTAATCCTCTTACCGTATAATTATAACTAATTGTTTCAAATTTTTTATCTTCATTTTTTAATTGACTAATTATTTTTTCAGCTTCATTTAGATAAGATAATGATTTGTCATATAATTTCAAATTCTGATAAATAGTAGCTATTCTGTGAATTACATCTACTTTTTGAGCATCATTTTTAAGCGATTTAACAATAGTATACGTTTTGTTTAAATAAAATAATGCCTTCTCATTATCTCTTAAATTTGAATATGCATTTGCTTTCAAAAAATAACTATCTACTAATATTCCGACATTACCATGGCTGTTTTTTATCAAAACATCGGCTTGAGATATAGCTTTCTTTGGATTGTTATAGATGTTTTCCCTTGCAACATCATATATATTTTTAAGCTCAATAGAATCACTTTGTCCAAAACAAAAAATACAATTCAGAAGAAAAATCGTAAAATAAACACTATATTTCATATTATGCTTGGGATTGATTAATGGTTTGTATAAAAATTGTAGGAGTAGTTCCTGTATAAGCTTTAAAGGCAGAAACAAAACTGCTGTGAGAAGAAAAACCACTTTCTTCTGCTAAATATGAAATCTTGTAATTCAAATAATTAGAATCAGAAGTGAGTTTGTTCAAAATATATTTTATACGAAGCTCGTTTATATAGGTATTAAAATTTTTTTGTTTATGTCTATTAATTATATCAGATAAATATTTTGTATTTGTATCCAATTGAGAAGCAATTAAACCAAGCGAAACATTTTTTGACAAAAATTTGTTCGTTTGTTCAAAAGAAGCAATTTTTTGCAAAATAATTTCTTCTTTTTCTCTAGGAATCAAATCTGTTTTGATTTGATTTTTAACTTCAGATTTTACAACTTCCTTTTCTTCTTGCGCTTCTTTTAAAGTGTTAATAATAGTCTTTGTAACACGGATTTTTTCATTTTTCTTATTAATTATTATACTATATATAACTAAAATTAATAATAATAAAATAATAGAACCTCCAGAAATTATATGATAAAGTTTTTCTTTTTTTAATTTTTTAACTTCAATTATTTTAGATTGATGATGAAAAATAGAATTATTTATTTCTTGATTAATTTGAGAATTAATTGTTGTTATAGAATCATATTTTTCATTATAAATATCAAACTCATTTACATTATGATTGGCTAAAAACAAACTAGCCAAATTATAATAAGCATCTTTTATTAGATCAGAATGATTAATCTTTTTTGCATACAATAATCCTTTTTGATAATATGAAACAGCTTCTGTGTTGTATCTTTTATCAAAATAATATTCGCCCAATAATAGATAAATCCTTGCTTTGAAATAATTTCCTATATTTTGTTTACGTTCCAGTTGAGATAATAAATGAAACGCTTTGTTATAAAGATGATTTTTTAAATATATTTTTGATAATGTTATTTGTTCTTCAATATTTAATGATTTTTTTTCGGTTAATATTTTAAGTGCATTAGAATAATCGCCTTTATAAAAATATTGATTGGCTAGTAAGATCGAATTTTCGTCAGATGAATTGTTTAGTAAATATTTTTCAGAAAAGTCGAGCAAATTGTATCGTTGATAAATTTTATTTAAAACAAATTCGGATTCTTTAATTAATTCTGTGTTGTTTTCTATAATCGCTTCTGTGTTTGCTTTTGCTGCATTATCAAGCGCTTCGTTATATTTGCCTCCAAAATAATTTGCATTAGCTAATAAAATATAAGCTTCGATTAATTCTGATTTATCAGTAGAATTTCGGACAAAATATTCGGCAAAAGTTTTTGTTTCATCAGGATTATTGTACAAGCTAGAGTTGTAATCTTTCAAATATTTTTGCAAGAGTAATTCTTGCGCATTTGTAACTTGGCATACAAAGCTTAAAAACACTAATGTAAATGCGTAAAATCGGCTAAAAAATAAATTCATTTCCTAACAAAAATAAATTTTTTATCAATACAAATTCCTTTTTAAATCATATAAAATAATGTATTATAGAATAAAGGATATAATTATCTTTGCAGAATGGTTAGTTTTAATAAAATTTTCAAAAACTCTTTGGTGCTTGCAGCAATTACATTAGCATTGTTTTTCGCACTTTACTTTTATTTTTCGTTAAACGGAACAGTTTCTGTAAAAGATTATTACACTTACAGCTTTATGATTTGCTGTTTTATTGTATTACCTTTATATGCATTATATTGTTTCTTGACAATTTTCAATTTATCGAAAAATAAAGCAAAAAATCATCAAACTTCAGAAGAATTAATGACTTTCAAAGAAGGTTTTAAAGTTGGTTTCTACACAATTTTCTTCGCCGGAATCATGAGTTTGATTGTTATTTTTGTATTCTTCAATACTTATGGAGAATGGGCACAAGATAGTTTGAAACAAGGATTGTTAGATACTTTTACGTCTAATATGTCTGATCCAAAAGTCGCAAAAGACATCGAAACATTCAGAAATTCGGATGATTATAAAACACTTAATTTATTTACTGTGAAAAACTTCTTCGGATTATTCTCAATTTTCTTATCTTTCTACATCGCAATTGCAGCGATGTTTTCACAATTCTTAAAAAAACGTGTTTTTTAACATATGGATATTTCAGTTGTTGTTCCTTTATTGAACGAACAAGATTCCTTAGAGGAATTATTCTACAGAATCAAAAAAGTCTGTGAACAGAATGATTTTACATTCGAAGTTATTTTCGTTGATGACGGAAGTACAGATGATTCGTGGCAAATTATCGAATATATTGCCAACTTCAATACAGAAGTGAAAGGAATTAAATTCCGTAAAAATTATGGTAAATCTCCAGCACTTAGCGCAGCTTTCAAAGAAGTGAAAGGTGATGTTGTGATTACTATGGATGCAGATTTGCAAGATTTTCCTGAGGAAATTCCGTCGTTATACAAAATGCTGAAAAACCAAAAAGCAGATATTGTTTCGGGTTGGAAAGAAAATCGTCAAGATAATAAATTGACAAAAAATCTTCCTTCGAAATTATTCAATGGTGTTGCACGTAAAACGTCTGGTGTAAAATTGCACGATTTTAATTGTGGTTTGAAAGCTTATCGTTGGGAGGTAACGCAAAATATCGAATTGTATGGAGATATGCACCGCTATATTCCTGTTTTAGCGAAAAACGCTGGATATTCGAGAATTATAGAGAAAAAAGTAAAACATCAAGCGCGTAAATATGGTGTGTCAAAATTTGGAGCAAATCGTTTTGTAAATGGTTTCTTAGACTTGATTACACTTTTCTTTGCATCAAGATTTGGGAATAAACCAATGCATATTTTCGGTTTATTGGGAACATTGATGTTTATTTTAGGATTTTTCGCTTCATTTTATTTAGGAATCGAGAAATTGTATAAAGTTTATATTTCGCATACATCAGCCAGATTAATTACAGATAGTCCTTATTTTTATATCTCGTTAGTTTTTATGATTTTGGGAACGCAATTATTTTTGGCGGGATTTTTGGGCGAGTTAATTGTTCGTAATAATCGTGAAAAACAATTGTATTTAGTTCAAAAAGAATTGAATTTAAACTAATCAAATAACCAACTACTATGAAGAAAATAATTTTATTAGGATTTTTAGGTTTAGTTGTAACTTCGTGTTCATCATCAATAGATGGGGAAGGCGCTGCAACGGCTCAAAAAGAATATACTGCTGACAATATTAAAGATTTGAGCGTTTCGTGTAACTGTAATGTTATTTTGGTTCCGGGAAATAAATCTGGAGTTAAAGTAGAATCGCATCAAAATATTATTGACAATTTAGAAGTTGAAGCAAAAAATAATGCGGTTACAATCAAAGAAAAATCAAATGTAGACCATTATAGTGCCTATGATTTGTATGTTTATGTGACGCGTGATTTAGAAAAAATCGATGTGAATAAACAAACTTCTTTGACAACTTCTGGAACATTGAATGTGGATGAATTGACAATGAATGCGAAAGATCAAGCGAGAATTAATCAAACTTTTTTGATTACAAACAACTTTGATTTGAAAGCAGATGATCAATCAAATATTATGTTAGAAGGAACTGCTGGAACTATGAAAGTGAAAGCTTATGGCGAAGCACAATTGAATTTGTTCAAATACGAAGTCAACGAAGCTAATTTCACAACTGATGATAATGCTTTGTTAGATATCAATGCGCGCCAAACGCTTTATGGTTCTGCAAAAGGAAATTCAATCGTTAATTTTATGGGCGATCCAAATAAGGACACAAAAATTGCTGACCGTGCCCAAGTACTAAAAAAATAAAAAATAAGAATGACTTCAAGTTTAGATAATGCTAAATTATGGCTTTCTGACGCTTATGATGCGGAAACAAGAAAGGCTGTTCAAGATTTAATTGATAATAATCCAACCGAATTAGACGATTCTTTTTATAAAAACCTTGAGTTTGGAACAGGAGGAATGCGTGGTATAATGGGAGTTGGAACAAATCGTTTAAACAAATATACACTTGGTGCAGCAACACAAGGTTTAGCAAATTATATAAATCAACAATTTCCGAATAAAGAGAAAAAAGTTGCGATTGCGTACGATGTTCGCCACAATTCGGATACGTTTGCAAAAATGGTTGCAGATGTTTTGACTGCGAATGGAATTAATGTTTATTTGTTCGAATCTTTTCGTCCAACGCCAGAATTGTCTTTTACAGTTCGTCATTTAGGTTGTGATTCTGGAATTGTGTTGACAGCTTCTCATAATCCTCCAATTTATAATGGTTACAAAGTTTATTGGAATGATGGAGCGCAAATTGTTCCACCGCAAGATGGAGAAATTATCAACGAAGTAAATAATGTAAAAGTTGAAGAAATCAAATTTCAAGGAAACGATGCATTGTTGACATATATCGGAAAAGAAATTGATGAAGCTTTTATTGATGCTTGTGTAGCGAATGGAAGTTTTACGCAAGAAGGTAAAGAAGATATAAAAATTGTTTTCACTTCTATTCACGGAACTGCAGTTGCAATTACGCCAAAAGCTTTTGAAAAAGCTGGTTTTACACAAGTTTATCAAGTTGCTGAACAAGCAATTCCAAGTGGAGATTTTCCAACAGTAAAATCGCCAAATCCAGAAGAACCAGAAGCGTTGACTATGGCTGTTGCTTTAGCGAATGAAATTGGTGCTGATGTTGTGATTGGAACTGATCCTGATGCGGATCGTGTGGGTGTTGCAACGCGTAACAACGAAGGCAAAATTGTTCTATTGAATGGTAACCAAATGAACACTGTTTTGGCTTATTATTTATTAGAAAAATGGCAAGAAGCAGGTAAATTAGTTGGAAAAGAATTTATCGGATCGACAATCGTGACGTCTGATATTTTCTATGATATTGCTGCGAAATTTAATGTGGATTGTAAAGTTGGATTAACAGGTTTCAAATGGATTGCTGATATGATTCGCAAATTCGAAGGCAAAGAAAGTTTTGTTGGAGGAGGAGAAGAATCATTCGGATTTATGGTTGGAGATTTTATCCGCGATAAAGATTCTGTTACAACAGCTTTATTGGTTTCTGAAATTGCTGCTGTACAAAAAGCAAACGGAAGTTCATTGTACAATAAATTAATGGAAATCTATCTTGAAATAGGAAAAGCATATCAAGAAGATTTAATTAGTATTGTAAAACCTGGAAAAGAAGGTGCAGAGTTAATAGCTAAAATGATGGTGGAATTTAGATCAAATCCTCCAAAAGAATTAGCAGGATCTAAAGTTATTCGTGTGAAAGATTTTCAATCTTCTATCGACAAAGATTTAATTTCTGGAGAAGAAAAAGCGATTGAAATACCTAAGTCAAATGTATTGATTTTCTATACAGAGGATGGAAGTAAAGTAGCTTGTCGACCTTCTGGAACAGAACCAAAGATTAAATATTATTTCTCTGTAAATGCTCCACTTTCTAACAAAGAAGATTATCCAGCTGTTCAAAAAGAATTGTTAGCGAAAATCGATTTGTTGAAAGAAGATTTTAGCAAATAATTATTCAAGAATAAATAGTATAATAAATAGAAAATGGCTGTCAAAATTGACAGCCATTTTTATATATGATTAAATTTTAATGTTAGAAAAACATTGAAAATAGATAATAAAATCCTGTTGCAATAAGTGCAGAAACTGGAATTGTCAAAATCCAAGCCCATAATAAACTAATTGTAACACCCCAACGAACGGCAGAAACTCTTTTTACCATTCCAACACCAATAATGGATCCCGTGATCACGTGAGTTGTAGAAACTGGCATTTTGATATGTTCTGTAAAAAATAATGTAATAGCTGAAGCTGTTTGCGCTGTGAAACCTTCGATAGGAGTAATTTTTGTAATTTTATTTCCCATCGTTTTTAAGATTTTCATTCCGCCACCTAAAGTTCCTAAAGCAATTGCCGAGAAACACATAATCGGAACCCAATCGTGAATATCAGTACTACTTGTTGTGATGAACCAATGTTTCCAATTGAAAACATCATTCAAAATCCAATCATTCATATCCGTATTAACAATCGCAGTTTGATTGGCAAGTAAAGCAAACGTGATCACTCCCATTACTTTTTGAGAATCATTCAAACCATGACCAATACTCAACATTGCAGAAGAAACCAATTGCAATTTCTTGAACCAAGCATCTGCTTTATGTGGTTTTGCATTTCGACAAAGATTCAGCGTGATGATGTAAATAACATTACCAGCGACCAAACCAATAATTGGCGCGACCAAAATGAAAGCAATAATCGTTAAGATAATTGTACTGTTAATCGCAGAAAAATCATAACCTGTTGCAGCTAATGCACCTCCAGCTAATCCTCCAATCAATGTGTGAGATGAAGAGGAAGGGATTCCTAATTTCCAAGTTAAAATATTCCAAGTGATTGCTGCAGAAAGCGCCGCCATAACAACTACAGATGGATTAGAGCCAAATGCGACAACAACATCTTCTTTGATAATTTTAGCGATTGTGTCTGCAACTCCGAATTCTCCAATGATAAATTTAGCAATGAAAAAAGCAACAAAATTGAAGAATGCAGCCCAGATAACAGCTTGAATAGGAGTCAAAACCTTTGTAGTAACAACGGTTGCAATAGAGTTTGCGGCATCGTGAAAACCATTTAAGAAATCAAATAAAATGGCTAAACCGATAATGATAAATAATACAGTTAATTGCATGGCGCAAATTTAAAACTTTATTAAACTTATTATTTATCAATTTCGAAAATTATTTCAAAAATAAAAAAGGAGCTTATAAAAGCTCCTAAATATGAATGATATTGATTGTTATTTTTAAACAAATAATGTTACGATGTAGTAGATTAATGCAGCTAATAATGCTGAGACTGGAATGGTAAGAACCCAAGCCCAAAGTAAACTAATTGTTACTCCCCAACGAACTGCAGATACACGTTTCGTTAAACCTACACCAATAATAGAACCTGTAATTGTATGCGTTGTAGAAACTGGAATTCCGAAATGCTCAGAAATATAAAGCGTCATTGCTCCTGAAGTTTCAGCAACTACACCTTCTAATGGTGTTACTTTTGTAATTTTAGAACCCATTGTTTTGATGATTTTCCATCCACCACCCATTGTACCTAATGCGATAACAACAAACGATGTAATAGGAACCCACATCCAATGCGCTACGAAATATTGGAATTTATCTTCCGCTTGTACATAAGCTGGGTCAAAATCGACATTCATGTGATAGAAGATAACCGCAGCTCCAATAATACCCATTACCTTTTGCGCATCATTCATACCGTGTCCTAAAGAGAAAAGGGCAGAAGAAACTAATTGTAATTTTTTGAACCACCATTCTGCTTTTGCAGGTTTGGCTCTTTTACAAATATGCAGCGTGATGATGGTTAATATCGAGGCGATAATCATACCAATTAATGGCGCTAATACGATAAAGCAAACAATTGGAATTACTTTTTTGTAAACAATTACATCTTCTCCACCGGCAGAAAAACCACCAGCGTGAGCTAATGCTGCTCCAATAAAACCACCAATTAATGTATGAGAAGAAGAAGAGGGAATACCAAACTTCCATGTTAATAAGTTCCAAGAAATGGCAGCGATAATTCCAGCTAATATTACTTCTAGTGTAATAAAATGCTCGTTAACCGATTTTGCAATCGTATTACCAATCTTAAATTCTCCAATCCAATAGACCGAAATAAAGTAAGCTGCAAAGTTGAATGCTGCTGCCCAAAGTACAGCCTGAAAAGGTGTTAAAACCTTAGTAGCGACAATGGTAGCGATAGAATTCGCAGCATCGTGAAAACCATTAATATAATCAAAAACAAAAGCTAAGACGATAATAGTAATCAATAGGATTCCTGGCGTTGACGTAAGCATGCTCGAAAACGCTGAAAAAAATTCTGTCATAATCTTTTAGATTAAGTTGTGGTTATGAGTGTTTTACCGCTACTGCTTCCAATACATTTGCAACACTTTTACACTTATCTGTTGCAGATTCTAATGAAGATAAAACTTCCTTGTATTTGATGATGTTTTTGGCATCAGTTTCGTTCTCGAAAATTTCTTGAACCGCTTTATCAAAAATACGATCCGATTTATTTTCTAATTTATTGATTCGTTCACATATTTCGTAAATACGATTTACATTTCTCAAATCTTTCAATTGCTCAATTCCTTCACCGATTAATTGACAAGCCTCTAAGTTAACAGCTGTAATTTTGCGGATAGATTTTGTAATTTTATCTACTTGATAAATATTGATACGATTCGCTGCACCATTTAAATTATCTGCAACATAATCGATAGATTTTACTAATTGATAAATATCTTCTCTGTCAAAAGGCGTGATAAAGTTTTTACTTAACTCTAAATTTGTTTTTTGAGTAAGATATTCAATTTTACTTTCGATTTTAGAAATTTGAGCGATGTAATCTTCGCGTTCCTCAACTGGTGCGTTTACACATTCGTGTAACAATTCAGCTAATTTGATTAAACTTTTTGAAGCCTCCTCGAACAAAGGATAGAATACTTTATCCTTTGGAGTAAATAATTTAAAAAATGAGTTTACCGACATTTAATAATGTTTTGAAGTGCAAAATTAATTTTTCTAATGTAAAATTAACGTTAAATAAATGTTTACACGAAATAAACTTGATAATCTTTTCAATTTTAATTGCTTAAAATTAAGTTTTTTTTTCACTCGATATAAAATGATTAATATTTAATGTTTATTGTTTTATTAATTAAAAATAGGTAAATTTATAACAGTCTATTATTATCGAATGAAACCTCTACGTCCTCAATATAAATCTCATATTCTATCTACAAGTTTTGTGGATCAAAGTCCTATAGGTTTCGCTCAATTTTTTGGTGATGAATTGTTATTATCTTATGCAAATTCAAATTTTAATATTTTTTTAGGCTTGCAAAATGATGAAATTGAGATCAATGCAAAATCAATTTTTGAAAATGACCAGTTTCATGAAATTTATACAATGATTACAAAAGCTTATGATTGTAATGATGTCTCGAAAGAAGTAAAGGTTGTAAATGTGAAACATGGAGATAGAGAAAAATGTAATTTTTTGGAGTTTGTTGTTTCATCTGTTATTAATCAAGAAAATAATTGTGTAGAAAGTGTTTCTGTTGTTGTAATGGAGATTATTCAACAAAATTATTACGAGAACCGATTGATGAATACGCTTACAAATTTTGATTATATCGTTTCTAATTCTTTAACGTCTACGATTGTTCTTACAGGAATTGATCCAATTATTGAAGTGGCTAATCAAAAAATGATTGACTTTTTGGGAAGAGGAAACGCTATTTCCGGAAATAGATTTTTTGATGTTTTGCCAGAATTGGAAACTGAGAATGTAATTCAATTATATCACCGTGTATTTGAAGAGAAAAAAGAACAAGAAGAAAAAGAATTTAAAGTAGATTATTTTTATAATAACGTTCTTTATACTAAGTTTTTGCATTTGCTACTTCGTCCAAAATTGAATAATAATGGTGAGGTTAGTGCTATTATAGTTTCATCTATTGATATTACAGATTCGATAGAAACTCGAGAAAAACTTAAAAAAAGTGAGAATTTATTAAAAGCTTTTTTGGATCATGTACCCGTTTCGATAAATGTTTTAGAAGGAGAAAGTTTTAGATATAGATTATCAAATAAATTATCGAATAAAATTTGGGGGCACGATATCAAAATAGATTCTATTGTAGAAGATACGGTTTCATATATAAAAGATCGTCCTATTTACAAAGAATTACAATTAGTTTATAAAACAGGTGTGCAAATTGAAAAAAGAGGGCATCAGTTTTCGGATAGAAATGGTGATACAAAATATATCAATTATATTTTGCAACCAATCAAAGATGAAGAAGATAAGGTAGAATATATTTTGACATTAGGCTATGATGTTACCAATGAAATTGAATATAAAAATAAATTAGAAGCTAATGAAAAGCGATTCAAAATTTTAGCAGATTTTATGCCTCAATTTGTTTGGACTTCAGATAAAGATGGTGTTGTAACATATTTTAATAAAAATTGGTACGATGCTTTCGGTTTAGGAGTTGATACCGATCCTGACAAAAGCTTTTGGAGTTTAATGCATCCGAATTTTCTTGATAAAGTTAGAAATAGTTGGATGGATGCAGTTCATCAAAATTCTACTTATGAGGTAGAATATCAATTAGTGAATCCAATTACCAATATCAGCAAATGGTATTTAGCACGCGGAAAAAGAGTTTGTAATGATAATGACGAAACCGAACTTTGGATTGGTACTTGTACAGATATTGATGATTTTAAACAATTACAGAAACAAAAAGACGATTTTATTGGAATAGCTAGTCATGAACTGAAAACGCCTTTGACAAGTTTAAAATTGTATGCACAATCTGTAGAAATAAATCTTCGGAAACAGGGAGATGAAAAAAATGCTGAAGTTGTTAAGAAAATGGAAACTCAAATCAATAAACTGAATAAGTTGATTTCAGACTTGTTAGATGTTACCAAAATCCAAAGTGGACGAATGGTTTTACAAGATTCTATTTTTTTGATGGAAGATTTGGTTGCTGAAATTGTAGAAGAGCAGCAAATGTCTACAAAAACACATACAATTATTTTGACTAAAGAAAGTGCTGGATATATACGTGGTGATAAAGATAGAATAGGGCAAGTTTTGAGTAATCTTATTAATAATGCAGTGAAATATTCGCCAAATGCAAAAGAAGTAGAAGTAAATTTAGAGTTGATTGATGGTTCTGCAAAAGTTTCAATAAAAGATAACGGTTTTGGAATTCCTCAAAATAAAATTCACCAAGTTTTTGATCAATATTTCAGAGTAGGTAGCGAATATGAACAAGGAATTAATGGTTTGGGATTGGGATTGTTTATTTGTGCTGAAATCATAAATAAAAGTAATGGTCAAATCTATGTCAAATCAGAATTACATAAAGGCTCTACTTTCTGTTTTGAGTTACCAATTCTCAAATAATTTTTTCAATTATTCACGATTATTATCATTTTTCAAATAAAAGATTTTACCATTATTGATTTTCTTGGTGAAATCTTTCTTCCATATTAAAATACTGTAAAAAAATACTTAGCGAATTATAAAATTTTATAAATCAATGCAAAATAAATGTCTAAATATTTTTTTTTGCTAGAATATTTTGTAGTTTTGCATGCCCAAAAAATGGGTTTAATCCAAATTTAAAAGGAAATTTAATTAGTATGCCAACAATTCAACAATTAGTTAGAAAAGGTAGAAAAAAACTAACCAAGAAGAGTAAATCGGCTGCATTGGAATCATGTCCACAACGCCGCGGTGTTTGTACACGTGTTTACACTACAACTCCTAAGAAACCTAACTCAGCAATGCGTAAAGTTGCTCGTGTTAGATTAACAAACGGGAAAGAAGTTAACGCGTACATCGGTGGTGAAGGTCATAATCTTCAAGAGCACTCGATAGTATTGGTTAGAGGAGGTAGAGTTAAAGATTTACCAGGTGTGCGTTACCACATTGTACGTGGAGCGTTAGATACTGCGGGAGTAAACGGACGTACTCAACGTAGAAGTAAGTATGGAGCGAAACGTCCTAAAGATGCTAAAAAATAAATTTAAGGTAAGATGAGAAAGACAAGAGCTAAAAAAAGACCTTTACTTCCAGATCCTAAATTTAATGATCAGTTAGTAACTCGTTTCGTAAACAACTTAATGTACGACGGAAAAAAATCTGTAGCATTCAAAATTTTCTATGATGCGTTAGAAATCGTAGATTCTCGTAAAGAAGATGCAGAAAAAACTTCATTAGACATTTGGAAAGAAGCATTATCTAATGTAATGCCTCACGTAGAAGTACGTTCTCGCCGTGTTGGTGGAGCTACATTCCAAATTCCAATGGAAATTCGTCCAGACCGTAAAATTTCAACAGCAATGAAATGGTTAATCAAATATTCTCGTAACAGAAACGAGAAATCGATGGCTCAAAAATTAGCTGGAGAAATTATTGCAGCTGCTAAAGAAGAAGGATCTGCCGTTAAAAAACGTCAAGATACTCACAAAATGGCAGAAGCTAACAAAGCATTCTCTCACTTTAGATTCTAATACACGATGGCAAGAGATTTAAAATACACAAGAAACATTGGTATTGCTGCTCACATCGATGCAGGAAAAACTACAACGACAGAGCGTATCTTATTCTATTCAGGTAAGAATCACAAAATTGGAGAAACTCACGAAGGATCAGCTACAACTGACTGGATGGAGCAAGAGGCTGAAAGAGGTATTACAATTACTTCTGCAGCTGTAACAGTAGATTGGACATTCCCAACAGAACAAGGTAAACCATTACCAGACGCTAAAGGATACCACTTTAATATTATCGACACTCCTGGTCACGTTGACTTTACAGTAGAGGTAAACCGTTCTTTACGTGTTTTAGATGGTTTAGTTTTCTTATTCTCAGCAGTAGATGGAGTTGAACCTCAGTCTGAAACAAACTGGCGTTTAGCAGATAACTATAAAGTTCCTCGTTTAGGTTTCGTTAACAAAATGGACCGTCAAGGAGCTGACTTCTTAAATGTATGTCGTCAAGTACGTGAAATGTTAGGATCAAACGCTGTTCCTATTGTATTACCAATCGGTGACGAAGCAGACTTTAAAGGAGTTGTAGATTTAATTAAAAATCGTGCAATTGTATGGCATGATGAGAATCATGGTTCTACATTTGATGTTGTTGAAATCCCAGCTGATATGGTTGATGATGTAAGACAATTCCGTGGTCAATTAATTGAAGAAGTAGCTGCGTATGATGAGAACTTATTAGAGAAGTACATGGAGGACGAAAACTCTATTACTGAAGAAGAAGTTCACGCTGCATTACGTGCTGCAACATTAGACATGTCTATCATCCCAATGACTTGTGGATCTTCGTTCAAAAACAAAGGTGTACAATTCATGTTAGATGCTGTATGTCGTTACTTACCATCACCAAGTGATAAAGAAGCGATCCCAGGAACTGACCCAAAAACTGACGAGCCTATCACAAGAAAGCCTTCAGTTGATGAGCCATTCGCAGCATTAGCATTTAAAATTGCTACTGACCCATTCGTAGGTCGTTTAGCATTCTTCCGTGCTTATTCAGGTGGATTAGACGCTGGATCTTACGTGTTAAATACTCGTTCTGGTAACAAAGAACGTATTTCTCGTATCTTCCAAATGCACGCGAACAAACAAGAGCCTATCGAGAGAATCGAAGCAGGTGATATTGGAGCTGCAGTAGGTTTCAAAGATATTAAAACAGGAGATACTTTATGTGATGAAAAAGCACCTATCGTATTAGAGTCTATGGACTTCCCAGATCCAGTAATTGGTATCGCAGTTGAGCCTAAAACGAAAGCTGACGTTGATAAATTAGGTATGGCTTTAGCTAAATTAGCTGAAGAAGATCCAACATTCCAAGTAAAAACTGATGAGGCTTCTGGTCAAACAGTTATTTCTGGTATGGGTGAGTTACACTTAGATATCATCGTTGACCGTTTAAAACGTGAATTTAAAGTAGAGGTTAACCAAGGAGAGCCTCAAGTAGAGTACAAAGAATCATTCTCTCGTCCAGCTAATCACCGTGAGGTTTACAAAAAACAATCAGGTGGTCGTGGTAAATTTGCTGATATCGTTTTCGAAATGGGACCAGCAGATGAAGGAAAAGTAGGTTTAGAATTCGTTTCAGAAATTAAAGGTGGTAACGTTCCAAAAGAATTTATCCCTTCTATTGAGAAAGGTTTCAAAGCTGCAATGAAGAATGGACCTTTAGCAGGATTCGAAATGGATTCGTTAAAAGTTACTTTAAAAGATGGATCTTTCCACCCTGTGGATTCTGACCAATTATCTTTCGAGTTAGCTGCTCAAATGGGTTACAAAGCTGCTGCAAAAGCTGCTGGTGCTCAAATTTTAGAGCCTATCATGAAGTTAGAGGTTTTAACTCCAGAAGAAAACATGGGTGACATTGTAGGTGACTTAAACCGTCGTCGTGGTCAAGTATCAGGAATGGATGATAGAAATAACGCTAAAGTTATTAAAGCTATGGTTCCATTAGCAGAAATGTTCGGATATGTAACTTCATTACGTACATTATCTTCTGGTCGTGCTACATCTACAATGGAATTCGATCACTACGCTCCTGCACCAACAAACGTGTCTGAAGCTGTAATCGCTAAAGCAAAAGGTAACGCTTAATTCAAGAAAAATGAGTCAAAAAATTAGAATAAAATTAAAATCTTACGATTATTCTTTAGTTGATAAATCAGCTGAAAAAATCGTAAAAACTGTAAAAGCTACAGGAGCTGTTGTTAATGGACCAATTCCATTACCAACTCACAAAAGAATCTTTACAGTTTTAAGATCTCCACACGTTAACAAAAAATCTCGTGAGCAATTTCAATTATCAGCTCACAAAAGATTATTAGACATTTATTCTTCTTCATCTAAAACAGTTGATGCTTTAATGAAGTTAGAATTACCTAGTGGTGTTGAAGTAGAAATTAAAGTATAGTTAGCTGTATTTTAAATAAATATAAACCCTGAGACGTGCACATCTCAGGGTTTTTTTATGAATTACTGTAAGAATGCTTTGATTGATATTTTTCGCTGTTTGTAAACTTTTGAAAAATAATCAATTGAAAGTTTGTTGTTTACAAATTAATTCATACATTTGCATGCTGATTTTAGAGAAGATCTCTAGTGGTCGAAAGTCCACATTCTCTGAAATATTAAACAAATTATTAACATATTTTAATCAAATGTCAGGTATCATTGGTAAAAAAATCGCGATGACTAGCTTATTTGATGAGAACGGGAAAAATATTCCTGTGACAATCGTAGAGGCTGGGCCATGTGTGGTTACTCAAGTCAGAACCGTAGAGAAAGATGGGTACGTTGCTGCTCAACTTGGTTTCGATGACGCAAAAGAAAAAAACACGACTAATGCTTTAAAAGGTCACTTTAAAAAAGCAGGAACTACTCCAAAGAGAAAGTTAGTTGAGTTTTACGGAGAAGAATTCGTAAACTCTTTAACATTAGGAGGAGAAGTTAACGTTGAGTTATTCAACGAAGGAGAATTTGTAAGTGTTACAGGTACTTCAAAAGGAAAAGGTTTCCAAGGTGTTGTTAAACGTCATGGTTTCGGTGGGGTAGGTCAAGCTACACACGGTCAACATAACCGTTTAAGAGCTCCAGGTTCTATCGGTGCTGGTTCAGATCCATCTCGTGTATTCAAAGGAATGCGTATGGCTGGAAGAATGGGTGGTAAACAAGTTACTGTTCAGAACTTAAAAGTACTTAAAGTGGATACTGAGAAAAATCTTTTAATTGTTAAAGGTGCTATCCCAGGTCCTAAAAATTCATACGTAATCGTTAGAAGATGGAAGTAGTAGTATTAAACATCAAAGGTCAAGAAACTGGAAGAACAGTATCTTTAGACGAGGCAGTTTTCGGAATTGAGCCTTCTACACACACAGTGTACTTAGAAGTTAAACAATATTTAGCAGCTCAACGCCAAGGAACGCACAAAGCAAAAGAAAGAGCTGAGATTGCGGGATCAACTCGTAAAATCAAAAAGCAAAAAGGAACAGGTACAGCTCGTGCTGGTTCTATCAAATCTCCAGTGTTTAGAGGAGGAGGTAGAGTTTTCGGACCTCGTCCAAGAAACTACTCTTTCAAATTAAACAAAGCACAAAAGAGATTAGCTAAAAAATCAGTTTTATCACAAAAATTAGCTGAGAATGAAATCAAAGTTGTTGAAAACTTTTCTTTCGAAGCACCAAGAACTAAAGAGTTCAAAACTGTTTTAACTGATTTAGGATTAGAGAACACAAAATCATTATTCGTATTAGGTGAATCTAATAGCAATGTATATTTATCTTCTCGTAACTTACAAAAAGTTAAAGTTGTTACAACTGAGGAATTAAATGTATTTGATTTAATCAATGCTTCTCAAATCGTATTTTTAGAAGGTTCTTTAGCAACAGTTCAAGAAAATTTAACAAAATAAGACGAAGAAAATGGGAATCATAATTAAACCAGTAATTTCAGAAAAAGCAACTAATAACAGTGAGTTGTTAGGGCAATATTCGTTTTATGTAGACACAAAAGCTAACAAAATTCAAATTAAAGAAGCTGTAGAAAAAACTTACGGTGTATCTGTAGTTTCTGTTAGTACTTTAGTATCTGCTCCAAAAGTAAAAACTCGTTACACAAAAACAGGTTTTCAAACTGGAAAAACAAATAAGTTGAAAAAAGCGATCGTTAGCTTAGCTGAAGGTCAAGAAATAGAGTTGTTCGGATAATTTAAGAATTAAAAAATGTCAGTAAGAAAATTAAAACCTATCACCCCGGGACAACGTTTTAGAGTGGTTAATGAATTTGCGGCAGTAGATAAAAATGCTAAGCCAGAAAAGACATTAGTTGAAGGAAAATCTAAATCGGGTGGACGTAACAACACTGGTAAAATGACAATGCGTTATATCGGTGGTGGACACAAACAAAAATATCGTATCATCGACTTCAAACGTGATAAAGAAGGTGCTGCAACTGTAGAATCTGTACAATACGATCCAAACAGAACTGCATTCATCGCTTTATTATCTTACGAAGATGGTGAAAAACGTTACATTATTGCTCAAAATGGTTTGAAAGCTGGACAAGTAATTGTTTCAGGTGAAAACGTAGAACCAGAAGTAGGTAATGCTATGAAGCTTAAAAATATGCCATTAGGTACAGTAATCTCTTGTATTGAATTACGTCCAGGGCAAGGAGCAGTTATGGCAAGAAGTGCAGGTACTTATGCTCAATTAGTTGCGCGTGATGGTAAATATGCTATCGTTAAGTTACCAAGTGGTGAATCAAGAATGATTTTAGTGGAGTGTAAAGCAACAGTAGGTGTTGTTTCTAACACAGACCATCAGTTAGAAGTTTCTGGTAAAGCTGGTCGTTCTAGATGGCAAGGTCGTCGTCCAAGAACTCGTCCAATGGTTATGAACCCTGTAGATCACCCAATGGGTGGTGGTGAAGGTCGTGCGACAGGAGGTATCCCTCGTTCTCGTAACGGTATTCCAGCGAAAGGTTACAAAACTCGTGACAAGAAGAAAGCGTCTAACAAATATATTGTTGAAAGAAGAAAAAAATAATTTATGGCACGTTCATTAAAAAAAGGACCATTCATCCACTATAAATTAGAAAAGAAAGTTCTTGCTAACGTAGAAAGCGGTAGCAAAAACGTGATCAAAACATGGTCAAGAGCATCAATGATTTCTCCTGATTTTGTTGGTCAAACAATCGCAGTACACAACGGAAAGCAATTTATTCCTGTTTATGTTACTGAGAATATGGTAGGTCATAAATTAGGTGAGTTCGCTCCTACACGTACTTTTAGAGGTCATGCCGGAGCTAAAAACAAAGGAAAAAAATAGTAAAGGGCCATGGGATCTAGAAAAAGATTAAGTAACGAAAGAATCAAAGAAGCTAACAAGCAGGTAGCTTTTGCGAAATTAAATAATGTTCCTACTTCTCCTCGTAAGATGAGATTAGTAGTAGATATTATCCGTGGAGTTGAAATTCAAAAAGCTTTAGGTATTTTAAAATATACTAAAAACCACGCTTCAATCCGTTTAGAGAAATTGTTATTAAGCGCTATCGCTAACTGGCAAATCAAAAATGAAGGAGCTGATGTTGAAGAAGCTGGATTATATGTTAAAGAAATCTCTGTTGATAGTGCACGTCAATTAAAAAGAATTCGTACTGCACCTCAAGGTAGAGCACATAGAATCAGAAAACGTTCAAACCATGTAACTTTGGTTTTAGGAACTAAAGAAGATAAACAAAAAGTACAAGATTAAGAATATGGGACAAAAAACTAATCCAATCGGAAATCGTTTAGGAATCATCAGAGGATGGGATTCTAACTGGTACGGTGGAAATGATTACGGTGATAAAATTGCAGAAGATGCAAAAATTCGTACTTATTTAAGAGCACGTTTGTCTAAAGCCGGAGTTTCTCGTATTTACATCGATCGTACTTTAAAATTAGTTACAGTAACTGTAACTACTGCTCGTCCAGGTATCATTATTGGTAAAGGTGGACAAGAAGTTGACAAATTAAAAGAAGAGTTAAAGAAAATCACTGGTAAAGAGGTTCAAATTAACATCTTCGAAATTAAGAGACCAGAATTAGATGCAATCTTAGTAGGGGATAGTATCGCTCGTCAAATTGAGAATCGTATTTCTTACCGTCGTGCTATTAAAATGGCAATTCAATCAGCAATGAGAATGAACGCAGAAGGAATCAAAGTTCAAATCTCTGGTCGTTTAAACGGTGCAGAGATGGCACGTTCTGAAACTTATAAAGATGGACGTATTCCTTTGTCTACATTCCGTGCAGACATTGATTACCACATTTCAGAAGCTCATACAACTTATGGTCGTTTAGGGATCAAAGTATGGATCATGAAAGGTGAGGTATATGGTAAGAGAGAATTATCTCCTTTAGTTGGATTACAGAAAAAACAAAAAAAATCTGACAACAACAGAAAGGGAGGTGAAAGATCTAATAATAGAAAGCGATAATTTAGTTTAACAACTAACATAAAGAATTAAGTAGATATGTTATCACCGAGAAGAGTAAAGTTTAGAAAAACCCAAAAAGGTAAGATGAAAGGTGTTTCTCACAGAGGAACTCAATTAGCTTACGGGACTTTCGGGATCAAATCTTTAGACGAAGCGTTTATTACAGCACGTCAAATCGAGGCAGCTCGTATTGCTGCAACTCGTTTCATGAAGAGAGAGGGTCAATTATGGATTAAAATATTTCCAGATAAACCAATTACTAAGAAACCAGCAGAGGTACGTATGGGTAAAGGTAAAGGTGCACCAGAATATTGGGTAGCTCCTGTACAACCAGGTCGTATCTTATTCGAAGTAGGAGGTGTGCCAGTAGAGGTTGCAACTGAAGCATTGCGTTTAGCAGCTCAGAAGTTACCTGTTAAGACTAAGTTTATCGTTGCACGTGATTTCCAAAATTAATAATTTCAAAAATTAAGAAAAAATGAAAGCAGCAGATATTAGAAATCTAAGTGTTGAGGAGTTACAAGCTAAAATAGCTGAAGAACAAGCGAACTACGATCAATTAAAATTGACAAACGCTGTTTCTCCTGTAGCAAATCCAATCGGTATTAGAGACTTACGCAGAACAATTGCTCGTTTGAATACCGTGTTAAACGAAAAACAATCATAACAGTAATCTGTAACTGATGGAAAGAAAATTAAGAAAAGAAAGAGTAGGTTTAGTTACATCAAACAAAATGGAAAAAACCATTGTTGTAGCTGAAACTAAGAAGCAAAAGCACCCATTCTATGGGAAATTCGTTTTAAAAACGAAGAAATATACAGCGCACGACGAAAATAACGAGTGTAACGAAGGTGACACAGTGCGTATCATGGAGACTCGTCCTTTGTCTAAAAACAAAAGATGGAGATTAGTAGAAATCATTGAAAGAGCTAAATAAGATAAGTTATGTTACAACAAGAATCTAGATTAAAAGTTGCAGATAACACAGGAGCTCGTGAAGCATTAGTAATCCGCGTTTTAGGTGGTACTAAAAGAAGATACGCATCAGTAGGTGACAAAATCGTAGTTGCGATCAAAGAAGCTACACCTTCAGGAAACGTTAAAAAAGGTGCTGTATCAAAAGCTGTTGTAGTTAGAACTAAAAAAGAAGTTCGTAGAAAAGACGGTTCATATATCCGTTTCGACGATAATGCATGTGTATTATTGAACACTCAAGGAGAAATGCGTGGTACTCGTGTATTCGGTCCAGTTGCTCGTGAGTTACGTGATAAAGAATATATGAAAATTGTATCATTAGCCCCAGAGGTATTATAATAGAACAACATGGCAAAGTTAAAAATTAAAAAAGGAGACAAAGTAGTCGTATTATCAGGATCTAACAAAGGTCAAACTGGTACTGTGTTACGCGTATTCCCTGACAAAGCTAAAGCTATCGTTGAAGGGGTTAATATTGCAAAAAAACGTGTAAAGCCAAGCGCACAAAATCCACAAGGTGGAGTTGTTGAAAAAGAAGCTCAAATCTATTTATGTAAATTGGCTTTAGTAGATCCAGAAACTGGGAAAGCAACGAAAGTAGCGATCAAAGAAGAAGGAGGTAAAAAAGTAAGAATTGCTAAAAAATCTGGTAAAGCTATTTAAGAATGAGTACAACAACATACACACCTCGTCCGCAGGTTAAATATAAAGAAGAGATTGTAGCTGCTCTTAAAGAAGAGTTCGGATACAAATCTATTATGCAAGTTCCTAAATTAGAGAAAATTGTTTTATCTCAAGGTTTAGGTGCTGCTACAGCTGACAAAAAAATCGTTGATTACGCTATCGAAGAGTTAGAATTAATCACTGGTCAAAAAGCAGTAGGAACAATTTCTAAGAAAGATGAAGCAGCTTTCAAATTACGTAAAGGAATGCCAATTGGGGCTAAAGTAACTTTACGTGGTGAGAAAATGTATGAATTCTTAGACCGTTTAGTATCTGCAGCTTTACCACGTGTACGTGATTTTAGCGGTATTTCTTCTACAGGTTTCGACGGTAGAGGTAACTATAACTTAGGTATCAAAGAACAAATTATCTTCCCAGAAATTAATATTGATAAAATCAAGAAAATTCAAGGTTTAGATATTACCTTTGTAACTTCAGCGAACACAGATAAAGAAGCTAAAGCTTTATTATCTAAATTCGGATTACCATTTACTAAAGAAAAATAAGAAGTCATGGCTAAAGAATCAATGAAAGCGCGTGAGCGCAAAAGAGAAGCATTAGTTGCTAAATATGCTGCGAAACGTCAAGCTTTATTAGAAGCTGGTGACTACGAAGCATTACAAAAATTACCTAAAAACGCTTCTCCTGTACGTTTACACAACCGTTGTAAATTAACAGGTCGTCCAAGAGGATACATGAGAACTTTCGGGATCTCTCGTGTAACTTTCCGCGAAATGGCGAACGAAGGGTTAATCCCAGGTGTTAAAAAAGCGTCTTGGTAATTTACCAATAGCTTTAGAAATATTAAATCCTTACTCTTTATTGAGTAAGGATTTTTTTGTTTTTGTAAGGTTTATATTTCTTTGATCAATTCCCTAAAATCAGCTATGTAATTTGGCTGAAGACAAAAATCTGAATTGTTGTAAATTTTATAATTTAAACCAGCATCTTTTGCTGAATTAATTCCGGTGAGTGAATCTTCGATAACTAAAACTTTTTCCTTTTGCTTTTCGCATAATGATAAAGCTTTTAAATAAGGTTCTGCATTTGGTTTGCCTTTTGAAACATCATCTGCTGAAATAGTGTGATCAAAATAGGAATGAAGTTTTAATTGTTGAAAAGCATACTTAATTTGTCTTCTAGAGGAATTGGAAACAAGAACAATTTGAATTTGATTGGCTTTTAAATGTTCCAACATCTCAGCAACGTGGTCATTTAATTGTACAAACTGATGAAAGTTTTCGACATAAAATTTTTCTGTCCAATCGATTATTTCCTCGTACAAATGATTTGTAAAGCGTTGCTGATTTTCTAACATCAATTGGATTGCTTCATTTGTTGTGAAATTCATTCCGTCATTTTCTACCAAACATATCGTATCCAACCGATATATTTTAATGACTTCATCAAACATCAGCTCCCATAATTGTTGACTATTTACGATTACCCCATCAAAATCAAAAAAGATGGCATTTATTTTCTTTCCCATGTGATATTTTCATAAGATGCATTCCAAAACTGAAATTCTAATTCGCTTGCTTTGACAAAAGCTTCTAGCATTTGTTCTTTTATTTTTTCAGTTGCTCCTTCTGCAATCTTATCAACATAACTTTTCGCTTTTTTTACACCTTCACCAAATTCATCTCCACTATAGGTCTCAATCCATTTTTGATATGGATTATTTTCTTTTGTTTGATTTTTGATGATTTCATCACCAACTTCTTTATAAATCCAAAAGCAAGGCAAAACAGCAGCTAATGCAATTTCAATAGGTTCGAATGCAGCTGTACTTTTTAAGAAATGTGAATAATGGTGACAAACAGGTTGTGTTTCGATGATGATGTTTTGCGATAATCCAAAATCCTCAAAATAGGATTCGTGTAAAGCACGTTCAACAATTAATGCATTTTTTCCGAATTCGAAAAAGTCAATGGCTTGTTGATTGTCTTCAGATTTTGATCCAATGGCAGCTAATACTCGCCCAAAATGTTCCAAATATTTTGCATCTTGTAACATGTAAAACTGAAATTTCTCTATTGGTAATGACCCATTTTGCAATTCAATTATAAAAGGCATATTTAGAATATCATTGTAAATAGGCGCGATGGTTTCCCAAGCTTTAGTTGTGAATGTCATAGGTTTTTAATTTTTGTGGATTAAATAAATGATTAAGAGGTCCATTTCCTTTTCCAATTGTTAGGTCTTTACTTCCTAATATTGCTTGTTCAACATATTCTTGTGCTAGTTGTACACTTTGTGTGAGTGAAACCCCCAAAGCTAAATTACACGCAATTGCAGAAGATAGTGTGCAGCCTGAACCATGCGTATTTTTTGTCTCTATTTTTTGAGAGGTATAACTTTGTACAGGTTGTTCTTTTTGAAATAAATAACTGATAATTTTTTCTTGCTGAAGATGTCCGCCTTTTAATAAAAGATTCTGACAACCTAAATTTAAAATCGTTTCTCCATAAGAAAGCATCAATTCAGCAGAATCAATTTTATGATTTACCAAAATACTTGCTTCATCAAGATTTGGCGTGATAAGCGTGGCCAAAGGAAAAAGCTTTTCTATGCAAGCTTCAAGTGTTTCTTCTTTGATTAACCGATGTCCACTTGTCGCAACCATGACAGGGTCATAAACAATCGGTCTATTGTAATTTTTTAATTCCTCTGAAATGATATGAACCAATTCAACACTATGAACCATTCCAATTTTTATTGCATCAGGATAAATATCCTCTAATATGGATTGAATTTGTTCACGAATTGCTTGTGCAGGAATTTCGTAAATATTTTGTACGCCTTGTGTATTTTGAACAGGCAAGGCTGTCAATACATTTGTTGCATAACAGCCATGAGCGGAAATTGTTTTGGTATCAGCTTGTATGCCAGCGCCACCGCTTCCGTCAAATCCGGCAATTGTTAAGACACTATATGCTTTTTGGATGGTATTCATTTTCGTTAATAATTTGTTTTAAAATTTGGGCAGATTTTTTTGGATTTTTGCTTCCGCAAATTGCAGAAACAATTGCAACACTATCTGCACCGGCTTGTATGATTTTAGCAATATTACTTTCATTAATTCCGCCAATTGCAATCAATGGTTTTGATGTTTTAGTTTTCAAAAATTTTAATCCTTCAAAACCCCATTCAGTAATCGTATTGGTTTTTGTTGGAGTCGAAAATATTGGACTTACCCCTAAATGATGTACATATTTCATTTCATCATCATTCAACTGTTTGATAATTTCTAAAGACCAACCAATATTTTTTAGAGCTTGTGCATTTTTGTGAATTTCAGAAGGTAATATATCTGACTGCCCGACATGTATTCCCCAAGGGTTAACAGCGGTTGCGACTTCTAATGAATCGTTAATAATCAAAGGGATATTGTAGTGGTCCGTAATTTTTTTTAATATTGTAGCTTTTGAAATATACTCGCTGACAGTGCAATTTTTTTCCCGAAGCTGAATGATATCAACCCCACCTATAATTGCTTGCTCTGCAACATCTAACCAATGAAGATGCGTACAATCTTTTTCAGAAATAACTAAATACAAAGGATAAGGAAAAGTTGGATTAATCTTCATAAACTGAGATTTTCAAATTTGTTTGAATTTCTTCTGCAGATATATGGTATAACGTGTCATACAAATTCATTTGTAAGGTTCCTGGGCCATTACTTTTTTTCTGTGCCAATTCACCTGCTAAACTAAATATGGCCATGCCGCTAACCGTTTCGAGGAAAGGATTTTTATTAAGGCCAATAAAAGCACCGATGCTAGCTGTTGCTGAACAACCTAAACCAGTAACTTTAGTCATCAATTCATGACCATTTTTAATTTCAATTATCGGATTGTTGGATACAATAAAATCTGAAGCACCTGAAATGCAAACAACAGATCCAATTTTCTGGTTTAAATTGTGTGCTGCTTTTATCGCTTGATTACTTTGATGTGTACTGTCGACTCCTTTTCCCTGAACAGCTTCGAAGGTATCTAAAGTTAAAATTTCTGAAGCATTTCCTCTTATGACAGTAGGATGATAGCGAAGCAGTTCTTTTATAAGTTCATTTCTGAAAGTTGAAATTCCAGCTCCAACAGGGTCTAATACCCAAGGTTTATTCAGTTGATCTGCTTTTTTTGCTGCAATTAGCATGCTTTCTGCCCAATAATCATCAAGAGTTCCGATATTGATGACTAATGCATTTGAGATTTTGACGATATTTTCCACTTCTTTGTGTGCATGTATCATAACAGGCGATGCTCCAATTGCCAAAAGAGCATTTGCAGTATTGTTCATCACCACAAAATTGGTGATGTTGTGAACAAGCGGATTTTTTGTCCGGACAGCATGTAAATTTTGAATAATTAGATTTTCCATTAATTGATAATTTTTTAGATGAAACAATTAATGGCTAAAGAGGATTTTCTTTGAAAATAAAGCGTTGCAAATATTAAATAATTGCATAGATATTGCTTTTCCCTACGTCGGTGTTAACCGTATCAGGTTCAAAGGGACTCTCTCAATTCTTTTCAGAATACCCCTAAAGCCAAATCAAATTTATATAAATTGTTTTGACTTTCAGCTATTTTTTAAGAATAAAAATAGAAGATTACATCAAGAATTAATTGTTGAGATCGATTAAAAAGATAAATAAATATAAAGATTGAGTTTCATGTTTTGTCTTAATCCCTAGTTATAAAACGATTAAAAATAAATTATTTAGATTAATAGTTTGTAATTAAAAAATATGCAATATATTTGCAACCCAAATGCATAGTGCATTTTGGTAAAAGTTTAATTTTAAAAGTAGTGCTTACGCGCTATACTATAGAATTATTTATGTATACAGATCCAATTTCAGATTTTCTAACTCGCGTTAGAAATGCAATGATGGCAGGACACAAAGTAGTGGAAATCCCTGCATCTAAAATTAAAAAAGAGATCACTAAGATCTTATTTGAACAAGGTTACATCTTGAACTACAAATTCGAAGGACAAGATCAACCTCAAGGAACAATCAAAATCGCTTTAAAGTACGACAAAGTTACTAAAGAGCCAGCTATCCGTAAAATCAAAAGAGCTTCAACTCCAGGTTTACGTCAATACGCAGGATCTAAAGAATTACCTCGTGTATTAAACGGTTTAGGTGTTGCTATCATCTCAACTTCTAAAGGTGTGATGACAGATAAACAAGCTCGTCAAGAGAATGTAGGTGGTGAAGTTTTATGTTTTGTTTATTAATCTTTTAAAAAATTAAGAAATTATGTCAAGAATAGGACACGCACATATCAACATCCCTGCTGCAGCAACTGTTGAATTTAAAGATAACGTAGTTACTGTAAAAGGTAACAACATTACAATGACAAGAGAGTTAAAAGAAGGATTTGATTTAAAAATCGAAGACGGAGTTTTAACTGTAGTTCGTCCAAACGATTCTAAAGATAACAAAGCTTTACATGGTTTATACCGTTCATTAATCAATAACATGATTACTGGTGTAACAGAAGGTTTCAAAAAACAATTAGAATTAGTTGGTGTTGGTTATAGAGCATCTAACAACGGACAAAAATTAGATTTGTCATTAGGTTTCTCTCACAATATCGTTATTGAATTACCTACAGAAATTAAAGTTGAAACTTTAACAGAAAAAGGTAAAAACCCTATTATTACATTATCATCTCATGATAATCAATTATTAGGAATGATCGTAGCGAAAATTCGTTCTTACCGTAAGCCAGAGCCTTACAAAGGAAAAGGAATTAAATACGTAGGAGAAATTATTAGAAGAAAAGCAGGTAAATCTGCATAAAAATCATTGAAAAATGGCATTATCTAAAGTAGAAAAAAGACAAAAAATAAAAAGACGCGTGCGTCGAAATATTTTTGGAACAGAAACTAAACCTCGTTTATCAGTTTACCGTTCTAACAAAGAAATTTACGCTCAAATTATTGACGATAACAATGGAGTAACTTTAGCTTCTGCATCATCTCGTGAAAAAGGTGTTGCTGTAGAAGGTACAAAATCTGAAGTTTCTGCATCAGTTGGTAAAGCATTAGCTGCTAAAGCTGTTGCAAAAGGAATTGAAACTGTAGTTTTTGATCGTAACGGTTTCGTGTATCATGGTAGAATCAAAGCTTTAGCTGATGGAGCTAGAGAAGGTGGATTAAAATTCTAAAAAAGAGAAAGAAATTATGTTAGGATTTAAAAACGTAGAAAGAGTAAAACCAACAGGTTTAGATTTAAAAGATCGTTTAGTTGGAGTACAACGTGTTACTAAAGTAACAAAAGGAGGTAGAGCATTTGGTTTCTCTGCAATCGTAGTAGTAGGTGACGGAAACGGAGTAGTAGGTTACGGATTAGGGAAATCTAAAGATGTAGCTTCTGCAATCGCTAAAGCTATCGAAGATGCTAAGAAAAACTTAGTACGTATCCCATTGTTTAACAACACAATTCCTCACGAACAAGAAGCTCGTTTCGGTGGTGCGCAAGTATTCATCCGTCCAGCATCTAAAGGTACAGGGGTAATTGCAGGTGGTACAGTACGTGCGGTATTAGAATCAGTTGGTGTACATGATGTATTATCAAAATCAAAAGGTTCTTCTAACCCTCACAACGCAGTAAAAGCTACATTCCGTGCTTTATTAAGCTTACGTTCTGTAGAAACTATTGCTCGTCAAAGAGGTATTTCTGTAACTAAAGTATTCAACGGTTAAAAAAAAGTAAAATGAGCAAAGTAAGAGTAAAACAAACACGTAGTGCAATCAACCGTGATAAATCTCAAAAAGCTACATTAGTTGCTTTAGGTTTGAAAAAGTTGAATCAAGTTGTTGAGCACGAATCAACTCCTCAAATTGAAGGAATGATCCGTAAAATCTCACACTTAGTAGTAGTAGAAAGAGCTTAATCGCTTTTAACCTTTTAAAAATTATTAAAAATGAATTTAAGTAATTTAAAACCAGCTGCTGGTTCAGTACAAAATAAATTCCGTAAAGGTAGAGGTGAAGGTAGTGGAAACGGTTTGACAGCAGGTCGTGGACACAAAGGTGCTAAATCTCGTTCTGGTTATTCAAGAAAAATCGGTTTCGAAGGTGGACAAATGCCTTTACAAAGACGTTTACCTAAATTTGGTTTCAAAAACATCAACAGAGTTGAGTACACTGGAATCAATTTAGATACAATTCAACAATTAGTTGATAACAATAAAATTACAGATACTTTAAACAAAGAAACATTAGTTCAGTTAGGATTAGCTCACAAAAATGACTTAGTTAAAATCTTAGGTCGTGGAGAGTTAAAAGCAACTGTTAATGTTACTGCTGATAAATTCACTCAAACAGCTCAAGAAGCTATTGTGAATGCAGGAGGTAAAGTAGAATTAGTTAACGCTTAAGAATATATTTTATAGATGAAAGGGTTTATACAGACCATAAAAAATATCTGGAGCATAAAAGAATTGAAGGATAAGTTACTTGTAACTATCCTTCTATTGTTGGTTTATAGATTCGGTTCTCATATTCCACTTCCAGGTGTCGATATTAACGAGGTTAATCGTTTTGTTGCAGACCAAGAAAATGCAAATTCAGGAATTTTAGGATTATTAAACTCTTTTACCGGAGGTTCTTTTAAGAGAGCTTCCGTATTTGCGTTAGGAATTATGCCTTATATCTCTGCTTCGATTGTTATACAATTGATGGGATTAGCAGTACCTTACATCCAAAAACTACAAAAAGAAGGAGAAAGCGGACGTAACAAAGTAAATCAAATTACGAGATGGTTGACAATCGGGATTTGTTTGGTGCAAGCACCAGCATACCTTACATTAGTAACTTCTCAAATTTTACCTTACGATCCAACTTCATCATATGCTATCTATGTAATTCCTCCAACCAACTTTTGGTTCTGGTTCCCTTCAACAATCATTTTGATTACAGGGACAATCTTTGCCATGTGGATGGGAGAAAAAATTACTGACAAAGGTATAGGTAACGGTATTTCAATCTTAATTATGGTTGGTATCCTAGCCGACTTACCAAAAGCAATATTTAATGCATTTGAAGTAGACCCTTCAAACGGTATTTTCTTCTTGATAGAAATGTTAGGGTTAATCCTAGTTATTGCAATGTGTATTATGATTGTTGCAGCGGTGCGTAAAGTACCAGTACAATATGTAAGAAGAGCGCAAACTTCAAGTAGCTCATATATGAGATCAGTTACAGACTCTGTACGCTCATATATTCCACTTAAAGTTAATGCAGCAGGTGTAATGCCTATTATCTTCGCGCAAGCAATTATGTTTTTACCAGGAACATTGGCAAACTATTTTCTAGACGAAGGAAGTCCAGTAAAAGCATTCTTCGCGAAAATGGCAGATCCATTTACGTGGGAATACAATTTGATCTTCGGATTATTAATTATTATCTTCACCTATTTCTATACTGCGATCACAATCCCAGTAAACCAAATGGCTGAAGACTTAAAACGTAACGGAGGAATCATCCCTGGAATCCGCCCTGGAAAAGAAACTGCAAATTTTTTAGACGAAATTTTATCAAAAATTACGTTACCTGGAGCAATTTTACTAACTTTGCTTGCTGTTTTGCCAGCGATTGTAAAATTATTAGGTGTAGAACAGAGCTTAGCAATGTTCTTTGGAGGTACATCAATGTTAATTATGGTGGGAGTTATCTTAGATACTGTACAACAAATTAATACATATTTATTAAATCACCGTTACGATGGTTTAATGTCTTCAGGTAGAACTTCAAGAGATATCTAATAAGATTTTATTAAAAAGATTTATGGCTAAACAAAAACATATTGAACAAGACGGTACGATTACAGAAGCATTATCAAATGCAATGTTCCGTGTCGAATTAGAAAATGGACATGTTGTAACATGTAACATATCTGGTAAAATGCGTATGCACTATATCAAATTATTACCAGGTGATAGAGTTAAAATAGAGATGTCTCCTTACGATTTAACGAAAGGTAGAATATCTTACAGATACTAAAAGAAATAATAACGACTGGTGGTAGAGTTAATGTAGATACGTTAACTCTATCGGATTATAAATAAATTTACAAAGATGAAAATTAGAGCATCCATTAAAAAGAGAAGTGCTGACTGTAAAATTGTGCGTCGTAAAGGACGTTTGTATGTGATCAACAAAAAGAATCCTAAGTTTAAACAAAGACAAGGTTAATTATTTAGAATTATGGCAAGAATTTCAGGTGTAGATTTACCTAAAAACAAAAGAGGGGTAATCGGACTTACATACATTTACGGGATCGGAAGAAGCAGTGCTTCTAAAATCTTATCTGAAAATAACATTTCAGAAGATACAAAAGTTAGCGAATGGACTGATGAAGAAATCAACGCAATCCGTGCATCGATCAATGAAACTTTCAAAGTAGAAGGTGAATTAAGATCAGAAATCCAATTAAACATCAAACGTTTAATGGATATCGGATGTCAAAGAGGTATTCGTCACAGATTAGGTTTACCATTACGTGGTCAAAGAACAAAAAATAACTCACGTACAAGAAAAGGTAAAAAGAAAACAGTTGCTAACAAGAAAAAAGCCACTAAATAATAAATAGGATCATGGCAAAAAATCAGAAAGTAGTAAAGAAAAGAAAAGTAGTTATTGAAGCTACTGGACAAGCTCATATTCAAGCATCGTTTAACAACGTTATCGTTACTTTAACAAACAAAAACGGTGAAGTTATCTCTTGGTCTTCAGCAGGTAAAATGGGATTCCGTGGATCTAAAAAGAACACTCCTTACGCTGCTCAAGTAGCTGCTCAAGATGCAACAACAGTTGCATACGAAGCAGGATTAAGAAGAGTAAAAGTATTCGTGAAAGGACCAGGTCAAGGTCGTGAATCTGCTATTAGAACAATTCATAACGGTGGTATCGAGGTTTCTGAAATCGTTGATGTTACTCCATTACCACACAATGGATGTCGTCCACCTAAAAAGAGAAGAGTATAATCATTTTTCTCAATTTAATTATTTAATATATTTAATAGTAACAAATCATGGCAAGATATACAGGACCAAAAACTAAAATTGCAAGAAAATTTGGACAACCAATTTTCGGTGACGATAAATCTTTTGAGAAAAAGAAATATCCTCCAGGGCAACACGGACCTAACAAAAGAAGAGCTAAAAAATCAGAATACGCTATTCAGTTAACTGAAAAACAAAAAGCAAAATATACTTACGGTATTTTAGAGCGTCAATTTGCTAACTTATACAAAAAAGCAAATGCTTCTAAAGGAATTACAGGTGAAGTATTATTACAATTATGTGAATCTCGTTTAGATAACGTAGTTTACCGTTTAGGTATCGCAAACTCACGTAGTGCTGCACGTCAATTAGTATCTCACAAACACGTAACTGTAAACGGAGAAATCGTGAACATCCCTTCTTACCAATTAAAAGCTGGTGATGTAATCGCTGTTAGAGAAAAATCTAAATCTTTAACTGCAATCACAAACTCTTTACACGCACGTAGCGAGTACGATTGGTTAATTTGGAACGACGAACAAAAATCAGGAACTTTCACAAAAGCTCCAGAAAGAGTTCAAATTCCAGAAGATATTAAAGAGCAATTAATCGTCGAGTTATATTCTAAATAAACCTTAAAATCAGACTAATAAAATGACTATTTTAAATTTCATCAAACCTGACAAAGTAATCTTAGTAGAGTCTGACTCTAAATTCGGACAATTCGAGTTCCGTCCATTAGAGCCAGGATACGGGATTACAGTTGGAAATGCTCTACGTAGAGTGTTACTTTCTTCATTAGAAGGATATGCGATCACTTCAATCAAAATTGAAGGAGTTGAGCACGAATTTTCAACTATTCCAGGAGTAGTGGAAGATGTTACAGAGATCATTTTAAATCTGAAAAAGGTTCGTTTTAAGAAACAAATTGATGAATCAGATGCTGAAACTGTAACTGCTACTATCTCAGGGCAAGATCAATTAACAGCAGGTGATTTAGGGAAATTTATTTCTGGATTCCAAGTTTTAAACCCTGAATTAGTTATCGCTAACTTAGACGCTAAAGTAAACGTAACAATTACATTTACAATCGAAAAAGGTAGAGGATACGTACCAGCTGATGAGAATAAAAAGGCTTCTGCGCCAATCGGTACTATAGCAATTGACTCAATTTACACTCCAATTAAGAATGTAAAATACGCAATTGAAAACTATCGTGTAGAACAAAAAACTGACTACGAAAAATTAGTTTTTGAAATTACAACAGATGGTTCTATAACACCTCAAGATGCTTTAACTGAAGCAGCTAAAATCTTAATTCACCACTTTATGTTATTCTCAGATGAGAGAATTACATTAGAAGCGGAAGAAGTTGCATCTGGTGAAACTTATGATGAAGAAGCATTACATATGCGCCAATTATTGAAAACAAAATTGGTAGATATGGATTTATCAGTAAGAGCATTAAATTGTTTAAAAGCAGCTGAAGTTGAAACATTAGGCGAATTAGTTTCTTTCGCTAAGTCTGACTTAATGAAATTCAGAAACTTTGGTAAGAAATCTCTTACAGAGTTAGAAGAATTGGTGGACAGCAAAGGTCTTAACTTTGGAATGGACATCGTAAAATATAAGTTAGACGTAGAATAATTTTATTAAAAAATGAGACACGGAAAAAAATTTAACCATTTAGGTAGAACTGCCTCTCATAGAAGAGCTTTATTATCTAATTTAGCTATAGCGTTGATTACTCACAAGAGAATTAACACAACAGTAGCAAAGGCTAAAGCATTACAAACATATGTTGAGCCTTTATTGACAAAGTCTAAAACAGACGATACTAACAACCGTCGCGTTGTATTTTCATACTTACAAGATAAAGAAGCTGTAACTGAATTATTCAGAACTGTAGCTCCTAAAATTGCAAATCGCCCAGGAGGATACACTCGTATCATCAAAACTGGATTCCGTTTAGGTGACGGTGCTGATACTGCAATGATCGAGTTAGTAGATTTCAATGATATCTACACTAACGCGAAAGTAGAGAAAAAAGCAACTACACGTCGTAGTAAAAAAAGTACTAAAACAGAAGAAGCTGCACCAGCTGCTGAAACTGAAAGTACAGAAGAAGCATAATCTATTCGATTATATAGTAAAAGCCTCCCAATTTGGGAGGCTTTTTTTGTATTTATTAATTATGACAATTTGTAATACTTTATAATTTTCTAGATTGACAATAAATTCTTTTCAATCATCTAATTTTCTAGATATGATTGTTTTAAAATCTTAATGTTAAAAAATCAACTAAAATCCTTATTTTTGGATTGATTTTGGCAATAAACCAACTATCAAACATAAAATTGATATGAAAAAATTACTATTCATGATGGCTGTCGCAATGGCAGTTGTTTCATGTAAAAAAGATGATAAAGTCGTAGGAAAAGATAAAGACGGAAAAGAATTAATTGTGAATGAAAAAGGTGATACAGTTGCCAAAACGGAAACAACAGATTCTTTGAATGTTGCTGAAACGCTTGCTGAACCAGAAGTTGTAGCAATAACAAAAGGTGCAGATGACAAATATGCTTACAAATACAATTTGGAGATAGGAAAGACTTATCCAATGACGTTGGGAATCAAAACAACTCACACGGCTTCGGATGGGAAACAATCTCAAAAAATGTCAAGCGAAAGTAAAAAACAAATTGATTATACGGTAAAAGATTTCAAAGATGGTGTGTATACATTAGAAGTGAAATCTAAACAATATAGCGAGAAAATGACAGATCCTTCGGGAAAATCAATTTCGTATGACACAAATGCTGCGAAACCAGCGAACAAAGATATTGCGGTTTCTTGGTCGATTTACAAAGCTATGACAGGAAAAACGTATACAATGAAAGTTGATCAGAAAGGAAAAGTTGTAAGCGTTGATGGATTAGATGAAATTAAAAAATCAATTTTAAATTCTGTAAAAACTCAAGTAAGTGCAGAAGAATTTAAATTCTTTACACAGATTATCGATAATTCATTAAACAAACAAGCAATTTCTTCTCAATTTGAAGAAACGATGAATATTTTTCCTAACAAAACTTTAGCGCTTAAAGAATCTTGGAGCGATAGTCAAAAAATTGATCAAGGTCCAATGAAAGGAAATATTTCGATGAAGAGAACTTTAGCAAGTGTTGAGCCTGCAAATACGACAATTACTGTAAATGGAACGCAAAGTTTGAAAGGTAATGAGTCGCAGCAAGGTGTTACAATGTCTGCGAATAGTAGTGCGAATGTAGATGGAAAAATTTTGTTGGATACAAAATCTGGTTGGATCAACAAAGTTAATTTAACGAAAAAGGAAACATTAAAACGTACAGTAGAAGCGCAAGGTCAAAAACAAACGATGACTGAGTCGGTTACAACTGTCACAACAGTTAACTAAAATGAAAACAATTATTTGGATTATAATTTTAAGTATTATTTTCTTAACGATTTTTAGATTTTTAAGAAAAGTATTTGCAGTGAAAAAGGTTTTTCAAGAAGCAATTAATCAGCAAAGAAATGCTTATAATCAGAGCCAAAACTCAAATGATTCGTACAACGAATCGAAACCAAACACATCTTTCGACAAACCGAAATATAATATAGACGCCGAAACGGTGGATTACGAAATAATCGAAGAAAAAAAGGATGAAAAATAAAAAGAATTTACTCTACGTTCTTATCTCATTGCTGCTTTTTGCAGTGATTGCATTGGTGTATTGTTCACCAGTTTTATCGGGAAAATCTGTTATTCAGCCTGATATTATCAACTACAAGGGTAGTGCGCAAGAAATGTTGACGTATCAAGACAAAACAGGAGAAAATGTCTATTGGTCTGATGCGATGTTTGGTGGAATGCCAACCTATCAAACTGGTGCGAAATATAGTTTTGATATCATCAAAACCATTGATGGCGCATTCAGATTTTTACCGCGTCCAGCAGATTACATTTTCTTGTTGTTTACAGGATTTTTTATTCTTGGCTTAACGCTTTTCAAAAAGTGGCAATATGCTTTAGTCGGTGCAATTTTCTTTGCATTTGGTTCGTATTATTTCGAATTAATTGCAGCCGGACATAACGGAAAGCTACATACAATTGGGTATTTCGCGCCTTTGGTTGCTGGAATTCTTCTATTGTATCGCAAAAAATACATTGCAGGTTTTGTACTCACAACCTTGTTTATGGGATTGCAATTACAAGCCAATCACATTCAAATGACGTTCTATTTGTTTTTAGCGTTGTTGGTTTTTGCAATTGTTCAATTTATTGATAGTTTAAAGAAAAAAGAATTACCAGATTTCTTAAAATCATCTGCATTAGTAGTTGTCGCTGTAATTATTGCAGCAGGATTGAATGCAAATCGATTATTGTCAACTTACGAATATAGTAAAGAAACGACTCGTGGGAAATCTGAGATGACCTTGTTGAAAAAGAATTCGAACGGATTAGATCACGATTATATCACACAATGGAGTTATGGAAAATTAGAAACATTAAATCTTTTTATTCCAAATTTGATGGGGGGTGGTTCGCAAACGAATCCAGAAGATTTAAAGAATTATACATCAGAATTACAAAATACTCAATATAGTCTTGGTGAAGACGAGTTCAATCAGCAAGTTTTTCAAGCTGTGGCAAGTCAACCGAGAAGTGCATATTGGGGAGATCAGCCAGGAACTTCTGGTCCAGCTTATCAGGGAGCTGTAGTCGTTTTCTTGTTTATTATCGGAATGTTTATGGTACGTGGAAAATACGCGACCTATAAAAAATGGTTAGTTGGAGCAACGATTCTAAGTTTCATTTTGGCATGGGGTAAAAATTTACCATTCGTTACGAACTTATTTATTGATTATTTCCCGATGTATGATAAGTTTCGCGCTGTATCATCAATCTTGGTAATTGCCGAATTTACAATGCCTTTCTTAGCAATTTTGACTTTATATTATTTCTTTAATTCTGACGAATCAGATGAATTCAAAAAGAAAGTACTTTATATAGCTGGTGGTTCTACAGTTGGAATTTTAATTATATTCTTCTTATTCGGTGGAATGATTTTTCCATTTACATCAGAGAACGAAAAATTAATGACTGAACAATTAATCGGACAAATTCAGCAAGCAAATCCAAATGCAATCGGACTTTGGGATGGATTAATTAAACGATTGGATGAAGCATTAATTCAAGATAGAATTGCAATGTTTAAAGCGGATACAGTACGTACATTGATTTTTGTTTTGTTCACAATGGCTTTGTTGTTGGCCTATTTATTCAAGTTTATCAAAAAACCAATTATCGTTATTTTAGCGATTGGTGCGTTGGCTTTTATTGATGGATTTACGGTGAATAAAAGATATTTGAACGAAGATAATTTTGTGTCTAAATACATTGTTGACAATCCTTTCCCAACAGAAATGTCACCTCGTTTACAAACCGAAGCTCAGAACAATAATAATGTAGCGCAAATTGCTTACAAAGTTCCGTTGAACAATTTATTGTCAAATATATCTAAACAAGATAAATCACATTTCCGTGTATACAACACAGTTTTGAGTACATTTAACGAAGCTGGAACTTCATATTTTGTTCCTTCAATTGGTGGTTATCATGCAGCGAAATTAGGAAAATACCAAGATGTTGTGGATATCTATTTTTCGCAAGATCCACAATTGAAAAAATACGGAATCAAAGATGAAACAGGTTTGATTAATGTATTGAATATGATGAATACGAAATACATTATTCATGGAAGTCCTACTGAGCCACAAGTGCAGCAAAATCCTACAGCTTTGGGAAGTGCGTGGTTAGCCTCAAATATTAAATGGACAGAAAATGCAAATGATGAAATTTTAGCGATAAATTCTACACCAGTTGATCATACGGTTATTTTACGTAAAGATTTGGTTGAGAATAAAAACTTAAATGTTTCGGCAGATGCTAATTCTAAAATTGAATTGGTTGATTATTCACCGATGAAAATGACGTATAAATCTTCTTCTAACGCAGATCAAATTGCTGTTTTCTCAGAAGTTTATTACCCACATGGATGGACTGCAACCGTTGATGGAAAAGAAGTTCCGATCGAAAAAGCGAATTATGTTTTGCGTGCAGTTCCTGTACAGAAAGGAAATCACACAATCGTGATGGAATTTAAACCACAAGTTATTTCTACTGGAAATATGATTGTGATTGTTTCGAATATTTTACTTTTAATCGTTGTGGCTGGAGGTATTTATTTGGGATATAAAAAATGTTCTACAAAAGAGAATTTAAACTTAGCCGCTGAAAAGGCTTAATTTTAGAATGAAAAAAATATTAATCATCACCTATTACTGGCCTCCTGCGGGAGGTCCTGGTGTTCAAAGATGGTTGAAATTCACAAAATATCTTCCTGAATTTGGATATGAAACCTACGTTTATATTCCAGAAAATCCTTCTTATCCAATTCTCGACGAAACGTTAGCGAAGGACATTAATCCAAAAGTTAAAATCGTCAAGAATAAAATTTGGGAACCTTATCAGTTGGCAGAAAAACTGAATCCAAAAAATAAAGCTTACAAAGGTGGACATTTTGAGAAGAAAGAAAATCAATCTTTCATGTCGAGATTGTCGGTTTTTGTGCGTGGAAATTTCTTTATTCCAGATGCGCGCAAGTTTTGGGTAAATCCTTCTGCGGAATATTTGAAAGACTTTTTACAGAAAGAAAATATTGATACGATTGTAACTTCTGGTCCGCCTCATAGTTTACATTTAATCGGTTTGAAATTGAAAAAACAATTACCAAATCTCAAATGGTTGGCAGATTTTCGTGATCCTTGGACGCAAATTAGTTATCATAAAGAATTGAAATTAACTTCTTGGGCAGCTAAAAAACACGAAGATTTGGAGCGTGAAGTGATGCAAAAAGCAGATGTTGTTTTAGCAACAAGTTATGCTGATGGAGAGAACTTCAAGAAGATTGGCGCGAAACATGTAGAAGTAATTACAAATGGTTTTGAAGAAGTAAAACAACAAACAGAAAAAGATCAAAATCACTTTCATTTGACGTATTCTGGAGGTTTGGAAATGCTTCGAAATCCAATCGCTTTATGGAAAGCTTTAGCTGAAATTAACAACGAAAATCAATCGTTTCGAGAAGATTTTAAACTTGATTTTTATGGTTCTTTGGCAGATGATGTCAAACAAACAATTCTTGAAGAAGGTTTACAAAATAATTTAATTGTTCACGGATATGTTTCGCATCAAGAGTCGTTAAATGCTATTAATTCTGCAAATATTCTGTTGTTAACAAATTTTGATAATGTTGCTTCGAAAGGAATTATTCCAGGGAAATTATTTGAATATATGGCAACTGGAAATCCAATTTTAGCAGTTGGTCCAGCAGATGCTGATGTTGAAAAAATACTTCAAAAAACAAAAGCGGGCGATTATTTTTCTCATCAACAATTGAATGAAATTAAAACATACATTCTTTCGATTTACAATCAATGGTTAAAAAATCCAAACCAAAAATTTGAAACCAACGAAGACGAAGTTCAACAATTCAACCGTAAAAACTTAACTAAAAAGTTGGTTGACGTGGTAAATAATTTAAAAATAAATTAATACTATATTTGTAGAATAAAAATATTTATAGTAATTTCATCATAATTAACAACCTTATAATGAAATTACTATACTATTTTATCATTTTTATTGGTTGCATTGTATATGCACAGCCACAAATAAAAACTGACGCGACATTCAATTCTTCTAATTACTCCCAAACAAATTTCGAGTTATCTGATTACAATATAACTTACGATTACAAAGTTGTTCGTAATATAAAAAACCCGGAAAAAGCGAAAGCTGGTTTAGCACTTCTACAAATTGGTAAACGTTACAATAAATTCGTCGATTACAATAGAATTGGATCAGATTCTATAGACGAAAAACATAGTCATTTGGGAACAGTTAATGCAAATGATATTAATATTAGTATGGCTCAACGTTTCAAATCTGCCTTTAGATATCAAATTATTATCGATAAAGAAAAAGATCAATTGACTTTTGCAGATAAAATTTATCACGATTCATTTTTTTATAAAGAAACGTTACCAAAATTGGATTGGAAACTACTGAATGACACCAAACAAATCTTGAATTATACTGCAAAAAAAGCGACTGTAAACTACGGTGGTAGAAAATGGACGGCTTGGTACACTGACGAAATCCCAATGAATGCTGGTCCGTATAAATTTTATGGTTTGCCTGGTCTTATTTTAGAGATTTATGATGATAAAGAACATTATCATTTTACAGCAAACGCTAGCAACCAAAATCCTAAACAAATCTATTTAGCACAAGGTGAAAAAACACCTATAAAAGTTAAGAAAACAGAATTCTATAAAGCTGAAAAAGATTATCATGAAAATGCAGCTGAAAGGTTAAAAGGAGTTGCACTTGACGAAAATAAGAAACCTATAACCAATTTTGGTGGAATGCCTTATAACCCTATTGAATTAGAATAAACCAAATATTAAATTATTTGTTTTTATATACTTAAGTTGCAAAAAGATTTGTGTATTATTATTATTATTATTATTATTATTATTATTGAATGTACCTAACAAAGGGAAGAGTACAGAGGCAATTGTAGGTTGCAAACTATGATTGATTATTAAAAAACTAAATTACTTAAAAAATGAAGAAAATGTTATTAGCAAGTGCTTTTGCACTTATCGGAACTTTTGCAATGGCAAATGAAACAGAAACTGAAGATAAACAAGATGTAACTTCAGTAGAATGCTGGGATGTATCTGTTGAAAGATGTGGAGTTGGATTTGTATATGAAGATTGTGGTCCTTTAGGAGATGTTATAGATTTTGCTGTAGAACTTTATGAAGAAATGGAAGTTTATTGTAATTAAATAATAAGAGGTATAGCATTAAACTTAGTTAATGCTATACTTTATAAATAGAGTTATGAAAAAAATATTCATATTATTTATTTTATCCTCTTTTTTTATTCAAGCACAAACATATAAAGTTGTATATGACGTGAAATTTGTAACTGATTCTGTAAAAAAAGAAGTAAAATATGAAGAAATGGATTTGTATATTGCAAAAGATAGTACAATTTATATAAGTCCAAAAAAGGTAAACTACGATAATTATCTTCAAGGATTAAATGCTAAAAATACTCAAGAATTTATAACAAATAACACACTAAATATAGCTGCTATAAAAGAAAAATACCCATCCCCAATCATTAATCATACTATAATAAGAAATAATGGAACAAATAAAATATTAAGTAAAGTAAATAGAAATATTTACCTATTAAATCAGCCTATTGAGGAAATAAATTGGAAAATAGAAAATGAGCAAAAAACTCAGCTGGATTTAATTATAAAAAAAGCAACAACAACATATTTAGGGCGAAAATGGACAGCTTGGTACACAGAAGAAATACCAAACAGTGTTGGTCCATACAAATTTGGAGGATTACCAGGGCTTATTTTAGAAATCTATGATGACAATAATTATTTCCATTTTTCTGCAATTGAGATTAATCAAAATAATACAAAACCTGATTTAACAAAAGATTTTACAAAATCAAAAAAAGTGAATTTAGAGGATTACAAAAAAATATATGAAAATAGTGGAGTTGAAATTATACAAAACTTAAAAAGTCTTAATATAACAAGCTCTAATATTTCACCAGCTGAAATGGAAAAAAAGATAGATAATAAATTAAAAAGCGAAAATGTTTTTTTAGAAAAAAGTAATCATATTAATTTTTGAAAGCCCAATTAACACTATTATTTGCTTTATTTTTTCACTTTATTTTTGCACAACTTACTATTTCTGGTGTTGTAAAAAATGAGGAAGGAAAACCTATATCTGGTGCTAACGTTACCATTTCTCCAAGTACTTCGGAAGAAACCTTGGCGTATTTTATTACAAAATCGGACGGTAAATATTCGATAAAAATAGATAATTCATCGCACGAAACTTATGAAATAAAAGTTCGTGCGATGAATTATGCTTTTACTTCAGATTTGGTAAACGAATCTTCCACAAACTTTGATTTCACTTTACAAGAAAAAGCTATCGAGTTAAAAGAAGTTAAATTAAAAGAATCTCCAATTCGCAAAAAAGGGGATACAATTGCGTATGATGTCAGTAATTTTAAAGATATTCAAGATCGCTCTATAGCAGATGTGATCAAAAAAATGCCTGGAATAGAAATAGAAGCTTCAGGTAGAATTTTATATCAAGGCGAACCAATTAATAAATATTACATCGAAGGAATGGATTTGTTGGGCGGAAAATATGCCTTAGCTAACGAAAATCTCTCAGCAGATGCAGTAGATAAAGTACAAATTTTAGAAAATCATCAGCCTATCAAGATTTTAGACAGTTTGGTTTATAGCTCTAAAGCAGCGTTAAATATTAAACTAAAAAGCAAAATTACCTATTCTGGTAAAGCAGAAGTTGGTCTTGGCGCTTCACCATTGTTGTATCAGGCGAATATTACACCAATGTTGTTCACAAAAAAGCAACAAATGATAGGTTCTTATCAAGGAAATAATCGTGGAAATGATGTTTCTCGTCAATTAAAAACCTTAAGTCTTGAAGATTTTTTAAATGACTCTGAAAAATTTTCGAACGAAAGTTGGTTATCAATTGCAGGTGTACAAACTCCCAATTTTGATGGCGAACGTTGGTTAGATAATGCAATAAATATTGGTTCTTGGAATCATCTTTTTAAATTAAAAAAAGAGCTAGATTTACGAATTAACTTGTCTTATCACAACGATTTTCAAAAGCGATTCGGAGAAACAAACACACAATATTTTTTACCAACAGGTGATATATTTCTCAACGAAATCAAAAAAAATTATTTGCAAATAGAAAGTCTTAATCTAAAAGCAACATTATCTCAAAATAGTTCTAAAAATTATCTTGAAAATGTCTTGGAATTTAAAGGAGACTGGAACAGTTCGAGAGGAGATCTCAATCAAAATAATAATTTTATTACACAACGATTAACACAACCAAATCGGCAGTTTACCAATCAGTTTAATACAATCAAGAAAGTTGGTAAACAATTAATTACGTTGCGTTCTGTTATTGCATACAGAAATTATAACGAGAATTTAAGTGTTTCTCCTGGAGTTTTTACTGATTTTATAAACAACGGAAATGATTATCAAAATGTGTTTCAACAAATTAATTTTGAGAAATTTTCGACAAATAATTTCGCTGAATTTTCAAAAGGAATAAAAGCTTTAACGCTACAATCAAAAATTGGAATTAAGTACACCAATCATACAATGAAAAGTGATTTGTTAGCAGATAATCAACCAATAAATTCTACTTTTACTAACAATACACGCTGGTCAACTTTAAATCCGTATGTAGAAAATAACTTTTCGTACAGAAAGAATCGACTTAATTTTTCTTTTGGAATTCCTTTTCAGTGGTATAATTTAGAGAATAATTCTTTTGGAAATAAAACTTCATACAATCGTTTTTACATCGAACCAAAATTTAATATAGGTTTAGAATTTTCAAAATTCTGGAAAGTATCAACCTCGCATAATTTCTCTAATGATTTGGGGAGTTTAACACGTTTGCACGAAGGATTTATATTGTATCGATACAATTCTATTCAACAAAATGACGGAAATTTTAACGAAGTAAAAAAATGGAATTCTTCTTTACGTTTCGAGTATAAAAATCCGATAAAATCTAGGTTTATCAATTTTGGATATTCGTACAATTGGTCAGAAAATAACTTAATCTACAATTACAGCTATAATGCGGATGCAAGTACTGTTTTAGAAGCTTTGAACTTAAAAAATCATCAAAAAACACATTCTGTTAATGCTAAAATAAGTCAATATTTTTCTAAAATTAAGACAACATTTAATTTAGCTGGAGGTTATAATTTTACAACCTACGATCAATTATTAAATGATGATTTAATCGAAATTCACAATACCATTTTAACTTCTAATTTTGATGCATCTTTCAGATTATTAAGTTGGATGACGTTTGAGTATAAATATGGTGTAACCAATTATAAAAATAAATTATCAGGAAACTCAAGTTCACGATCAATCACTAATCAAATTCACCAAGTTGGCTTACATTTTTTTCCAGCAGATCAACATTATGTAAAGCTTAATTTTGATTTGTATGTTAATGATGATTCAAGATTAAATCCAAATTCAACTTTCGGAGATTTAATGTATCGTTATTCATTAAAAAAGAAGAAAATAGATTTTGAATTGTCTGCTTATAATCTTTTTAATGAAAAATATTTTTCTCAAAACAGTTTTTCTTCCAATTATGAACAACGATTTATCTATAAGTTGAGACCAACTCAAGTTATGTTTACCACTCGATTTAATTTTTAATTTATCAACCTCATAATTATTAACTTCAAAATTGTATAACTCGATAATTTATTTTAATAAAATATCAAAATCTAACATCTGTCATAAGTGGGTTGAATATATTTTACCTAAATTTATTTTGAAAAAATATAAACCACAGAGAAATGAATGACAATCGTAAGAAAGATGCATTGAATTACCATTCAATGGGTCAACCAGGAAAGATTGCAGTAGTGCCTACAAAACCTACGAATACACAACGTGATTTATCGCTTGCTTATTCACCAGGTGTTGCGGAGCCTTGTTTAGAGATTGAAAAAGATCCAGAAAATGCTTATAAGTACACAGCAAAAGGAAATCTGGTTGCAGTTATTAGTAACGGTACAGCCGTTTTAGGCTTGGGAGATATTGGTGCGGTAGCTTCAAAACCGGTGATGGAAGGTAAAGGTCTTCTATTCAAAATTTTTGCTGATATTGATGTTTTCGATATCGAATTGGATACAAAAAATGTTGATGAATTTATCAATACGGTAAAAGCTTTAGAGCCTACTTTTGGAGGAATTAATTTAGAGGATATTAAAGCGCCTGAGTGTTTCGAAATTGAGAAACGTTTGAAAGCTGAAATGAATATCCCAGTTATGCACGACGATCAACACGGAACAGCTATTATTTCTGGTGCAGCGTTGATTAATGCATGTGAATTACAAGGAAAAAATATTTCTAAAGTTAAAATTGTAGTAAACGGAGCTGGTGCTGCGGCAATTTCGTGTACAGGAATGTATATTTCTGTTGGTGCAACGAAAGAAAATATCGTGATGTTAGACAGTAAAGGCGTAATCCGTTCTGACCGTGATAATCTTGATCCTTCTAAAGCAGAATGGGCAACAGATCGTGATATTTCGACATTGGCAGATGCTGTTAAAGATGCAGATGTTTTTATCGGTTTATCGGCTGCAGATGTTTTATCAGCAGATATGTTGAATACAATGGCAGAAAATCCAATTGTGTTAGCAATGGCAAATCCAAATCCAGAGATTGCGTACGATTTAGCAGTTGCGACGCGTCAAGATATTATTATGGGAACTGGGCGTTCTGATTATCCAAACCAGGTGAATAATGTACTTGGGTTTCCGTATATTTTTAGAGGAGCGTTAGATGTTCGTTCGACGACAATTAATGAGGAAATGAAAATTGCTGCTGTTCGAGCAATTGCAGAATTAGCAAAAGAACCAGTTCCTGAAGTTGTGACGCAAGCATACAATAATCATTCGATCAAATTTGGAAAAGATTATATTATTCCAAAACCTAATGATCCACGTTTGTTACCAGAAGTTTCGGCTGCGGTTGCAAAAGCGGCGATTGAAACTGGTGTTGCTAAAAATATCATTACAGATTTCGAAGAATACAAATTGTCATTGATTAAGCGAATCGGAAAAGAAAGTACGATTATGCGTAATTTGACACAAACGGCAAAATCAAATCCAAAACGTGTTGTTTTTGCTGAAGGAGATCGTTTCGAAATTCTTCGTGCAGCGCAAATTGTAAAGGAAGAAAAAATCGCTATTCCAATTATTTTAGGAAAGAAAAATAAAATTCAACAAATGATTAAAGATTATATGTTGGATTTGGAAGATGTTGAAATTGTTGATACAAATGCAGAAGAAGATTCGGACAGATACAATCAATTCGTTGATTTTATTTATTCGAAACGTCAACGAAAAGGAATCTCAAAATCTGATGCGAAAAAATTATTGAGAGATCGTAATTATTTTGGATCATGTATGGTTGAGTTTGGTTATGCAGATGCAATGATTTCGGGAATGACGAAAAATTATTCGCAGGCAATTCGTCCAGCTTTAGAATTAATTGGAGCGGAACAAGGTCAAAAAGTTGCGAGTATGTATATGATGTTGACAGAAAAAGGACCAGTTTTCTTAGGTGATACAACGGTTAATTTAGATCCAACTTCAGAGGATTTAGTTAACATTACATTGCAATTTAACGAAACAATTAAGAAGTTTAAAATTGAACCAAAGATTGCATTATTGTCTTATTCAAACTTCGGATCAAATAAAGGAGAAACGGTTTCTAAAGTTCAGAATGCAGTGAATTATCTACATCAAAATCATCCAGATGTTTTAGTTGATGGTGATATTCAGGCAAATTTTGCAGTGAATAAAGAGAAATTACAAAGTAATTTTCCGTTTTCTAAATTAGCAGGAACGCATGCGAATACATTAGTTTTTCCAAATCTTGAATCAGCGAATATTTCGTATAAATTATTACAAGAATTAGGAAATATAGAAGCGGTTGGACCAATTTTGATCGGAATGAAAAAACCAATTCATTTGTTACAATTGGATAGCACTGTTCGCGAAATTGTGAATATGGTTACCATTGCTGTAATTGATGCACAACAACATCAGTAAAATATAAATTTAGAATTAAAAAAATCCACTTAAATGATTTTAAGTGGATTTTTTGTATTGTATGAAACCGAGATGATTTAAAAAATAAACTATTTATATTAATAAACACAAAAAAGCCTCGCAATGCGAGGCTTTCCTATTGATAAATGAAATTCTATTATTTAACTTCTTCGAAGTCTACGTCTTCAACACCATCATTTTTTGCTTGACCTTGATCAGCTCCTGGTTGCGCTTGTGCACCACTTTCTTGACCTTCGTTCATTGCAGCATAAATTTCTTGTGAAGCAGCATTCCAAGCTGTATTTAATTTTTCCATAGAAGCATCAATTGCAGCAACGTCTTGAGCAGCGTGAGCAGATTTAACCTCAGCTAAAGCTTCTTCAATTGGTTGTTTTTTGTCAGCAGGAATTTTATCTCCGTACTCAGTCAATTGTTTTTCTGTTTGGAAAATTAACGCGTCAGCAGCATTTACTTTTTCAATTTTGTTTTTTGCTTCTTCGTCTTTTGCAGCATTTTCTTGTGCTTCTTTTTTCATTCTTTCGATATCAGCATCAGATAATCCAGATGAAGCTTCAATTTTGATTGATTGCTCTTTTCCTGTTCCTTTATCTTTTGCAGATACACTTAAGATACCATTCGCATCAATATCAAATGTTACTTCGATTTGAGGAACACCTCTTTGTGCTGGTGGAATATCTACTAAGTCAAAACGTCCGATTTCTTTGTTATCGTTGAATAATGGACGCTCTCCTTGACCAATTCTTAATGTTACTGCTGGTTGATTGTCAACTGCAGTTGAGAAAACTTCAGATTTTTTAGTTGGAATTGTTGTATTCGCTTCAATTAATTTTGTGAATACTCCTCCTAAAGTTTCGATACCTAAAGATAATGGTGTAACGTCTAATAATAATACGTCTTTTACATCACCTGTTAAAACACCTCCTTGGATAGCTGCACCAATTGCAACAACCTCGTCTGGATTAACTCCTTTAGATGGTTTTTTACCGAAGAATTTTTCTACTTCTTCTTGGATTTTTGGCATACGTGTAGATCCACCAACTAAGATAACTTCGTCGATATCGTTGATTGATAAACCTGCATCAGATAACGCTTTTTTACAAGGCTCCATAGAACGACGTACTAAATCTTCTGTTAACTGATCAAATTTAGAACGAGTTAAAGTTTCTACTAAGTGTTTTGGTCCTGTTTCGTTAGCTGTAACGTATGGTAAATTAATTTCTGTTTGAGCAGAAGAAGATAATTCGATTTTAGCTTTTTCAGCAGCTTCACGTAAACGTTGTAAAGCCATTGCGTCTTTTTTCAAATCTACACCTTCTTTCGCTTGGAATTCAGAAGCTAACCAATTGATGATTGCATCATCAAAATCATCACCTCCTAAGTGTGTATCACCGTTTGTAGATAACACTTCGAATACACCGTCACCTAATTCTAGGATAGATACGTCAAAAGTACCACCACCTAAATCGTAAACAACGATTTTTTTATCTGAGTTTGCTTTGTCTAATCCGTAAGCTAATGCAGCAGCAGTAGGCTCGTTGATAATACGTTCTACTTTAAGACCTGCAATTTCACCAGCTTCTTTAGTTGCTTGACGTTGAGCATCGTTAAAATAAGCTGGTACAGTAATTACCGCTCTTGATACTTCTTGTCCTAAATAATCTTCAGCAGTTTTTTTCATTTTTTGTAAAATCATTGCTGAGATTTCTTGTGGAGTATAGTTACGTCCATCAATATCAACTGCTGGCGTATCATTGTTTCCTTTTACAACTGAATAAGGAACACGACCGATTTCATCTGCATCATTATTAAATTTAGTTCCCATGAAACGTTTAATAGAATAAATCGTTTTCTTTGGGTTTGTTACAGCTTGACGTTTTGCTGAATCACCAACTTTAATTTCTCCTCCTTCTACGAATGCTACGATAGATGGAGTAGTTCTTTTACCTTCTGCATTTGGAATTACAACTGGCTCGCTACCTTCCATTACAGAAACACAAGAGTTCGTTGTACCTAAGTCGATTCCGATTATTTTGCTCATATTGTTTAGTTATTTTTTATATTATTAATGATTTATTTTAAACTTTTACACATCATCAAAAATGATGCTACACCAGAATAGTCAATCTTTGTGCCAACATAAAAAAAATGACATCCAATAGATTTTAGATGTCAGGTTGTCAGATTATGATTAATGATTTGATTATTTATCGATAAAAAAGTCAGTTTATTGGTTGATAAAATGTCAGCGTTAAGTTATATACTTAAACTCAAACTTTATCTCAGTCTTAGTCTCAATCTCAATCTATGTTGTGAGAAAATAATAATTGTTTTAAAAGTTTGTTTACTCATCAGTTTTAATCAAACTCAAATTTTATCTCAGCCTTAACCTCAGTCTTAGTCTTAGTCTTAGTCTCAATATTACCCAATCTTACTTCCGTTTTCTACTTTTCGTTCGGGATTCAAGAGAATAACATCTTTATTATTTCCATAAACGCCCATCACGAGACATTCGCTCATAAAAGTGGCAATTTGTTTTTTCGGAAAGTTAACCACAGCCATTATTTGTTTTCCAATCAATTCTTCTTTGGTATAAAGCGATGTAATTTGTGCCGAACTTTTCTTGATTCCTAACGGACCAAAATCAATTTCTAATTGATAAGCAGGATTTCTTGCTTTCGGAAAATCATTTGCACTGATAATTGTCCCAATTCTCATATCAACTTTCTCGAAATCTTTCCAAGAAATTGTTTCAGTATTATTTTCAGGTTTTGGTTCTTCTTTTAGTTTATTCTCTTTATCGTAAATCGTTTGCAGAATTTTTTCTAAATCAGTTTTTTCGTCCGCATATTTCGTTTTCATGTTATCTGGCATTCGGTTATAATACGTCAACGCTTTTTCGCCAAATTGTTTGATGTAAAAATTAGTCAATGGAGGAACGTTTGGAAATTGTTTATGAAAAATCATTTCTGTATACGCTTGCCATTCGCGTTCTTCTCGCAATTCAATTTGATTTTCGCCCGAACGCTGAAAAACATGTACCATTTCGTGCATCAAAACATTGGAAAGTAATACTAAATCAAAATCAAGAATATTACGCGGAACACGAATTGTAATTCCTGTTTTTTCTTCACCTTCTGCAGTCAATAAAAAACCTTTTGGATCGATTTCTTCTCGAAACGTAAAACCTGTAAAAGCATTATGTTTTAATTTCAATTCATCTAAAATTTCGTACAATGCTTCAACGATTAAGTGATTATTTTTTAAATAATTTATTCTTTCCTTAAATTTTTCTGTAATCATAGCTTTTTGGCTTATTTATCAAATATATAATCTTATTTTTGATATGTTTTAAAAATGACTATGAAGAAATTAGTACTATTACTTGGCTTGATCTCGATAACAACAAATGCACAAGTACTTAATAACAAACAAGAGTTTACGCGACAAGATTCGCTTCGCGGAACGAATAATGAATTCCGAAATTGGTGGGATGTTAAAAAATATAAAGTAAGTGTAGAACCAGATTATCAGTCAAAATCGATAAAAGGAAAAACGACAATTACGTTTGATAAAATTGCTCCTCAACAATCAGATTTATTGCAGATAGATTTACAAGATCCAATGATGGTTTCGGCTGTAAAATTGAATGGAAAGAAAATTTCTGATTTCAAACGTGATGGAAATGTCTATTTTATTAATGTCGGAAAAAATATCAAGAATACGTCGAATCAATTAGAATTAGAATACAACGGAAATCCTCGTGTTGCGGTGAGAGCGCCTTGGGATGGTGGTTGGATTTTTGCGAAAGATGAAAAAGGTCGAGATTGGATGTCTGTAGCCGTGCAAGGTTTGGGTGCAAGTGCTTGGTTTCCGAACAAAGATTATTTAGGCGATGAACCAGATAATGGAATGGAATTGGAAATTATCACACCAAAAGATTTGGTAGGAGTTGGTAATGGACGATTAGTTTCTAAAAAAGAGAAAAATGGTAAAACAACTTCTACATGGAAAGTTGTCAATCCAATCAATAATTATAACATTATTCCATATATCGGACATTATGTCAATTTCAAATATACTTTTGAAGGTGAAAAAGGTAAATTGGATTTAGATTATTATGTGTTAGATTATAATATAGATAAAGCAAAATCGCAGTTTGAACAAGCAAAATTGATGTTGAAAAGTTTCGAGCATTGGTTTGGACCTTATCCATTTTACGAAGATTCTTTCAAGATTGTTGAAGCACCGCATTTGGGAATGGAACATCAATCTGGAATTGCGTACGGAAATAAATTTGAGAATGGTTATTTAGGTCGCGATTTATCAGGTTCTGGCTGGGGATTGAAATGGGATTTTATCATCGTTCATGAAGCTGGTCACGAATGGTTTGGAAATAATATTACCGAAAAAGATGTGGCAGATATGTGGATTCACGAAGCATTTACGGCTTATTCGGAAACGTTGTTCACAGAAACTTATCATGGAAAAGAAGCAGCAAGCGAATATGTGCGTGGAACGAGAAAAGCAATTCAAAATGATATTCCAATTATCGGCGTATATGGTGTAAACCAAGAGGGTAGTGGTGATATGTACTATAAAGGTGCAAATATGATTCACACGCTGAGAACGTGGATGAATAATGATGAAAAATTCAGACAGATGTTACGTGGATTAAACAAAGAGTTTTATCATCAAACTGTAACGACAGAGCAAATCGAAAATTATATTGCGAAGTTTTCTGGTTTAAATCTGAACACTTTTTTCAATCAATATTTAAGAACAATTAAAGTACCGACTTTAGAACTTAAACAAAATGGAAATAAAGTTGAATATCGTTATACAAATGTGGTAGATGGATTTGCAATGCCTTTGCGATTGAAAGATTCCGATGTAACCATCAATCCAACGACTGATTGGCAAACAATTAATAATTCAACAATTACAAAAGCGATTGATGTTACAATTAATCCAAACTATTATATCGATACGCATATTATATATTAAAAATAAATGAGAACTTGAAATGAGTTCAATATGACAAAGAAAGTCAATCTAAACTTGTTTCAGGTTCTCATCCAAAATGATTTATAAAATATTCCAAACAAATATCATCGGTTATTGAATGATGAAATTATAAATTTGTGACATGAAAAAATATATTGCATACGCAATCTTATCAGGATTATTATTAACAGCAGGTTGGCCATCGCATGGCTTTCCATTGTTATTATTTATAGGATTTGTACCCTTGATGTTGGCAGAACATCAAATCACGCAACGCGCAGAATTCAAGAAAAAAGGGCGCAAAATTTTCGGACTTTCGTTTTTAGCTTTCTTTATTTGGAATGCGATTGTAATTTGGTGGCTGCATTATGCACAAGAAACGGACGCGAATGGAGATTTGCACAATTCGTGGAGCGCTTATTTGATTCCAGTTGTGGCGAATTCCTTGTTTATGTCAATTGTTTTTCAGTTGTATCATTTTGTCAAAACAAAAGCTGGTAATCTGTATGGATTGGTTTTTCTTCCTGCGATTTGGATGAGTTTTGATAAACTAACCTTGAATTGGGAACTCACTTGGCCTTGGTTTAACCTTGGAAATGGTTTTGCAAAATATTACGAATGGGTGCAATGGTACGAGTACACAGGAACTTTTGGAGGTGCACTTTGGATTTGGTTAGTTAATATTACAATATTCTATTATTTGACGGCTTATATTAATAAGAAAGAAATGAGATATCTAAACAAATTAGGTATTTATGCTGGATTATTAATCGCTGTTCCAATTGGGATTTCTTATATTATTTATGCGAATTACGAAGAAAAAGGAAAAGCGCTTGATGTGTTAGTTCTTCAGCCAGATCTTGATCCATACAATGAAAAGTATATGAAAGATGGTTTGCAGATTTATGATGAATTGAAACAATTGGCACTGAAAAATATTCAACCAAAAACTCAATTTGTTGTTGCACCAGAAACAGCCGTACCCGGATCATCTGCCTTGATTTTTGATAATATGTATGATGATTTAATTATACAAGACATTCAGCAATGGACAAAAACCAAAAAAGATTTACATTTTGTAACAGGAGCATCTATCATGCGAATTTATCCAATGCAATCTTTAGCATCGGAAACAGCATCTGTTATGAGAGATGGAATTACGTGGTACGACGCTTATAACTCGGCTTTGCAGATAAGTGGAAACGATTCGATAGAAGTTTATCATAAGAGTAAATTAGTACCTGGAGTAGAAATTTTTCCATATCGAAACATTTTAATGCCAATTATTGGAGAATTTATGCTTAACTTTGGCGGCACAACAAAAACGTTGGGGATTCAACCTCATCGTTCTGTTTTCAAGAATAAAACAAACAACGCTACTGTTGCTCCGGTTATATGTTACGAATCTATTTACGGAGACTATACGACAGAATATGTGAGAGAAGGCGCAAATGTTATATTCACAATGACCAACGATTCTTGGTGGGGCTCTACCGATGGTCATCGTCAATTACTATTATATGGTAATTTGAGAGCTATTGAAAATAGACGCGCTATCGTTAGATCTGCAAATTCAGGTATTTCGGCTTTCGTTAATCAGCGAGGAGATATAATGAAGTCTTTACCATATGGAGAGCAGGGTGCCTTAAATGGTACAATTTTAATGAATAGTGAATTAACGTTTTACACAAAATATGGCGATGTAATCGCGAGGATAGCGCTGTTGGTAATGGGAATTATCTTGGCCTATACTCTTGCGCAGAAGTTGTTATATAAACAAAATAAGAAAAAAATATAAAATTAATAACCTAAAGAGTTGTATAAGTAATATATAATTTGTTACTTTGCACTCCGTTTAAAATAGGACAATACAAAATAAGATGTCAAAAATTTGTCAAATTACAGGTAAGAAGAGATTAGTGGGAAACAATGTTTCTCATGCTAATAATAAAACAAAACGCACTTTTGAAGTGAATTTGTTCAAAAAGAGATTTTTTATGCCAGAAACTGGTGAGTGGATTACATTAAGAGTTTCTGCACACGGTTTAAAAACAATCAACAAATTAGGAGTTGATGAGGCTGTTAAACGTGCACGTAAAGAAGGTTTAATCAAATAATTTAAGACACCATGGCAAAAAAAGGAAACAGAGTACAGGTTATTTTAGAATGTACAGAGCATAAAGAAAGTGGTATGCCAGGAATGTCTCGTTATATCACAACTAAAAACAAAAAAAATACTCCAGATCGTATTGAGTTGAAAAAATACAACGCAGTATTGAAAAAGTATACAATTCACAAGGAGATTAAATAATAAAATTTTAGACGATGGCAAAGAAAACGGTAGCAACCCTACAAACTGGGTCTAAAAAAATGACCAAAGTTATCAAAATGGTAAAATCTCCAAAATCTGGAGCTTACGTATTTGTTGAAAAAGTAGTTAACGCTGATGAAGCAGATTCTTTCTTCACGAAATAATCAAATCATCTCCTTAACAAAAAATATTTAAGGTTAATTGAGCTGCCTCGTTTTCAGGGCGGCTTTTTTATTTCCTTATATTTTATGTATCTTCGTACAAAATTTTAAGAAATTTAGCTTATTAATGAGTTGGTTCAAAAAGATATTAGGTAAAGAAAGCAAAGAAAAATTAGATGAAGGATTAGAAAAATCTAAAACTTCTCTATTTGATAAAATCAGTCGCGCTGTAGTAGGTAAATCTAAAGTAGACGATGAGGTTTTAGATGATTTAGAGGAAGTATTGATCTCTTCTGATGTCGGCGTTGAAACAACGATCAAAATTATTCGTCGAATAGAAGAACGCGTAGAGCGTGATAAATATGTTTCGACTTCTGAGTTAGATTTAATTCTTCGCGAAGAAATTGCAGGCTTACTTTCCGAAAATAATATCGAAGATACAAATGGTTTTTCGATTCCAAAGAAAGATGTACCATATGTTATTATGGTGGTCGGAGTAAATGGAGTTGGTAAAACAACGACGATTGGTAAATTGGCTTCTCAGTTCAAATCACAAGGACTTAAAGTGGTTCTTGGTGCAGCAGATACATTTCGTGCAGCGGCTGTAGATCAATTAGTAATTTGGTCGGAGCGCGCAGGTGTACCAATTGTAAAACAAGCGATGGGTTCTGATCCTGCTTCGGTTGCATTTGATACCATTCAGTCGGCAGTTGCCCAAAATGCAGATGTTGTTTTGATTGACACAGCAGGACGTTTGCATAACAAAATTAACTTGATGAATGAGTTGACAAAAATAAAACGTGTGATGCAAAAGGTAATTCCAGATGCGCCTCACGAAGTTTTATTAGTGTTAGATGGTTCTACAGGTCAAAATGCTTTTGAACAAGCGAAACAATTTACACAAGCAACAGAAGTTTCTTCTTTAGCGGTTACAAAATTAGATGGAACAGCAAAAGGAGGAGTAGTAATTGGGATTTCAGATCAATTTCAGATTCCAGTTAAATATATTGGTGTTGGTGAAGGAATCAATGATTTACAAGCTTTCAATAAAATGGAGTTTGTCGATTCTTTTTTCAAACGAAATAATTAAGAAATTTAATTCCTATAAAAATATAAATCCTTCAAGTTTTTCTTGAAGGATTTTTTTATGATATAGTTTTAATAAATCACCTTAATATATTCTTTATAAAACTTTTTGTTTTTATTTTCTTTCTTCGAAATGGTTTTTAGAAACTCGTTTAAATATTCTCTAAAAGGAGAATCTTTCGCTAAAGCATCTTGTTTTTTGCTTGTCAAAATCTGAACAGTTCCATACATTTCTTCATCATTTTCTACACTCGATGCAATCAAAGTAAAAGTTTCATTTGATTCATTAATGATATTTTTATTTGACCAAACTAACAACGGTTGATTGTTTTCAGTGTACAAAACATTGTCCCATTTTCCTAACCAATCGTATAGCATTTTTTTCGTAACTAAAGGCGTTTGAAAACTTTCGACACGATATTCTGTCAACGAACGTTCGGCTTGCTCTTGCGCATATAATAAATTGAAACTTGTAAAAAGTGCGATAAAAAGAAATAATTTTTTCAAACTCAAAAATCTTGTTTAGCGTAAAGTTATCAAAAATAATTGCAATTCTTATGTAACTTATTTGTTCTTCATGCGTCATATAAATATACACTAACTCTTAATAGAAGAATTAACCATGAAGAAATTTTTTGTACTTGCTGTTACATTATCAGGAATTTTTGCTTTTGGACAAGATGAAAAGCAGGACTCAACCGACTATAATCCAATCGAAATAAAAGAAGTTTTAGTTCAATCGCAACGCAAAAAAATGTTTGCGGACAAAACAGTTTATACCTTCGATAAAGAAGCGTTGGAAAAAGCGCGTTACGCAAAAGATTTGTTAAATACGTTACCAGAATTACAAGTTGATCCAATTTCGAATACGATACAAAGTACAAAAGGTGGAACGACTTTGTTATTGATTAATGGAATTGAGGCAACAGATAATCAAATTCGTGCTGTGAAACCGCAAGATGTGGTGCGTGTTGAGTATTTTGATATTCCGCCAGCGCGTTATGCAAATCGTGCAGATCAAGTGGTGAATTTGATTACGCGTAATCCAGAAAATGGTTATGTATATGGTGCGGATCTCACTTCGGCGTTTACAACAGGTTTTATAAATGGTTCTGCTTATGCGAATTTTACGAAAGGAAAAAGTAACTTTGGATTAGAGTATAACATTTATCTGAGAGATTATAAAGATCGTACTTCGATGAATATTTATGATTATAACTTAAATAATATTCATTACAGAACAGAAAATCAGCGCAACGAATATTTTGGATATACGGATCAAACAATTGCATTGCGATATACCAATTCGGATTCGGATAAATATGCTTTTCAAGCAAAGTTGGATATGAATATCAGTTCGAGTTTTGCTTATGCGAATGGAACAAGTTTGTTCTATCAAAATAGTTTATTAAACAATCATTCAACCTATAAACATTCTAATTCTAATTATTCAAAACCAACATTAGATCTTTATTATTCGAGAAAATTAGGAAAGAAAGATGAGTTAAGTTTAAATGTAGTTGGATCGATGTATACAACGAAATCGATTGACGAAACGCGCGAATGGGAAACAATTTCTGGTGCTGAACAATATAATTATTTGACAAATTTAGAAGCTGATCAAAAAGGAATTGTAGGAGAAATAGCGTATACACATAGTTTCGAGAAAGGAAAATTAAATTCTGGTTATCGAATTTCGAATAATTCAATTGATAATAAATTAGAAAACTTAAATGGTCCTTCGAATAATAAAGTAAATTATTTAGAACAATATATCTATTCTGAATATTCTGGAAAAGCGAAAAAGTTGTCATATCGTTTGGGTGTTGGATTAACGAATGTTCATAACAAGAATGAAGATACAAACACAGATACGTGGACGTTTACACCAAAATTAGTATTGGGTTATGAATTAGCGAAGAATCAAAATTTACGTTTTTCGAGTTCATACAAACCAACCAGTCCTTGGAATTCGGCATTGAGTAAAAACGTGATTCAGGTTGTAGAAAACATTACACAAGAAGGAAATCCGTATTTAACCATTCAGAAATCGTTTGGAAATAATTTGATTTACTCTTTCAATTCAAAATATTTTGATTTAAATACAAATGCATTTTATCATTATACAAAAGATCCAATTAATCAATTGTATTTGCAAAATATCATAAATGGAAATGTAGAAGGATATAAATTAACCTACGAAAATGCTCAAAATTCGCAACGTTACGGTGTTCAAATTACAGGTTCTATCAAACCTTTCGGAACAGATATTTTAGCTGTTAAAGTAAATATAGCACCAGCAACAGAGCGTTTTAAAACGAAAGATGGTAGAATTTTGAAGAATGATTATATCGGAAATTATTTTGCATTATCATCTGTTTACAAAAACTTTCGTGTAGATTATCAATTTAATATTCCGTATTACACGTTGGGCGGAGCTTTGTTGTATACACAAGAAAACATGAACCATGCTTTTGCGAGTTATAAGTACAATAATTGGACTTTTTCTACTGGAATGTATTGGATTGGAATGCCATCGACTTACAAGCAAAAAACGATGGATAAACAATATGTGGATTATTCTCGTGTAGGGAAAATTTGGGACAACAAATCGATGTTTGTTGTTGGTTTGAGCTTTGATTTTGCTAAAGGTAAGAAAACAAATATCAATCGAAAATTAGAAAATGAAACTGCAGGAGCAGCGACATTTTAATAAATAAACAAAAAGAGAATCCTTAGGATTCTCTTTTTGTTTATTTATAATTTGACTGTGATGTTGAAACGAGCTCAGCAAGACATATTAATTGTTTTTAATAAGTATAAATTTTAGCTTTCTAACATCTACAACTCCGCCAAAAATTTCAACGTATCAATATTATCGGCATAATCTGTTAATTTAGGGAATTGAGTTTGCCCAAATTCAACATAATTCGGATTATCTTTCATGTCATTTCCTATCACGCATTGTATTTGATTTTCATTTTCGATCAAATAATTTTTTACATCATTTATATCTTTATAAACTTCAAAATTTACAACTGCAATTGGAGAATGTAAAGCTGTATCTTTTTTCATTAGAACAAAATTATTGTCTAAAAATTCATCTTTTCCTAACAAAAATATTGCACGATTATAATCGTAATTATTTGCATATTTAGGATGATTAATCACATCGCCATAAGAAAAAATAGCTTCGAAAATTTTCGGTAATTGCGCTTCATCTTTTACATAAAGTTTCGTCACATTTCGGCAACCTAATCCAAAATAAATGAATAAGTCGTTACCCAATTTCTTTAACTCTTCATTAGTTTCCGAACCATTCAATACAGCAACCGAAGTTCTATTTTTACGAATAATGTTAGGAAATTTTCCAAAATATTGTTCAAAATAGCGTGCCGTGTTATTACTTCCTGTTGCAATAACTGCATCAAAATTTTCTAATCGTTCAACAGTTTGAATAATCAATTTGAAATTTTCATCAATCGAATACAAATATTTTATCGCTAATTTGATTAATTTATCATCCTTTGATGAAGTTTTAATCAACGCATTATTTCCAGAAATAACAACAGAAAGCAAATCATGAAAACCAACCAAAGGTAAATTTCCTGCCATTATAATTCCAACATTTTTTGATGTTTCAGCAAATGGATAATCTTTCGTCCAAGCCAATAAATTTTCTTCCGTTAAAGCTTCCGCCCAACTTTTCAAGGCTAACGTAATATTTTCTTTTGTAAACCAATTGTTGTAGGCTTCTGCATCGCTCACCGCATATTCAGCTTCTTCTTTCCAATTCTCGAATTTTTCTGTCAGTTCCGCGTCTTTAATCGAATCATTATTTATAATAAAATTAAAAAACTGTCCCAATTCGTTAAATGCTGAAATCCTTTGTTCAAATGTCATTTTTTCTGAAAATTAAATGTAATTTTGTAGTTGCAAATGTAGGAAATAAAAAAACAGATACAATGGCTATAATTATTACAGATGAATGTATAAATTGTGGAGCTTGTGAGCCAGAATGTCCAAATAACGCAATTTATGAAGCTGCGGTAGATTGGAAATATTCTGATGGAACTTCTCTTAGCGGGACAATTGTAAACGTAGACGGCGCAACTTTTGACGCTGATGCGGTGCAAGATCCTGTGAGTGATGAAGTTTATTACATTGTTCCCGATAAATGTACTGAATGTAAAGGTTTCCACGAAGAACCACAATGTGCGGCAGTTTGTCCGGTGGATTGTTGTGTGCCTGATGATAACCACGTAGAAAGCGAGGAGCGCCTTTTGAGCAAAAAAGCGTTTATGCACTTAGAGTAAAATCGTCACAACTTTACATATAAAAACCTCTCAGAATTTGAGAGGTTTTTTTTGTCTTTGGGCAATCCCTTCGGGCGGGCTTTTCGTTGCAATCTTTTTCTCAAACTTCGACTTCGCTCAGTTATCAAAAAAGGATTTCCACTTCAATCCCTATTGCATTTTATAAATTTCGAAACTCGAGCTTCGAAACTCGTTTTTTTAAGAATATCTTTTCTTTCTAATCCAAAATCCAATTCCAGCCAATAAACCAATAATAGCAGTTGGAACAAGTAGATTAATCATTTGCCAAGTCGATTTTTCTTGTAAAACAGTTGTTTCACTTAGTAACGGAATTTCTAATTTACGATTGCGTAAAGCCAAGAAATCAGAATCGCCTAATAAATAATCCATCGCATTCATTATAAATGTTTGGTTGGCGTATGTTTTCGGTTTTCCGTCTGGATTATCTGGACGAACCGAAAATTTATTTTCTCCTAATTGCATCGGAATTCCTCTCCACAAAGCATTTTTCAAAACATCTCCGTCCGAAATGACTATCATTTTTCCATCGGTAGTTTTCGGTTTGAAATTCGGAAATTCCTTGCGTTCGTAACGCGAAGCATAAGCCGAATTGAAATTCCCTTCTAACAAAACTGCCATCGGAATTTTACCCATTTTATATTCTTCAGGATTCTCGATTTCTACTTCGTTTAATTGAATATAATTTAAAGCAGGTTTCAAACTTGATTGTTCAGAAGAACTTAATAAAACGGTTTGCTTAATATTTGGATTTTTCAACAATTCGATAGGATTTGCAAATTGAAATAAAACAGGATCTATTGAACTTGTAATTGGGTTTTCTTCCCCTTTTATTCCTAACTCAAAATAAGGCCAATTGTAATAATTGTAACTTGTATTTCCAGCCGTTTCGCCATCAGCCAAAACAATTTGCGCTCCATTCATATCCTTGATAACAGCTGGATGAATACGAACACCATAATTGAATAAGAAATCATTTAACTTCAAATCTCTTGGAAAAGCAACGATTTTTCCACTTCGGAAAATAGAATCCATTTCGGCATCGACAGTTTCCACAGCCATCATCATTTTTCCGCCATTCATAATATATTGATCCAAAACCAATTTATCCATATCAGAAAAAGGTAATGTAGGTTTTGCTACAATTAAGGCGTCAAAACGTTTCAAACTATCCAAATCAGAAGGTTGTAAAGTAAACGATTTGTTTGCAATTGGATTTAGATAAATCTCCACATCATATTTTTCTGACAAAGCAGAACCTAATCCTTGAATATTTGCTTCTGGTAATTCGTCATGATGAACGATAAAACCAACTCTTTTGCGCTCAAAATTGGTTGCTTTCTGAATTTTTTCGGCAAATAAATATTCTAATTTTTCAGTTGAAGTTAATGCTAATTTTTCAAATGGAGTAGAAGGATCATTGACCAAAACCTCCATATAAGTCGATTTGTCGCCGTAAGTTAATTTTGCGTACGGATAAACATTCAAAATTCCTTTGTCGGTTTTAATAGGAACTGGAGTCAATTTATTTTGCTCTAATTCGGCTTGTCCTAAATCGACAGGATCAATAAAAGAATAAGAAATATTGCTGTTTTTTTCGCGAAGTTCGTCTAATAAAAACTGAATTTCGTTCTTCAAAATTCTGTAATCGCCTGTTAAATCTCCACCCAAAAGAATTTCAATTTTAAGCGGTTGTTTTACATTTTCTACCAATTTTTCGGTTGTAGAAGTTAACGTAAAACGTTTGTCTTTTGTCATGTCAATTCGTGTGTAAACAAATTGAGCGATGATAAAAAGCGCGATGAATGCGATGAAAGTAATTAGATGTTTTTTGTTTAATTTTTTCATGGCACTATTTTTTATTTTCAAGATTAACGATTGAAATTTGATTTAAAATTCCAATCAAAATCAAAAAGTAAAGTAAATCTCGTGAGTCAATAATTCCTTTCAAAAACTGGTTGTAATGTGTAAAACTTCCAATTTTTTGAACATAGAAATCCATCGAACCAAGTAAATTATATGATGCTAAACTTTCGAATCCATAAAAAATAATGAAGCAAAAGAAAACCGCCAAAACATAAGCCATTACTTGATTTTTGGTGATAGATGAGGTAAATAAACCAATTGCGGTGAATAAACATCCTAAAAAGAAAAGTCCTAAATAGCCAGAAAAAATTGTTCCGTAATCTAGTTCTTGTTCAGGCATCAAAAATTCTTGCAACGTAATGGTGAACAAAAAAGTTGAAAGCAAACAAAAAATGACAACTGAAACGACTGCTAAATATTTGCCCCAAATAATTTGGTTGTTTTTTATAGGTAGTGTGAATAACCACAATAATGTGCCATTTGCTTGCTCTTCCGCGATTAATTTCATGGTTAAAGCAGGAATCATGAATAGAAAAATCCAAGGTCCGACAAAGAAAAAACTATTTAAAGTTGCATTTCCTGTATTGAAAACATTGAATTCGTTATCAAAAAACCAAAGGAACAAAACCGAAACGATAACAAATGTTGCGGTTGCTAAATAAGCGGTGAAGCCTAAATAAAAATTGGAAAACTCTTTTTTGAAGATTGTCCACATGTTATTTTTTATTATTACGATTAATTAAACGCACAATAAGCATAAGTAGTATACCGCAACCAAAGAAACTGACAATTGACCAATACCAATCTCGACCAAAATCTGTTTTTTGAATGACAGCAAATACGATAACAAATAATAAAATTGTTGCCAATTCATTCATCATTCGCAGTTGAACAGAAGTGTATTTGAAAACTTTATTTTGGATTTGTTTCAACGTTCGCCAACACCAAAAATGATAAATTAATAAAACACTTATCATCCCCAATTTACTTTTCATCCAAGGCATATGCAACAAACCTTGATTTTTGTAAAGCATATTCAATCCCATTGTGATCAAAATAACCAAAGCAGGAGCGGTAATTACATTCCATAATTTTTTCTCCATGTAGGTATATTGATCCTGCAAAATTGATTTTTTTGGTTCTTCCATTTGTTGCGTTTCTGTATGATAAATCATCAAACGAACAATGTAAAATAAACCAGCAAAGTAACTTACCACGAAAATAACGTGTATTGCTTTGTATATTAAATAATTATAAGTCATATAGTTATTGTAAACTCTCTAATACTAAATTTTCTCAGCGTTAATTTTCAAATTCAATTGTAATTGTATCGTTTTTCTTCAATCCCATTAACTGATTCGCACCTCCTGATATCGTTGGATTACTTTTGTAAAGCGTAACTTCTAAAAATCCTGCCGAATTAAACAAACACAATGTTCGTCCAAAAGCTTGCACTTCTTTGTTAAAATCTTGTACAACCTCATTGTAATGCTCATAAATAACAGTAATATCGGTCATCGAGAAATCTTTCTGACGAAGCAAAATTTTATATTTTCTATCTTGTGCAATTTCATCGAAAAAATCTTTCGAAATATTACTTACAACATTTCCAAAATGATCAATATAAATCACATTTCCAATGATATATTTATCATCGCGATAAATTGGTTTCAATTCATTCAATTGTTTCATTTCGGTACGTTTGTTCCCCAAAAGAGCAGGAACTCCGCCGCGCGCCAAGTGACATGCAACTGGCACAAAACAATTTTTCATTGGAAATAGACTGTCTATTCCTTCTGGATAAGCAGTGATTTCGTAAATTTCTTCTGGTTGATTTTTTTGGCAAATCAAGGATAAAATTCCATTATCTGCACAAATAAAATAATGATGATTGATTAATGCACAAATCGGCTTCTGATAAGGCGTACTTAAGGCATTAATCCCAATAATATGTATAGTTCCGTCGGGAAATTCCTCGTAAGAATTACGAATGATATAGGCAGCTTCAGATAAATCATAAGGATTAACATGATGCGAAATATCTACAATCGTAACATCGGCCAATTCCTTTAGAATTGCGCCTTTAACGCTAGAAACAAAGTAATCTTTGACTCCAAAATCCGATGTTAATGTAATAATTGCCACTATTCTCTAATAATTAGCAAATATATTGTTTATTATTCTTTATTTTTGTGTAAGTGAACCAAAAAAACAATCTCATTTGACAGAAATTAATATTGAATTAGCCGAAATTAATGCTCAAGATTTTTATGGTGCTAATAATGAACATCTAAAAAGAATCAAAGAATATTATCCAAAATTAAAGATTGTTGCTCGCGGAAGAGAGTTGACAGTGTTTGGAAATGAAGATGTTCTGAAAGTATTTGACCAAAAAATGCAACGAGTAATTCAGCATATTCACAAATACAATCGACTATCTGATCGCGAACTCGAAATCATTATGACCGAAGATAATAATGAAATGCTTCAAATGAAAAAAGAAGATGAAATTATTGTACACGGTGTAAATGGTAAAATCATCAAACCTCAAACGCCTAATCAACAAAAGCTGGTACAAACTGTTTACAACAAAGATATGGTGTTTGCAATTGGACCTGCTGGTACGGGAAAAACCTATACGGCTGTTGCGTTGGCGGTACAAGCATTGAAGAACAAAGAAGTTCGCCGAATTATTATGACACGTCCTGCCGTAGAAGCTGGCGAGAATTTAGGTTTTTTACCAGGTGATATGAAAGATAAATTAGATCCATATTTACAACCTTTGTACGATGCGTTGAAAGATATGATTCCGTTCGAGAAACTTTCGTCTTATACCGAAAAAGGAGTAATAGAAGTTGCGCCTTTAGCATTTATGCGTGGTCGAACGTTGGACGGAGCTTTTGTAATTCTTGATGAAGCACAAAATACAACCTATGCTCAGATGAAAATGTTTTTGACGCGTATGGGAAAAAATTCTAAATTTATTATCACTGGAGATCCTGGTCAGGTCGATTTACCACCAAAACAAAAATCTGGTTTACGTGAAGCGATTAATATATTGAAAGATGTAAAAGATATCGGATTTATTTATTTGGATGATAAAGATGTTGTTCGACACAAAATTGTTCGCGAAGTCTTGAAAGCTTACAAAGTGAGTGAAGATAAAGAGCGAGAGAAAATAGATATAAAAAAATAAATCAAAAAGCCAATTGTTTCTAAGAGCAATTGGCTTTTCGATTTAATATTTATAGCAGAATATTAAATTATTCTTTTAGTGGATTAGTTTTTAAAGTAAAACCTAAAATGTTAAATGCTAATCCTATTGGCAAAATCATTCCTGCAATTAAGCTCATTCTATTAGAATCAGAAAATTCTAAGATTAATAAAATTGAAGTTAATATTAAAACTAATCCCGTTATATATAATATGTTTTTCATTTTATTATAAATTGTAATTTAATCAAATATAATGATTTATTTCTAATTTTTGTAAAAAATATTCGATTCTAAAATCAAGTTAAGAAAGATAATTTTGATAATGCGAATCAAGTAAATGTCATTCCGATAAAGGAGGAATCTAAATTTAATGCGAAGCTGAACTGAATTCCGCTTGACAGGCTTGTTAAGTCATCCTGAACTCGTTTCAGGATCACATTATTTTATGATAAATTAAAGATAGATTCTTCACTTCGGTATCGCTTCGTTCTGAATGACAAAACCTAAAAAAAATATCTCCTTGAGGAGATTATAGAGGTGTTTTTTTTAATGACAATTGAGTTTGCATCATTTTATAAGAGGAATCAAAAATAAATTTACCACTCAAAACTCAATACTTAAAACTTTTTTCCATCAACCAACCTTTTTGTAATTTGTTGCATCTAACTTACAAATCAAACAATATGAAAAAGTTATTTTCTTTTTTCTTCGTTTTTGTTGGAATGTTTTTTTCTACAAAAATAAATGCGCAACATATCCGAATTGGATTTCCGCGTATCGAAATAGGTGAACGTCCAGACGAAAATTCTGTGAGTTTGCAATCGATGGATGTACAAGTTGAGATTTTTGGAAATTTAGCCAAAACGACAACAACTTTAGTTTTTACGAATTCGTCAAGTCGAAATCTCGAAGGGAATTTAGTTTTCCCTTTGCCCGAAAACACGACTGTTAGTGGATATGCAATTGATATTAATGGAAAATTGCGAAATGCAGTTCCCGTTACAAAAGCGCGTGCGGTTGAGGTTTTCGAAAGTATTCAGAAGCAAAATATCGATCCCGGAATCATCGAAAAAGTAGAAGGAAATAATTTCCGAACTCGTATTTCTCCGATTCCAGCAAAAGGTTCGCGTACGATTCAGTTGTCGTATTACCAAGAATTAAAATTGGATAAATCTTCATATCAATATCATTTGCCTTTAGATTCTTCGAAGAAGATTGCGAAGTTTAATTTGACAACAAAAGTGTTCAATGCTGCTGGAAAACCACAATTGGTAGAAACGCCAGATGGTTCGTTCAATTTTTCTGAAAATAGTAATATATATGAAGCAAATTTGTCGAAAACAGATTTTACACCTAAAAAATCATTAATTATTAATCTTCCAAAATCTCCGAATAATGTAGAATCTTTTGTTCAGAAAAATGTAGATGGTTCGGTTTATTTTTATGCGAATTTATTGGTTGATGCAAAATCTCAACCTAAAGTTTGGTCGAAAAATATCGGAATAATTTGGGATAATTCGTTAAGTGGTTTGAAACGAAATCATCAAAAAGAATTAGAATTTTTAGATAAAATTATTTCTCAACAAAAAAATCTAAATATTGAAGTTTCGTTGTTGAATATTTCTTTGGAAAAATCGAGATTGTTTCAAATTAAAAATGGTGATTGGTCAGAATTGAAAAAATATTTGGAAAATGTGACATATGATGGAGGAACAAATTATGCAAAAATTCTTCCAACAAATCTGAAAGCAGACGAATATTTATTGTTTTCGGATGGAATTTCATCTTTTGGCTCGAATATTTTTAACATAGATAAACCTTTTTATACGATTGCGTCTTCGCCGACTTCTAATTATGGTGTTTTGAAAATGATTGCGCAAAAAGCTGGTGGAAAATTCATCAATCTTAATGAAAATTCTGTAGAAAATGCGTTCAAACAAATCAATGAAAGTTCGGTTCAATTCTTAGGAATTATCAACAATACAGCAGGAGAAGTTTATCCTATTTCGACAAATGATGTGAGTAATGGAATTTCGATTGCGGGAATTTCTCAGTATCCAAATGCAAAATTAACGATGATGTTTGGACGAAATGGAAAAGTGGAATTCAACAAAGAATTGGATTTGAGTAAAGCAACTCAAAATCTTGAAATCAGTAAAATTTGGGCGCAAAGTAAAGTGAATTATTTGGAATTGAATCCAGAGCAAAATAAAACAGAAATTGAAGAAATTGGGAAACAATTTTCGATTGTAACATCGAACACAAGTTTGATTGTTTTGGAAAATGTTTCGGATTATGTAAAGTATAAAATCAATCCACCAGCAGAATTGCAAAATGAATTTAATAAATTATCGAAACAAGGTTTTGAACAAAAAGAAACTCGAAAAGCTGATTTGTTGAAAAATGCAATTGCGAAAGCAAAGGAATTGAAAGAGTGGTGGAAGAAAGATTTTAAATATGTAAAACCGAAATATCCAAAACCTGTTGCGGATTCTGTTTTAGTTTCAGTTGCATTAGAAGGAAGAGCGGAAGGGATTGCAATTGAAGAAAGAGAAGTTTCTGCAGATATACAAGCTGTTTCTGTTACAGCATATGGAACAACTAGAAGAGAAAGTAGAGCGAGTAGTGCAAATATGCTTGTTACAGATAAAAAAATGAAGGATGTATCATCAGCTTCGGTTCCAGAAATTAAAATAGTTAATGTAAAATCGGATAAAGAATATATGAAGTTGATAGAAGCATCTAAAAATCCATATCAAACTTATTTAGATTTGAGAAAAGATTATGCCGAAACACCTGCGTATTATTTTGATGTGGCAACATTTTTCTTTCAGAAAAAGGAAAGAGAAACTGGTCTTAAAATTTTAAGCTCGATTGCAGATTTAGGATTGGAAGATGCCGAATTGTATAAAATGTTAGCATACAAATTGAAAGAAATTGAGGAATATCAAACCGAATTATTTATTACGAAAAAAGTATTAGATTGGCGACCTTTTGATGCGCAAAGTTATCGAGATTATGCGTTGGCGTTACAAGATAATGAGCAATATCAATCGGCTTTAGAGCATTTATATAAAGTATTGACAAACGATTATTCGATAGAAATTGCTAATCGCGATCGCGATATTACAGAGATTATTGTGCCTGAAATTAATAATTTGATTTCGCTTCATCGCAAAGAATTGAATTTGTCTAAAATCAATAAAGATATCATAGTAGACATTCCAGTTGATATTCGTGTGGTGATGAATTGGAACAAAGATATGACCGATATTGATTTGTGGGTGACCGATCCAAATGGCGAAAAATGTTATTACGGACATCGTTCAACTGCGATTGGAGGAAGAATGAGCGAAGACGTGACGCAAGGTTTCGGACCAGAACAATTTATGTTGAAAAAAGCGATTAAAGGAAAATATAAAATAGAAACTAATTTTTTCGGAGAAAGACAAATGAGTATTTCGGGACCAACAACTATTTCGGCAGAGATTTACTTGATGTATAGCTCGGGAAAACAAGTGAAGAAAATGATTACATTCCAAAATAATAAGCCAAATTCTGGTGGTGAAGGAATTTTGGTTGGTGAATTTGAATTTTAGTAAATGGAAAAGGAATCTTGAAAGAGATTCCTTTTTTTGCATAACACATAACACATAACGCACAACGGGTTATACATACTACATTCTACAATAATCACATCCATTGATTACGATCCAAACTTCTGTACTGAATCGCTTCGCTAATATGTTTCGAAAGAATAGTTTCTGAATTATCTAAATCAGCAATTGTTCGTCCAACTCTAATAATTCGGTCATACGCACGAGCAGAAAGATTTAATTTTTCCATAACAACTTTGATTAAATTCTTCGAATAATCGTCTAAATCACAAAAAGCATCCAATTCTTTTGGTCCCATTTGCGAGTTATAATGAACTTTTGTGTTTTCAAATCGTTTGGTCTGAATATTTCTTGCATTAATCACACGTTCACGAATCACAGCACTTTTTTCGCCACGACGTTCTTGCGACAAATCATCAAACGGAACAGGATTCACTTCGATATGCAAATCAATTCGGTCTAAAAGTGGTCCAGAAATTTTATTCATATAACGTTGCATTTCCGCTAAAGAGGAAGTGTTGTTTGGATCATCCATAAAATAACCACTAGGACTTGGATTCATTGAGGCGACCAACATAAAGCTTGCAGGATAATTCACCGTGAATTTCGCCCTCGAAATTGTGACTTCTCGATCTTCCAAAGGTTGACGCATAACTTCTAAAACAGTGCGTTTAAATTCGGGTAATTCATCCAAAAACAAAACACCATTATGCGCCAAAGAAATTTCTCCAGGTTGCGGATACGAACCGCCGCCGACTAAGGCCACATCCGATATAGAATGATGGGGACTAGAATAAGGACGACTTACAATGAGTGATTTGTTAGATAATTTTCCAGCAACGCTATGAATTTTTGTCGTTTCAAGCGCTTCTTGAATAGTCATTTTCGGAAGAATAGAAGCAATTCGTTTGGCTAACATTGTTTTTCCACTTCCTGGAGGACCAATCAAAATAATGTTATGTCCGCCTGCAGCAGCGATTTCCATCGCACGTTTTACATTTTCTTGACCTTTTACATCTGCAAAATCGAAAGGATAATTATTCATTTCACTAAAAAAATAATCATCTAAATTGACTTGATGAGGTTGCAAAATAATTTCTCCGTTAAAATAATCAACAACTTCTCTGATGTTATCAACCGCAAAAACATTGATTCCTTCTACAACTGCTGCTTCGTCTGCATTTTGTTTGGGTAAAATAATTCCTTCGAAACCTTCTTCTTTTGCTTGTATTGCAATCGGCAATGCACCTTTTATAGGTCGTAGTGAACCATCGAGCGATAATTCGCCCATCATTATATATTTATTGAGTTGTTCAGAATTTACTTGTTCAGAAGCTGCTAAAATTCCAATTGCGATTGGTAAATCATAGGCAGAACCTTCTTTTTGTAAATCTGCTGGCGCCATATTAATCGTGATTTTTTTACCAGGTAATTTCAAATCAGAATTTTTTAGTGCAGCATTTATCCTAAAATTACTTTCTTTTATTGCGCTATCGGGCAAACCAACCAAATGATAACCGACACCTTGATCAATATTAACTTCCACAATAATGGTTTGTGCGGAAACTCCGAAAATAGCACTTGCAAAAATTTTTACCAACATAAAATCTTTTTTTATAAATTTACTTCCTTTTTCTATTGAATAAAATAGCTGAAAGGATTTAAGTGTTTAATAATTAATTAAATAACACACTTCGGTGTAAATTCTATATGAAAAAAGAAAAATATTCTTTTGAATTTGAACGATTCGAGAGTAAATCTGAGCTTGCAGCAGAACAAAAAAAAGTAGTAGAAGAGGCTTATGATATTTCGTTGAATGCATATGCTCCTTATTCTAATTTCAATGTTGGTGCATCTGTTCAATTAGAAAATGGAGAAATTTTTTCGAGTTCAAATCAAGAAAATGCTTCGTACCCAGTCGGAACTTGTGCCGAAAGAGGTTTATTGGCTTATGTAAATGCAAACTTCCCGAATATTAAGATTGAAAAATTGGCTGTTTCTACGCCAAATGTCAATTATCCATTGCCTCCATGCGGGATGTGTCGTCAATATATTTTAGAGATCGAAAAGAAGCAATCGCAACCAATCGAAATTATTTTATCTGGAAAAGAAGGCGATGTTTTGGTGATAAATTCTGCTAAAGATTTGCTTCCATTGCATTTTACTGATGAATTTTTAGGGTAGCAATTTTGTACACTAAATAGATTAGTTTAAATTTGTTCCAACGGAATTGTGCAATTATGGAAAAATTAACGCAAGAAACGTACCTACAATGGTATCGTGATATGACTTTTTGGCGTCGCTTCGAAGATAAGTGTCGTTCATTATATTTAAAGCAAAAAATTAGAGGTTTCTTACATTTATACAATGGACAAGAAGCTTTACCAGCTGGTTTTATTCATGCAATGAAGCCTGGTGTAGATCATGTGATTACTGCTTATCGTTGTCACGTTTGGCCTATGGCTTTGGGTGTAGATCCAAAACGTATTTTGGCTGAATTATGTGGTAAAGAAACAGGAACTTCTCATGGTTTAGGAGGATCTATGCACGTTTTCAGTAAAGAACATAATTTTTATGGTGGACACGGAATCGTTGGTGGACAAATTCCATTAGGAGCAGGAATTGCTTTTGGTGATAAATTCTTCAACCGCGATGGTGTTACAATCTGTTTAATGGGAGATGGTGCAACTCGTCAAGGAACATTACATGAAACATTTAACATGGCGATGAACTGGAAATTACCAGTTGTTTTTGTGTGCGAAAACAATCAATACGCTATGGGAACTTCTGTTTCTCGTACTGCAAACCACGAAGATATTTGGAAATTAGGTTTAGGATACGAAATGCCTTGTATGCCTGTAGATGGTATGGATCCTGTAAAAGTTGCAGAAGCAGCTTACGAAGCTATCGAAAGAGCGCGTCGTGGAGATGGACCGACTTTCTTAGATGTACGAACATATCGTTATAGAGGTCACTCTATGTCTGATGCTGAGCCTTATCGTACAAAAGAAGAGGTGGAAGAGTACAAACAAGAAGATCCAATCTTGAATGTTGAGAATCATATCTTAGTAAACAATTGGGCTACTAAAGAACAATTAGATGCAATTGTTGATGAAGTAAAAGTGATGGTAGAAGAATGTGCAGAATTTGCAGAAAGCTCTAACTATCCAGAAGAACACGTAATGTATGATTATATCTATTCAGAAGAAAATTATCCATTCTTAGATAAAATCGAAAACAACTAAAAACCATGGCAGAAATTATTACAATGCCTCGCTTAAGCGATACAATGGAAGAAGGAACTGTTGTAAAATGGCACAAAAATGTAGGAGATAAAATTGCTGAGGGTGATATCTTAGCAGAAATCGAAACAGATAAAGCAATCCAAGAATTCGAATCAGAATTTGACGGAGTATTATTATATCAAGGTGTTGCAGAAGGTATATCAACAAATGTTGATGAAGTTTTAGCAATTATTGGAAATGAAGGAGAAGATATTTCAGGTTTAATTGGAGGTGGAGCAAAAGCAACTACCGAAGTTAAAGAAGAAAAATCAACTCCCAGCGAAACAAAAACAGAAGAAGCAAAACCTGCTGCAGAAATTCCTGCAAATGTGGAAGTAATTACAATGCCTCGTCTTTCTGATACAATGGAGGAAGGAACTGTAGTTGTTTGGCACAAAAATGTTGGAGATCAAGTTGCGGAAGGTGATATTTTAGCAGAAATTGAAACAGATAAAGCAGTGCAAGAATTCGAATCAGAATTTGATGGTGTTTTATTATATCAAGGTGCTAAAGTGAACGAGCCTGCGCCAGTAGATTCTGTTTTAGCAATTATTGGTGAAGCTGGTACTGATGTTTCTGCAATTGTAGCAAACGGAGGTAAAGTTGCTGCTCCAGCAGCTTCTACAGAAGTTGTTGATGACGAAAAACCAGTAGTTGTACAATTAGATGTAAATAATAAGGTTGAAGAAACTTCTTCTTCTGATCGTATTTTTGCATCTCCATTAGCAAAAACAATTGCAAAAGATAAAGGAATTAATTTAGCTGAGGTGAAAGGTTCTGGTGATAATGGACGTATAGTGAAAAAAGATATCGAAAATTATCAACCATCTGCTCAACCAAAAGCGGAAGCAAAATCTGAATCAGTTAAACCTGCTCAAACTTTTGTTTCTGGAGAAGATAAAGTGATTCCAAATTCTCAAATGAGAAAAGTTATCGCAAAACGTTTGGCTGAATCTAAATTTACAGCTCCTCATTATTATTTAAATGTTGAGTTGGATATGGATAACGCAATCGAAGCGCGTAAACAATTAAACTCTGTTCCAGATACTAAAATTTCGTTCAACGATATGGTTGTTAAAGCATGTGCTATGGCATTACGCAAACATCCAGCTGTAAATTCTACTTGGACAGATGCAGAAATTATTCAACACGGAGATATCAATATTGGTGTTGCAGTAGCTGTAGAAGATGGTTTATTGGTTCCTGTTGTTAAAAATACAGATCAAAAATCATTTGCTCAAATTTCTGCTGAGGTTAAAGATTATGCAGGTCGTGCAAGAGATCGTAAATTAAAAGCTGACGAAATGGACAAATCTACTTTCTCAGTTTCTAACTTAGGAATGTTTGGAATCGAATCATTCACATCGATTATCAATCAACCAAACTCTTGTATCTTATCAGTTGGTGCAATTATTCAAAAACCAGTTGTAAAAGACGGACAAATTGTAGTTGGTAACACAATGAAATTGTCTTTAGCTTGTGATCACAGAACAGTAGACGGAGCTACGGGTGCACAATTCTTACAAACGCTAAGAATGTACATCGAAAATCCTGTTACAATGTTAGTGTAAGCTAAGATTTAAGATATATTTTTAAAGACCATTCATCGAATGGTCTTTTTTTTGTTATAGATTTTATGAATTTGTATCTTTAATCTCTAAACCAATTTAATGAAGCAACTAAAATTTTACTTTAATATTTTAAAACAGACAATTGTCGAATTTGGTGAAGACCGAATTATGAAATTGAGTGCTTCGTTAACTTATTACGCATTATTTTCACTTTCTCCATTAATTCTGATTGTAATTTCCAGTGCAAGTTTATTCTTTAAGAAAGATGCTATCGAAAACCGAATGTTTTATGAGCTTAAAAATATTGTTGGTCCAGATGTCGCTTTAGCTGTACAAAATTTTGTCACAAATTCTACCATTTCAGGAGATAGTTCGCTTGCATTATATATAGGTATCGGAATTTTGATTTTTGGTTCTACAACAATGTTTACCGATATGCAAGATAGCCTCAATCTCATTTGGCGTGTCGAAGCAGTTCCAAGAAGAGCATGGTTAAAATTTGTGATCAATAGAGGACTTTCGTTTCTTATCATTCTATCGCTTGGAATCGTACTTATCGCAACGGTAATTCTCAACAGTGTTTTAGTATCATTTGGCGAAGAAATTTTCAGTCTTTTCGAACTCGATACCATTATGACGAAGACCACAGTGATTCTTCTTAATAATACATTGAGTATTTCAATCTCGATTTTGATATTTTATATTCTTTTCAAAATTCTTCCCGATGCACGTATCAAAGCAAAGCCAGCTTTTGTAGGAGCTGTTTTTACGGCGATTCTATTCTTTATTGCAAAATATTTAATTGGTATTTATATCGCGAACTCCAAATATTCTACCATTTTTGGGTCGGCAGGTTCATTGGTTATTCTTTTGTTGTGGATTTATTATGTTGCAACAATTCTATATTTCGGCGCGAAATTCACAAAAGTATTTGCCGAAGCCAAAGGTTACCCTATTATTCCAAAACGAAATGCGAAGCTCAGAAAAGTATCTTTTATTGATCATATTGCAGAAAAACACGATTACGAAAGCATCGATTAATAATATATTGAATGCCTTTTTTTGAATAGTTATTCTCGCTTCGCGACAATTTCTCCCGAGTCGATAACCCAAAAGTATCCGCTGTTGCTTTGCTTAATTCAGCAAACCATCATCGTCTAATCATCCTTTGCAGTAAAAACTAAAGTTT
>NZ_JACAGF010000006.1:56666-197082 GCF_030324345.1 Empedobacter sp. R750 | reverse complement strand
GTTAAGCCTGCCTGCGCCGATGGTACTGTTACTTACGGGAGAGTAGGTCGTCGCCAGTTTTTATCAAAAGCCTCAAGTTATTCACTTGAGGCTTTTTTGTGTTTATACTTTTTGTAAAATGTACAATGTAGAAAGTATTAAGTAAAATGTAAGTTTTACGTCTAACGTATCTCTAAACTATGTTTTATAAAACAAGAAGCTTCTTCTTGATAAAAAGGAAGCTTCTTTTTTACAACTAACTCAGGAACTTATTACTCACAACTCGAAAACACCCCTAAATCCGCTCAAGAGGATAGTTTTTTATTTTATAAGCTTAAATCTTACGTCTTATAACTTATCACTCAAAACTTACTACTAAAAGATTCTTCACTTCGCTATCGCTTCGTTCTGAATGACAGTTTTGCTTTTACATTTACTAGTTCAAACTACAATATTTACCAACAAAATTGTTTACAAGGATATATTGACCATTTATTGATACTATCATCAAAATTTATTTTGTAATAATTATAATATTTTTTATTCTTTATTTTTATTCTCTTGTTTGCATTAAGAAATGTAAGGTCAGTGTACCGATGTCTTTTTACTTTTAAAATTTTTTATATTTGTGTCTTCTTTAAAGTTGGTATAATCAAGAACTGTATCATTGTTTATATTAAGTTTATCACCTTTTAACATTGTTTCTCCCATTACTAAAAACATAGAATCTTTAAAATTAACTGTTCTATTCTTTTCTTCTAAATAATCTGAAAATTTAATAAATGTAGAATCAGTATTTTTATAACCCTCATTATAAGAATAGATACTATTATAAGCTTTTACATTAGAACAACTATAAAAACAGATTATTAAGAGAATTACACTAATTAGTTTTATGCATTCCTTTTTCATAGTAAGTAGGGTTTTATGATGCGTTTTAATAACATTTTTCATTCTATCAGTTTGTTCTGGAGTTAATTTTATTCTCAATTCTTTCTATCTCTCTTGCTCTAGATATTTGACTTATAACCATTGATTATCATAAATATATGAATTAAAAAGAATTACACATGCAAAAAAAAGACCAACAAAAGTTGAGCCTGTATTTATCCAAAATAAAATGAATCTCTATCATTCAAAAAGTTGAAATGCTTTCGAGTTTTATCTTGTTCTTCTTTATCAATTTCGAATTGTAAAATTTCGGGATGATTGTTTATCGTTTTCAAATCTTGTCCTAATGTATCAAATAAATGCGAATCACCCTGATATTCGAGATTATAGCCATCTACGCCAATTCTATTTACGCCAGCAACAAAAGCCATATTTTCGATTGCTCGTGCTTTTAGAAGTGAAATCCAAGCTTCACGACGCGCTTTTGGCCAACTAGCGTTGCAAAGTATCAAATCGTACGGATCTTTTTCTGTATTGCGAATCCAAACAGGAAATCGTAGATCGTAGCAAACAATAGGACGAATTTGCCATCCTTTATAATCTATCGTTACAATTTTATCTCCAGCAGAATATACGCCAGCTTCTTTTCCGTAACTAAACAAATGTTTCTTATCGTAAATGTAAATAGAGCCGCTTGGACAGATGAAATAAAATCGGTTATAGTATTTATCGTTTTCATGCGTAGAAATGCTTCCAGCAATCGCAGAATTTAATTCTTTGGCTTTATGTTGCATCCATTCGAATGTTTCTCCAAAAGGTTTTTGACCAATTTTTTCTACATTCATCGAAAATCCCGAAGCAAACATTTCTGGTAACAATATAATATCAGTTTGATAATTGGCTAATAATTCATCTAAATAAGCGTGATTAGCTTTTACATCTTCCCAGATTACATCGTATTGTATTAATGATATTTTAAGTTTATTTTGAATTTCCATTGTTAATAAATTTTTGATCTAATTTTGGTTTATTAGATTGATTGATGATGTAATACATAAAGATAAATATAAAAAAACCAATAAACGAACCACCAACTGTATCAATCGCGAAATGGCGTGACAAGTAGATTCTACTAATTGCGATACTCGGAAAATGCAGTGCAAAAAATAATTGTAACCATCTGTTTTTGGTTAATAAACATAAAGTCATCGAAATTATTGCGGCTGTTAATGAATGTCCCGAAGGAAAAGTTGAAGCCATTTGTATCGCATAATCTTTGACTAGAATAATGTCTATTTTTTTCTGTGTAAAATAATATCCAGGACGTAAAACTTGTTCGAAATAGACATTCTTAAAAAAGACACTAATTGTTGTTGCAACTGCTCCAGAAGCTAATAAATAATAAAAATATCTTCGAGTTGTTTTCCAAAATAGATAACCAAGAAGTATAAAAAATAAATAATAGGTTCCGAAATCGGTATAAAAAACAAAGAGTTTATCGAGATAATGATTGCTGTATTGATTGAAATGCAGATGTAATTCGTCGCGTCCATAATATTGCGTCATAGCAATTGCAGCAAAATTGTAGATAAAAAATACGACAAAAAATGGCCAAATTCTTAGAAATAAATCTTTTTGTTGATTCATTTGAGTTGGGTTTTTAAATAACATTTATGATGATATTCTAAAATAAGTTTAGAATGAAATACTTCAAATTTAGGCAAAAAAAAACTTGACTAAATAGCCAAGTTTTAAAACGTTTTAATATTGTTTAAAAAAATTATTTTACTTTTTCTACGATTGCTTTGAAAGCTTCTGGATTGTTCATCGCTAAGTCAGCTAAAACTTTACGATTTAATTCAATTCCAGCTTTGTGGATAGCTCCCATAAATTTAGAGTAAGACAATCCGTGTAATCTTGCTCCAGCGTTAATTCTTTGAATCCATAACGCACGGAAATTTCTTTTCTTTTGACGTCTATCGCGGTAAGCGTATACTAAACCTTTTTCTACTGCATTTTTAGCAACAGTCCAAACGTTTTTTCTTCTTCCGTAATATCCTTTTGCAAGTTTTAAAACTCTTTTTCTTCTAGCTCTTGACGCAACTGCGTTTACTGATCTTGGCATAATTTTTAATTTTTTTGTAGTGGGCGAGATTGCTCTGCTTTAAGGCCCATCGACAGGGTTAATAATGAATTAATAAACCAAATAAGAACACGTTCTTATTTTAATCTTAATTGTTGTTTTACTGAATGAACATCAGCTTGATCAACTAAACCAGTTTGAGTTAAATTTCTCTTTTGTTTAGTCTCTTTTTTTGTTAGGATGTGGCTTTTAAAAGCGTGTTTTCTTTTAATTTTACCTGTTCCTGTTAATTTGAAACGTTTTTTCGCTCCAGATTTTGTTTTTAATTTTGGCATGATTACAAATATTTAAAATTAAAACGTTTTTTATTTTTTGTAAGATGATAAGAACCTAATTATTTTTTAGGTCCCATCATCATAATCATTCTTTTACCTTCAAGTTTTGGCATTTGTTCTACTTTTCCAACATCTTCCAATTCTTGAGCTAAACGTAACAATAAGATTTCTCCTTGATCTTTAAAGATAATAGAACGTCCTTTGAAGAAAACATACGCTTTCAATTTTGAACCTTCTTCTAAGAAAGATCTTGCGTGACGTCTTTTGAATTCGTAATCATGATCATCTGTTTGAGGACCGAAACGAATTTCTTTTACGACAACTTTCTGCTGTTTAGCTTTAAGTTCTTTTTCTTTTTTCTTTTGTTCGTATAAGAATTTTTTGTACTCTACGACACGACAAACAGGTGGAATGGCTTTTTCACTGATCATTACCAAATCTAAACCTTGTTCTTCTGCAAGTTCTAAAGCTTTAGCTATTGGATATACACCAGGTTCTATACCTTCTCCAACAACGCGTACTTCTTTCGCGTCAATCTTATCATTGATCTTGTGTTGATCTTCCTTAATTACTCTGGCTGGACCTCTGCCGCCTTTTCTTCTAATTGCGATAGTTATTCTGTTTTAAATTATTTTAATTTGATTTGTTCTTTCATGAAGTCGATAAACGCTTGAATCGTCATCTCTCCTAAATCACCTTCTCCGTGTCTTCTTACAGAAACTGTACCGTTTTCTGCTTCTTTTTCACCGATGATTAACATGAAAGGAATTTTACCGATTTCGGCATCACGGATTTTTTTACCAGTTTTCTCGTTTCTACTGTCAATCAGTCCGTTAATTTCTTCTTCGGCCAGCAAATTTAATACTTTTTCTCCATATTCCACATATTTTTCACTAATTGGTAAAATTGTGAATAAATCTGGTGTTAACCAAAGTGGTAAATTACCTGCTGTATTTTCTAACAAAATGGCAATGAAACGTTCCATAGAGCCAAATGGCGCGCGGTGAATCATTACTGGTCTGTGTTTTTCGTTGTCTGCTCCAGTGTAAGTTAAATCAAAACGTTCTGGTAAATTATAATCCACTTGGATTGTTCCTAACTGCCATTGACGTCCTAATGCATCTTTCACCATAAAGTCTAACTTAGGTCCATAGAATGCAGCTTCGCCATATTCTACAACTGTTGGTAAACCTTTTTCTGCTGATGCTGTGATAATTGCTTGTTCAGCTTTTTCCCAGTTTTCATCAGATCCGATGTATTTTTCTTTATTCTCTGGATCTCTTAATGAGATTTGAGCCGAATAATTGTCAAATCCAAGATTTGTAAATACATATAATACTAAATCAATTACTTTTTTGAATTCTTCTAATAATTGATCTGGTGTACAGAATAAGTGAGCATCATCTTGAGTAAATCCACGAACACGAGTTAAACCGTGCAATTCTCCTGATTGTTCGTAACGGTAAACTGTACCAAACTCTGCATAACGTTTTGGTAAATCGCGGTATGACCATTGAGAAGTTTTGTAAATCTCACAGTGATGCGGACAGTTCATTGGTTTTAACAAGAATTCTTCTCCTTCGTTTGGTGTTTTAATTGGCTGAAAACTATCTGCACCATATTTTGCATAGTGACCAGAAGTTACATACAATTCTTTTTGACCAATGTGCGGAGAAATTACCATTTCGTAACCCATTTTTTGTTGCTCTTTCAATAAGAAGTTTTCTAATTTTCTTCTCAAAGCAGCTCCTTTTGGTAACCAAAGTGGTAAACCTGCACCAACTTTTTCTGAGAAAGCAAATAAACCTAATTCTTTACCTAATTTACGGTGATCACGTTTTTTTGCTTCTTCTAATAACTCAAGATATTCTGTTAAATCTTTTTGTTTTGGAAATGTAATACCATAAACACGAGTCAACATTTTGTTTTTCTCGTCTCCACGCCAATAAGCTCCAGCAACATTCAAGATTTTTGCAGCTTTCACAATTCCAGTGTTTGGAATGTGTCCACCACGACATAAATCTGTAAAATTATCGTGTGTACAGAATGTAATATCTCCATCATTTAAGTTAGAGATTAATTCTGTTTTGTATTCATTGTCTTTATACGTTTCTAATGCTTCTGCTTTCGAAACTGAATATAATTTGAATTCAGCTTTTTTCTTTGCATTCTCTAACATTGCTTTTTCTACTTTCGCAAAATCAGCCTCTGTAAATTTATCCTCACCAAAATCAACATCGTAATAAAAACCTTTGTCAATCGCAGGTCCAATTGTTAATTTCGCATTTGGATAAAACTCTAAAATAGCTTGCGCTAATAAGTGAGCAGATGAATGCCAAAAAGCTTTTTTACCCATTTCATCATTCCAGGTTAACAATTTGATCGTTGCATCTGTGGTGATTGGGGTTGTTGTTTCAACTTGTTGATCGTTTACTATAGCCGAAATTACATTACGTGCTAAACCTTCACTAATGCTTAGCGCCACGTCCATAGGAGTTACGCCACTCTCATACTGTTTTACACTTCCATCTGGAAGAGAAATGTTTATCATCTTACTTTTAGAATTTGTACTAAGATGCAAAATTACGAATTTTCTGCAAGTTGACGAAATTTTTAAAGAGTTGATTTTAGCTAAAATATTAAGTAAACAGTTGAATTATTGTTTTGAATGAAATTATCTTGTTTTCGATAAAATTAATATCGAATTATTTCTTTATAAACTTTAAAACTTCGTTCGATTCTTTTGTTTTAATATAATACATTCCAGCCGCTAAGCCTTGACAGTCAATCGTTATATTTGACTGATTATTTATGCGAACCGATTGTACAATTTGTCCAACTGAATTGTAAATAAAAAGTATATTATTTTGAGCATTTAATTGAGTTTTATCAACTCCAATTATAATTTTATCATTCGTAATATTTGCTGATTGCAACCAGATAAATGGTTTTGATTCAATTGATTTTGTACTTAAACTCTCATGAATTTTAAATTGCATGACAATAGGTAAATGATCGCTCATATTATACAAATTAGTTCGTAAAGTTTGCGAGTAGATACCTGTACAATCAGGATCTTTAACATCTTTATTCAAGCAATCTCCATTATTTCCGTACGCTTTGTAACTATCGTTTATAAAAGAAAAACGTGTACTATTTTTGAAATTTTCGCTCATCATAATAAAATCAAAACGATCATCCAAACCGCCACTTGCTCCTGCATTAGTTCCGCTTCCAAAACCTACGTTAGAAACGCGCGTACTTTGTGTATGCAAATAACTAAAAGCTGGATTATCTTGCCAACTTCCAGGCGCATTGAGTGGATCTATCATCAAAATAGCATTCGCTGGATTGATAATTTCTTGATATGCTGGTTCTGATGAATTATAAAAATTAAAATCTCCAGCAAAAAGTACATACGTATTAGGTTGTGTTAATTTTTTCAAAGATTTTGTAACTTCTTGCACCATTTCCAAACGCATTTGACGATTTGCAGGTCCTGTACTCGATTTTAGATGTGCAACAAAAACTTCTAAATGAATAGGATCGTTTGAAGTAATATTTAATTGAAAAGAATATTGATTGATGTCACGATAAACTGTGGGAATTTTCTGTTGATTAACTAACGTTAATTTGCGTGTGTTATAAAAAACCATTGTTTGTAACGGATCATCTAATTTTGTTGTGTCAGCTACAAAAAGTGCGCGAGCAAATTTATCCGGTTGATTTTGCAAAGATGTATTTAAGATTAAATCAGCGCCATTTTCTGTTACTAATTCACAAATCATAAATAAATCTGGTTTGTATTCGTCTAAAATATCTCTTAAGATCAATTGACGATTTTGAGGAAGTGAATTCGGAAATTTGAACACATTATAAAACATTGTATTTAATGTTTCTTGTGAAAAAATAGAAACCGAAAGGATTAAAAATAAAAGGAGTAAATTTTTTTTCATATCAATTGATTTTAGTTTTACACTTCAACTTGAAATCTAAAAAAAATAATTTAGAATATCTTAAAGTTATTAATTATCAATTGAATAAAAAATTATTTCTTTACAAGCGGATGAATTATTAGAAAACTGATTTTAACTAAAATTTTATGGTTTAGAATTGATTAATTTGAAAGTAATAAACCAGATAAATATACAGAATAGAAAATCAAACATATAAATAAATATATTTTCATTAATAATATCTCTAAAGATAATTTGATGAATAGAAAAAGGTATTAGATTAAAAAATCCAGGACGGATAATTAAGATAAAAAGAACTAAACTAATTATTGTTGGTATTAAATATTTTTTCATCGAAGAATTATTTAATTAAAAATACAAAAAAATCCAGTTCGAAAAGAACTGGATTTTTGAAATATTTTATGAACGTGCTCGTCTGAAATATAAAAACAAAGTTAGTAATCCGAAGACGATGTTTGGTATCCACGAGGCGACAAGTGGCGACACATATCCTTTTTCGGAAAACGTAGACGTTGTTTGCGAGAAGAAAATGTAGACAAACGCTAACGAAATACCTACTGCAAGGTTGATTCCGATTCCTCCACGACGTTTTTTAGATGAAAGCGATAAAGCCAAAAGTGTCAAAATAATAGTTGAAAATGGACCGCTTAAACGGTTATTTAACTCATTTTCGTATGTATTTACATTGGCAGAACCTTTTGCTTTTTGTTTTTGAATAAATTCATTCAATTCGAAGGTATTCATTGTTTCAGCAACATATTCTTCTGGTAAAATTTCGTCAGGAGAAGCTGGCAACTTCAAATTTGTATTGGCTTCGTAATTTAACTTTTCGGTTTTATCCTTGTTAATTTCTCGCGTGTAAACACTCATTAATGCATAAGTAGAATCTTTATCATTCCAATTAAAACTTGAAGCGATGATTTGTTTCTTCAACTCAGTCGAATCAAATTTTTGATACATAAAAGAACTTCCTAATTTTTCTGTTCTGTCATAACTATCAACAAAAACAAATTCATCAGGAGAAATTTGCGAACCGATACGTTGTCGTTTATAATATTCTTCCTTGTCGTTATTACTCAATAAATGGGTGTATTGGTATTTATTTTTTTTGATATTTGCCCAAGGCAAAACCACATTTCCTACTACCAAAGCAGAAATAGCTAAAAATATAGCAACCCAAATATATGGAAGTGTAAATCGATAAAAACTAATACCACCCGAAAGTACACCTACAATTTCGGTTTGCATCGTCAGTCGTGATGTAAAATAGATCACAGTGATAAAAACGGCAATTGGTAAAAAGGTGTTAATAATCCAAATAGACCAATAAGGGTAAAATTGGGTTAAAGCCGAAAAAGCTGTAGAACCACTATCATTAATACGCCCTAATTTTTGACTAAGATCGACAATAACGGCGATAGTAGACAAAATCAAAACCATGAAGATAAAGGTCCCGATAAAGTTTCGGATGATGTATTTATCAATTATTTTCAAACTACAGACGTTGTTTTAATTGTGGAACAATTTGTTCTTTCCATTGAGCGAAATCTCCTGCTAAGATATGCTGTCTTGCAACTCTTACCAAATCTAAATAAAACGCAAGGTTGTGAACAGATGCAATTTGTTTTCCTAAAGCTTCGTTGGCATTGAATAAATGACGAACATAGGCTTTTGTGTAATAACTATCCACATAGCTTGTTCCGTTTTCGTCTAATGGTTCGAAACAATCTTTCCATTTTGCATTTTTCATGTTCATAACACCATTCCAAGTGAATAACATTGCGTTACGCGCATTACGCGTTGGCATAACACAGTCGAACATATCAACTCCTAAAGCAATACATTCGATGATATTCCAAGGTGTTCCAACTCCCATTAAATAACGAGGTTTGTCTTGTGGAAGAATTTCTGTTACGATATCCGTCATTTCGTACATCACAGGTTCTGGTTCACCAACAGATAATCCACCAATTGCATTTCCTTCTGCACCGAAATCTGCAATATATTTTGCTGATTCTTGACGCAAATCTTTGAAATCATTTCCTTGTACAATTGGGAAAAGTGTTTGTTTGTGATCGTAATATTCAGGATTATTGTTTAACCAAGTTCTACAACGCTCCAACCAACGATGTGTGACATGCATCGCACGTTTTGCATCGTGATATTTTGCTGGAATTCCTGTTAATTCGTCAAAAGCCATAAAAATATCAGCTCCGATATAACGCTGAATTTCCATTGATTTTTCTGGCGTAAACATGTGGTAAGATCCGTCGATATGCGATTTGAAACGTACACCTTCTTCAGATTTTTTACGACTTGTCGCCAAAGAATACACTTGGAATCCTCCAGAGTCTGTCAAAATTGGTTTTTGCCAATTCATAAATTTATGTAATCCACCCGCTCTGTGCAAAATATCTGTTCCTGGACGTAAATACAAATGATAAGTATTTCCAAGAATGATTTGGGCTTTAATATCTTCTTCTAATTCACGTTGGTGAACAGATTTTACTGTACCAACCGTACCAACTGGCATAAAAATAGGTGTTTCGATTTTACCATGATCGGTTTCTACAACACCAGCTCTTGCCTTAGAAAATTCGTCTTTTTTATCGATTGAAAATTTCATAGTGTGCAAAGATATTAATTGTTTAGCTTGTTGCGAGTTGGTTTCGAAAAAAATAACAAAAAAATAAGGATAAAGTTGCCTTTACCCTTATTTAGAAATTTTATGAAATGATTATTTTGTAAAACGTAATGACATTTTGCGATCAGAAGCTCTTTCTGCGTCAGAAGCTGTTTCAGCTACTTTTGCAAACTCTTCTCCGTAACCTTCGGCAGCAATAACTTGCGCACCAACACCACGTTTTGTTAATTCAGCTTTTAAGTAATCTGCTCTTTTTTGAGAAATTTCTTTGTTTTTCGCATCATCACCAACTTTATCTGTGTACGCTCCAAGTTTAATTTTTGCTGTTGGATATTTTTTCAAAATTGCAGCAACATTATCTAATTGAACGTCAGAACCTGGCTCTAATTGATCTGTTTTACCAAAAACGAAGTTAACATTATCAAAATTGAACCATTTTTCTTTTAATTGATCTTCTGTCATTGTTGCAAAATCTGGCGCTTTGATAAATTTGATAATTTGATCTTCTAATCCATTTGCGTATCCTTTCAAAGCAACACCATCTAAATCGATATCAGATAATTCTTTTGGTGCAGCGTTTAGAGAATCCTCATTCAATGAATCAACCACAATTTCAGTTTCTTCTGTAACAACTGTTTTTTCTTCGTTCTTATTGCATTTTTTTAATAAGAAAAAGGCTGCTAAAGCAACTAAAATTAATGGAATTAACCATTTCCAAAAACCTCCACCGCCATTGTTGTTATGAGTTTCTGCGTAAGCATCAACTGGTGCTACATAAGGTTTTTCTTCTGGTTTTACATCAACTACTTTTCTTGTTTCTGTAATAGTTTCAGTTACATGATCTTTTGCAACATCTATTGTTTCAGTGATTTTAGGCGCATCGTTAAACATTGTTCCTAAACCTAAAGCTCCAAGTCCTAAACCAGTAGGAATTAATCCTAAAATTTTATCTTTAATTCCACCTAAAGATGAAAAGAAATCAGATTCTGTAACATTGTTATATTCTGCTTCTTTTCCAATAGATCCAAAAGTTGTTAAAGCTGTTAAGTCTAATAATTTTGAAGATGAACCTGTCGAAATTCCAGCATATTCAGCAATTTTAGAAACGATTGGTTGCGTATTCGAACCAAAAATAACATTGATTAATTCTTTGATCGTGTCTGGCGTTTCTTGTTCTGTCGAGATATTTGCTAATCCACGAGAAGCACCAAAAGATTTGATGGTATGAAATAAACCAGTTGTTGAATTCTTTTTTTCTAAAACACCTCCTAAAAGAATAGGAATAAATGCATTGATTGCTTTAGAAATTCCCGATTCACTTTCACCTAATTCTGAAGAAGTTTTCGAGATCAAATCTGGGGTAATATACCCTTTTACTAATTCAATAATGTTCATAGATTTTAATTTTTAATTATAGTCCTTTTTTGATTGTAATTTATTCTTAACGAATATTGTACCAATATTCATATTTATTAAAATTAGTTAAAAAAAATGATAATTTTTCTATTTTTTTGAAAAGATGTTAGATTGGAACTAATTTTATCAACTGAATTACTAATAAAAAAGAATAATTATGCAAGAGCAAGACAAAGTAGATAGTTTGCAAGATGTAATAACAACTCCATTTAAGGATTTAGAAAACTTTACACAATGGTTATTAACGAAAGGTTCTGAGGTTGGATGGAGCTTAGTTTCTGCTTTATTAACCTTAATAATTGGTTTTTGGGTAACAGGTAAACTTGTCAAGTTAATCGAAAAAAGAATGGTTGCACGAAATGTCGATTTATCAATTCGCACGTTTTTAATTCCAATTCTTAATATATTATTCAAAGCTATTGTATTAACTTTTGTTGTAGGACGATTAGGTTTTAATGCTTCTGGTTTTGTTGCAGCTTTAGGAGGTGTTGGTTTAGCAGTTGGTTTAGCTTTGCAAGGTTCTTTGTCAAATTTTGCAGCAGGAATTTTAATTATTCTTTTCAAACCTTTCAAAGTTGGAGATTATATCGTATCGCAAGGAAATGAAGGAAGTGTAGAGTCGATAAATTTACTAAATACAGTAATTGCAACTGCAAAAGGACAGATCATAACTTTGCCAAACGGGAATTTATTTAACAATCCAATTACCAATTATTCTGTAAAAGAATATCGACGATTAGATGTAAATGTTGGTATTTCTTATGATGATGATTTTGACAAAGCGCGCGAAGTTTTGTTGAATGTTTTAGAGAAAAATGAATTGGTTGATGATACACAATCTAAAACGGTTGAGATTCTAGAATTTGCTGCAAGTTCTGTGAATTTGGCTGTGCGTTGTTATGTGAAAAATAGTGATTATTGGACGGCTTATTGGCAATTGTATCGTGCAGTGAAATATGCGTTAGACGACAATAATATCTCGATGCCTTATCCACATACAGAAATGATTATTAAAAACGAATCGAACTCGTCAACAATTCCTTTCGAGAACAAAGATTAATGAAGTATTTACTTACCATATTATCAATTTTTTTGTCTGTGCATCTTTTTGCACAGACCGAATTAATTGAGAAACATCTCAATTCTGATTTTTATTCCACTCAATTCACAGGATTTTATTTGTATGATCCAATCACGAAAGAAGAAATTTATAATTATAACGGAAACAAATTTTTTATTCCAGCATCTAACACCAAAATTTTTACGTTGTATACAGCGATGAAAATGTTGAATGATTCGATTCCAGCATTCAAATATCAGTTGATTGGTGACGAATTGCATATTGAAGGAACTGGAGATCCAACTTTTTTGCATCCAAAATATAAAAATACACGAGCGTTAGATTTCCTGAAAAATAATGGTTCTAAAATTGTTTTTCATTGGAATAATTTCGACGAAGAATCTTTTTTACCAGGTTGGACTTGGGACGATTTTAGAAAAGATTATGCACCAGAAAGAAGTCAGTTTCCGATTCATGAAAATTTAGTTTCAATTTCGAAAAATGGAAGTTCAATCAAAACATTTCCGACATATTTTGAAGAATTGACAGAAATTAGAGAAATGCCAGAGCCGAGGAATTTCTATGATAATAAATTTTATATCAGCAATAAAAAACGAACAGAAAAAGTTCCTTTTATTGTGAATGAAACAGTGATAGAAAAATCGTTGTCGCAAATTTTGGGTAAACCTGTTGATATGGTCAAAACGCCAATGGTTAATAATCCGAAAGTGTTTTATAGTCAGAAATCAGATGATGTTTACCGCGAAATGATGGAAAATAGCGATAATTTTTTGGCTGAACATTTATTGATTTTAGCTTCGAGTACTTTGCCAGGAAAACTGAGCGCTTCTGAAACGATTACCTATTCGAAAAGATATTTATTGAATGATTTGAAACAACAGCCAGAATGGTTTGACGGTTCGGGATTATCGCGTTATAATTTGTTTACACCACAAAGTTTTGCACAAGTTTTAGGGAAAATGTATAACGAATTTCCAGAACAACGTTTGTTTTCTATTTTCCCAATCGGCGGTAAAACGGGAACAATCAAAAATAGATACAAAGATTCAACGCAGCCTTATATTTACGCCAAAACAGGAACGTTGAACAATAATGTAACGTTGAGTGGTTATTTGAAAACTAAATCTGGAAGAACATTAATTTTTAGTTTGATGAATAATAATTCGATCAAAGATTTATCTTGGATTCGAAATGAGAACGAAAAGTTATTACGAATGATTAGAGATAATTATTAAATGTATTTGAAATAAAAAAGCCTTCCGATTTCGGAAGGCTTTTGCTTTATTAGAAAGACATCTTTACGGTGTCGTTATTTCCTGTTAATACTTTTGTGTCTTTTTTATTTTTGACATCAAAAGTTACAATGTTTTGTTGATCATTAAAAATATCTGTCAACAAAGCGACTTTTAGTTCTATAGAGCTGATATCAGAAATTTTATCAAACTTAAAGAAAACTCGTGTAGATTTATCATTTACCTGATAACCATAATACGAAGTTCCCAAAGCTTTTCCATTTACTTTGACATCAACTTTACTATTTACATACGCTTTCAACTTGTTCTCAAAGTTAGATTTGTTCGAAACATCTGCACCAACTGCTTTTTCTAACTGATTTGTAAATGTACGCGCGGTTATGTTTAAAGTTCCGGTTTCTTGTTCGTAATCAACCTTGATATTTGCTGTATGAAAATCTTGGGCACTTAGGTTAAAAGCTACTAAAACCAAAAGCAAAGAGAATAGATATTTTATATATTTCATTTTATTTCTTAGTTTGTACAAGTCTATTTCAAATGGAGTGCCAAAGATTCTTAAAATTTAAAAGAAAGCTTTAGCGACTTGTTAATAACGAAATTAGAATAAAAAAATTATAAATCACATAAAAATATAAAAAGAGTATTAATAACTTAATACTCTTTTCTATGAATTTATTCTAAATTTTTAAGCAAACCAAACATGGTAAGGAATTCTACTTAAAATACAAACTAAACCAATAATTGCAAAGACTGCAACGCTCATTGGTACAGTTGTAGATCGTTTCAATTTTGCATTAGCAATTGTCATAAAAACAACACCTGCAATCATCATCATAGGGTGTTCAACAAAAGTTAATCTCAAGCCAGAATCTTTCATTATTCCTGATGGTTCTAAAGCAGAAAACATCATAATATAATAGACTAATCCAAGTAATAATTGAACGTGAAAAGTAATGGTTGTAAATAACCCGATTTTTTTAATTGTTGCGTTTGTATCTTTTTTAGAAATCGCATAAATTAATGTTGAAATCACAAAGATAACGCCCATCAAAATCACAAGATAAGCCCAGCCACTATGAAATTGTTTGATAAAATCCATTTTTCTAATTTTAGTTTTTCAATACAAAAATAATAAACCTTTTTACATAAATACTATTTGATGATATTTATGTGTTTTCAGAACAGTTTTTTAGATTAATCAAAATCTCGTAATTTCGCGCAAAATATATCCGAAATGGGAAAAGATAAAATCAGAAGATTTAACGAAAATAAAACTTTTCAGAATGTTGTTCAACCAACACGAGAAGAGGCGATTAATGAGTTTGCATTAAAAGGAAATTGGAACAAAGAATTTTTCAAGAACGATAATCCAATTGTGTTAGAACTTGGATGCGGAAAAGGAGAATATACAGTTGCAATGGCGCGTCGTGACAAGGATCGTAATTTTATCGGAGTAGATATTAAAGGATCAAGATTTTGGCGTGGTGCTAAGACTTGTTTGGATGAAGGAATAGAAAATGCTGGATTTCTTCGAACTCAAATCGAAATTATCGATCATCTTTTTGCAGAAAATGAAGTGAGCGAAATTTGGATTACTTTCCCAGATCCACAAATCAAATACAGAAGAACAAAACATCGTTTGACAGATCCTGAATTTTTGAGACGTTACAATACAATCTTGAAACCAGAAGGAACAGTAAACTTAAAAACGGATTCTGAATTTTTACATGGGTATACACATGGTGTTATTCACATTGAAGGTCACGAAGTGATTCGTTCTACACACGATGTTTATCATCCAGATCATTCGGATATTCCTGCAATTGTAACGGAAGTACAAACATACTACGAATCGAAGTTTTTGGAAGAAGGTAAAAAGATTACTTATATAAAGTTTCAATTAAAATATTAATAAAAAAATCCATCTTTCGATGGATTTTTTTATTTCAAATAAATCTGATAAAATATTATTAATCATATATTTGTTTTAACACTAATATGATTTTATGAGAAATAAATTTTTATTCCTTACGCCTTTTTTATTCCATGCTATTTTTTCTTTTGGGCAATCCAAAGAAAACTTCATTTTTGCGACAATGGAGACAGAGAATGCAATTTTTTTACAAAAAAATCATGCAGATTCAATTGATCTAATATCTTCGAAAGATAATTTATCTGCAATTTATTTTCATCCTGCAATTGCTGAAAGTTTGCACGGAAAATTTGCACATGGACATGGTTATGTTTTTCAAAATTCGAAAGAAGATGCACTTCAATCACTTCAAGAAAAGCCATCTCAGAAAAAAGCACCTTTCAATTATACAATATCAGAACAAGCTTTTATAACTACGGCTTTGAATGATGTTGATGTGAAAGAAATTGAGAAAACAATTTTGATGTTAGAAGGTTTCAAAACGCGTTATCATACACGACAAGAAGCAAATGATGCGGTTCTTAAATTGAAAGAAGTTTGGGAAAAAATGATTACTGATGCAGGACGAACAGATGTTGCTGTAAGAATCGTTGATCATGTGAATACACCAATGAAATCGTTGATTTTGACTTTTAATGGAATTGAAAAGAAAGATGAATTTGTGATTATTGGAGGTCACGCCGATTCGACTGTTGGTTGGAATGCAAATCAGACTTTTGCGCCAGGAGCAGATGATAATGCATCGGGAATTGCAACAATTACCGAAGTTTTACGTGTTTTGTTGAAAAATAATTTCAAACCGCAACGAACTACCGAAATTATGGCTTATGCTGCAGAAGAAATAGGTTTGGTAGGATCGAAAGAAATTGCGCAGAAATACGCTTCGGAGAATAAAAATGTAATAGGTTATGTACAATTTGATATGACGAATTACAAAGGTTCTACGAAAGATGTTATTTTGATGACGGATGCTTATTGTGATGCAAATCTCAATTCGTTTTTGATGAAATTGATGGACGAATACAACAAAACGGGTTTACATCAATTCACGTATGATACTTCAAAATGTGGTTATGGATGCTCAGATCATGCGAGTTGGTCGGAAAATGGTTATGCGGCGACTTTACCTTTCGAGTCTAAAATGGGAGAAGATAATCCTAATATACACACAACCGGAGATACTTATGCGTTTATGGGAAGTACGTCTACGCATGCGGCGAAGTTTACAAAATTAGGGATAGAATATGTGGTTGAAGCGGCTAAAATTTCAACTTTAGGAACAAAAGATTTTGATAAAAATTCGTCTAAAATTTATGTTTCAAATAAAACATTGAATTACCAACTAAATTTTAAATCTCCAATTTCGATCAAAATAATTGATGCAACAGGACGAATGATTAAAACAATAAATACTGAAAATTCTAATGGAAGTGTAAATCTTTCTAATTTATCTACAGGATTTTATATCGCAACATTTCAAGATTATAATGGAAATAGTGTTTCACATAAATTTGTGTTCAAGTAATGAGTAGATATAGTATTTTACTAATAGTATTTTTTATATTAACAAGTTGTGGAAGTCAATACAAAGAAAAGTTGTTTTATAAAAATATGTCTTGTGTAAAACAAGATAAATTAACTGTTACTGAAAGAAATAAAATTTATCCTTATAATATATCAGAAAAAATAGTTTTAGCAACGTATCATCAACAAAAACCAGGTGTTGCAGGTGGTGAAATGTGGAGTTATTTTGTAAGTATGGAAGAGGATAAATCGTTGTTTGATAAATTAAGATTTGAAGATTATGTTGAACTAAATTCTTCTCAAAAAGATGAATTAACTAATCTAATTTTTAATTATGGATACTTGAAAGATTCAAATGTTCGCATGTCTTCAGGGTGTTATATGCCTAATAATGCTATATTGTTTTTAGACAAAGATGATAATTTATTAGAGTATATTGAAATATGTTTTGACTGTAATGCTTTTAGATCAAGTAATAAAGAAATTGACTTAGGTGATGAATGTATGCAGAAAATGGATTTATTGAATGAATTTTTCTTGAAATCAGGAATAAAGAAAACTAGGTTATTAAGATAAATAAAAAACAAAAAGCAAGCTGTAAATAGCTTGCTTTATATTTTTTTGAAGTTTTCAGTTATACAAAATTTAAATATTTTAAATTCTGATAAAATAGACATTCTCTTTTACTCAAATGCAAACTTTTAAGAAAAATTGTTAAAAAACTAAGCCTTAACAGCTTTTAAACTCAAGTCAAAGTTGGGAGCTGAATGAATAATTGCACCAGAAGAAATAAAATCAACACCAGTTTCGGCAATTGCACGAACAGATTCTTTTGTAATTCCTCCAGATGCTTCTGTTTTTATTCGCCCATTTATATATTGAACGGCTTCTTTCATCGTTTCAAGATCAAAATTATCCAACATAATAAAATCAACATTTGCCTCCAAAGCCTCTTTTACCTCATCCATATTGCGCGTTTCCACTTCTATCTTTAAATGTAAATGATGTTTTGCTAAATAATCTTTGGTTTGCGCAACTGCTTTTGTAATATTTCCACAAAAATCGACATGATTATCTTTTAACATCACCATATCGTATAAACCAAAACGATGGTTTTCGGCTCCTCCAATTTTAACAGCCCATTTTTCGAACATACGGAAATTAGGTGTTGTTTTGCGTGTATCCAAAATTTTGGCATTTGTACCGCTCACCAATTCCATCATTTCATGTGCATAAGTCGCAATTCCAGACATTCTCTGCATACAATTTAACACTAATCGCTCACAAGTCAAAATTGATTGTGAAGACCCTTTCACTTTGAACGCAATATCACCAAATTGTACTTTATCGCCATCATTTTTATATTGTTCTATTTTTAAAGAAGGATCAAACGTATCGAAAATAATTTTTGCTAATTCAATTCCAGCGATTATTCCGTTATCTTTCACTTTCAGTTCAGCTTCTTGAATTGCATCATACGGAACCGACGCTAACGTTGAATGATCGCCATCGCCAACGTCTTCTAAAAAAGCTTGACGAATAAAAAGTTGTAATTTTTCTTGTGTGATATATGGAGGAAAATTCATTATCTATATGTTAAGGATGCAAATTTTGATTGATTAAATTCTTTCTTGGTTTTGTATTCGTAATACTCTGCCCAAGTACCGTTTTCTTCACGTACAACTGTAATTAACACTTGTGCAGAAGGATCATTTTCGAAGAAATTTTTGATTTGAAGTTTATATTCTTTGTCATCAATTTTACCTTTTGTAATATCAATCGTTCCAGATTTGAAAGCCGCATCAAAAGCAGTTGCATAAGGATCAATAGAAGCCATTTCGAAAAGATTAGAAAACTTTCCTAAATAATATTCTCGACTTCCATTATTACCAAAAGTTGTTAAATTAAATTCTTTATCAATTCTTACTTCAATCGTTTCTTCATCAGTTTTTAAAGTAAACAATACACGATTTTCTGAAGGGAAAGTTTCAAAATCATTATTTTTTTCTGCCGATTCGTAACGTAAAGGCATTGTATATTTCATCGCAACCGCTTTTCCATCGACTCCTTTTGCAGGCGTTATTTTCAGATTAGCTCGTTCCATTTTATTGTTCAACAAAACTAAACTCGACAATGCTACACTATTAAAAATTGGATTTGAACCATCAGTCGAGACATCATCAAAATTACCATCTTCATTAATTTTAAAACCTAATTTAGATTGAGCAGTTTCGATATGAAGATAATCAGCAATATTAGAAAAGAATGAAATTTGAGTTTGAATATCTTGATTCAAGTTTTTGTTCATACATGCTTGTAACTCGCTATTCTCTTTGAGATTTTCGCAACCAAAATACACAACAGCTTTCTTAGCTTCTTTACCAAAAGTCAAACTTACGTTCTGTTTTTCTTTCGAATTTTGAGCAAAAGAAAAACTCATTGCAAAACATGTAACGAACAGATATAACTTCTTCATTAATTAAAATCTTTGTTGTAAAAAGTTCCTCGATTTTCTTTTTGATTGATACTTTGCTCAATGATTAAATGTGCGACATCAACCAAATTTCGAAGTTCTAAAATTTTAGGTGAAACAATCGTAAAATAATAAATTTCTTTGACCATTTTTTCAATTTCATTGATACGATTTTGCGCAATTTGTAAACGATTATCGCTTCGTACAATTCCGACCAATTCGCTCATCATCGCTTGTAATTGTTTGCGTAAATAAGAAATCAATACTAATTCTTCTTGCACTTTCATACCTTCTTCGTTCCATTCTGGAAACTCAAAATTATAAATCGAAAATTGATTATCATTTAATAAATCGACCGTTTTTAACGCTGCACGATGACCAAAAACCATCGCTTCTAACAACGAATTCGAAGCCAAACGATTTGCACCATGTAAACCTGTATTAGAACATTCGCCAACCGCAAACAAATTCTCGATAGATGTTTTTCCTTCTAAATCGACATCAATTCCACCGCACAAATAATGCGAAGCTGGAACAACCGGAACCAATTCGGTGAACATATCGTAACCTTCGGATTTACATTTTTCGTAAATATTGGGGAAATGCTCCAAGAATTTTTCTTTCTCTAAATGTCGACAATCAATATAAACATAATCATCTCCACGCAATTTCATTTCGTTGTCAATCGCACGCGCCACAATATCACGCGAAGCCAATTCTTCACGTTCATCATATTTATGCATAAACAATTCGCCATCTTTCGTACGCAATTTCGCACCAAAACCACGAACAGCTTCCGAAATTAAGAACAATTGCCCATCAAATTCGCTGTAAAAAGCCGTTGGATGAAACTGAATAAATTGCATTCCCGAAACGGTTGCTTTCGCGCGTCGAGCCAAACCAATTCCATCCCCAGTTGCAATAATTGGATTCGTCGTATTTTTATAAACATGACCAACTCCGCCTGTTGCTAACAAAGTTACTTTGGCTAAATGTTGCTCAACTTTATCGGTATTCAAATCTAAAATATATGCGCCAAAACATGTTGTTTTCTGGGCTCTATCACGATTCAAATGATGTTCTGTAATCAAATCGACCACAAAATGATGTGTAAAAACTTGAATATTTGGATATTCCTTGATTGCCTCTAACATCGCGCGCTCAATTTCCCAACCTGTCACATCTTTGTGATGAACAATTCGGTTTTCGGTATGTCCTCCTTCACGACCAAGGTCATAAATTCCTTCATTATCTTTATCAAAACGAACACCCCAATCTATAATTTCATTGATGCGTTCTGGTGCTTCTTTTACGACAACCTCAACCGCTTCCAACTTACACAAACCATCTCCAGCACGAAGCGTATCTTCAATATGCTTCTCGAAACTATCTTTCTCGAAATCGCTCACAACAGCGACTCCGCCTTGCGCATATTTGGTATTAGTTTCGTCTTTATTTGCTTTGGTTACAATGGTAATTTTTGCATCAGGATTTCGAATCGCAATTTTCAGCGCATAAGAAAGTCCAGCAATTCCAGAACCAATGACTAAAACATCTTGAATAGCCATTATTTTATTTTCTCTGATAAATCTAACATTCTATTAATTGCAGCTAATGCTTTCACTCGCAATTCTTCTTCTATTTGTATTTCCGGCAATTCATATTTCATGCACAGATATAATTTTTCTAATGTTGATAATTTCATGTAAAAACATTCAGAACAATTACACGATTCATCTTGAACCAAAGCAGGAATTAATGTTTTATTCGGCGCAAGTTTTTGCATTTCGTGTATAATTCCTTCTTCTGTAGCCACAATAAATTCTTGTGCATCATTTTCTACCACATAATCTAACAAGCGAGAAGTTGAACCAATGAAATGAGCAAATTTCAATAAATCTTCTTGCGCTTCTGGATGCGCAATTAATTTTGCATTTGGATGATCGGCCATTTGTTGCGCAATTCTTTCCAAAGAAAACGCTTCATGTACGATACAAGCTCCATCCCACAAAATCATTTTGCGATTACAAACTTGATTTAGATAACGTCCTAAATTACGATCTGGTGCAAAAATAATTTCTTGATCTTCTGGCAACGAATTAATAATCGCTTCCGCATTCGAAGACGTCACAATAATATCTGATTCTGCTTTAACACCCGCATCACAATTGATGTAACTTACCACAATCGCATTTGGATGTTGCTCACGTAAACCACGTAAACCTTCTGCCGAACAAGAATCCGCTAAAGAACAACCCGCTTTTGTATCGGGTAAAACGACTTTTTTTGTTGGATTAACAATTTTCGCAGCTTCCGCCATAAAATGAACACCACAAAAAACGATCATATCGGCTTCAGTTTTTGCAGCAGCACGCGCCAATTGTAACGAATCACCTAAATAATCTGCTAAATCCTGAATTTCTCCAGATTGATAATAATGCGCTAAGATCACCGCATTTTTCTCTTTGCGTAATTTATTGATTTCCGCAATCAAATCGATTCCTTTTGGAATTTCTACATCCAAATAACCTTTATAATCTAACTTTTCAATCGCTTGTTCTAATGTATTCATTTGTGAGTGGTTTTATTTTATACCTAATTGCTTTTTCACTTCTTTTGACAACGCATCTTTGTGCACTGTATAAGCAATTGATTTCATTCTGAAAAATGGTTTCGACATATAAATGTGTCCATTATTTCCCAAATCTGTTGTTCCCCAAGAATTTTTTACATCATAATATTGATTTCCCAATTGATCTTTCAAAATTCCTGTAATATGCATTAAATGGTCATCTTCTGTCGAATAATCTTCAAAAGCCGCTTGACGTTCATCAGCAGAAACCCATTTTTCAGGTAAAATCTGAACAAAATAATCTGATTCTAAACCTTCTGAAGGCCAAATTGCCATTCCATACTTTTTAGAAAATGTTTTTTCAGAAACATCTGTATCAAAAGCTGCTGTATATCCTTTATATAATGCTTCGTCCAAAACTTTCATATATTCATCTAACGGTAAATTATAGTATGATCCATTTGAAAAATTATCTGGCACTTGTAAAATAAATTGCGAATAATATGGCGCTTGCTGAAAAGATGTCAAGGTTACATAATCATCTGGATTAATTTTCAGAAATTTTGCAAATTCTTGTGGCGTATATTCTTTTCCTTCGAATTTGAATTTTGTTGGAGGAACCCCTAATTTATCATTCAATTTTTGATCAAATTTTGATTTCCAATCTGCAGTTAAATATTTTTTAGGATTTTTTACAATCGAATCTAATCCAACTTTCAAATCCTTTACCAACATTTCATGGTTATGTTTTACATCTGTTCCATTCGCAAAACCTGCATAAACTTCGTTTGGAACTAATCCATTTTTACGAACCGAGTTTAATACATCATGCGACAAACCTCCTTCACTAAATTGCGCTTTTCCTTGGCGATATACATAATTATAAGCTTTTACAGGGTAAGTAAAACGCACATTATACATTTCCGATAAATCGACATCTTTTCCTGTCAAACGTTTCACTTCCGATTCTAAAAAAGAAGTTGTAGAAAATGACCAACACGTTCCCGTTTTTCCTTGCGAAATAATAGGAAGCGCTGAATTATTAACTAATTCTTTGAATTTGAAAGGCGTTTCTTGTGCCGAAACCAACATACTTACAAAAGCGATGCTGGCGAATATATATTTTTTCATTTGTGTTTGTATAGATTTCAAAAGTAAAGTTATTTTATGAAGTTTTATTATAAAATGTAGAACGAAAACTTCTTTTCTGAATTACATAAAAATTATATTTTTACGTAAATATTTAATTCTTATAAATGAAAGAATATATTAGTAGGAAATATAATAGTTTTTATAATGTACTTATTATAATTGTTTTAAACATATTAATTCTATTTACTTCAGTAATTATTTTCACTTATTTAGACGAAATAATTGCAAATAATAAATATGATGTCTTGATTTTTTGTATTTCATTTATACTAATTTTTTGTGTTTTTATTCGGATTAATTATCAGATTAATGAAATAGTGTTAGATAATAACATTAACCAACTTACAATTAAAAAGATATTTTCAAAAAAAACATTTAATCTTAATGAAGTTCAAGAAATTAATCAATTTGTACTTCCATATTTAAATTATATCAAAATAAATAACAAAAAGTTCTTTTTTATATCAAGAGCTATTGATCCTTTTGGTGATAATTTTACATTTAATAGCGAAGAAGATTTAGAAAACATAAGATGTACTATTGATTCAATAAAAAATAATATTAATTAAAAATTTTCATTTATTTTAAATACATAATATTTCATTTTTCGAACAAATTATAAATCAATTCAGTATAAATATTCAATTTTTATTCATCTTAAAATTAATTTTCGCGAAAATGCCATAAATGACTCAAAAACCTATTAACTTTGCTCAAACATTACACAGATGCAACCAAGAGAAGATTTTTTATTGAAAGCTTATGAGCTGGGAATTATAAAATTTGGAAATTTTACTTTAAAAAGTGGTATAGAATCTCCTTTCTATGTCGATTTAAGACCTTTAGCTTCGAGTCCACAATTACTAAAAACTTTAGCAAATAACTTATTAGATTTAGTTGAAGATGTAGAATACGACTTGATTTGTGGTGTGCCTTATGCAGCTTTGCCAATGGCAACTACAATGAGTTTAACATCGAACATTCCTTTGATTATCAAACGTAAAGAAAATAAAGGTTACGGAACTAAACGTATGGTAGAAGGTGTCTTTGCGGAAGGACAATCTTGTCTTTTGGTAGAAGATGTGATTACTTCTGGACAATCTTTGTTAGAAACAATTGATCAAGTTGAGCGCGAAGGTTTACGTGTAAAAGATTTGGTTGTTGTTTTGGATCGTGCGCAAGGCGGTTCTGAAAAATTAAAAGAGCAAGGTTACAATGTGAAAACGTTATTTACAATTCACGAAGTAATCGATATTTTACATAAATATCACCGTTTGAGTGATGCGGAAGCGAAAAAAATCAAAGACTTTTTAGCTTTACCTCCAGAAGCGGTTCCTGCAAAACAACGTATTGCCTTGGAAGACAAGAAAATTGTACATCCAGTTGGAAAACGTTTGGTTGAATTAGCGTTGAAAAAACAATCTAACTTAATTGCTTCTGCTGATTTAATCACTTCTGAAGAAATTATAGATTTCGCTAAAAAAGTTGGTGATCATATTGTTGCGTTAAAATTACATTCAGATATTATTCAAGATTTTTCGGATAACTTAATTGTTGAGTTGAAAAAAATCGCACGTGAAAAAGAATTCTTATTATTCGAAGATCGCAAGTTTGGAGATATTGGAAATACGCAAGAATTACAATTTAAGAAATCGATTTACAAAATTTCTGATTGGGCAGATTTAGTAACTGTTCATCCAATTGGAGGTTTAGAATCGTTAAAAGTTTTCGAAAACACAGGTGTTATCACAATTGTTGAAATGTCTTCGAAAGGAACATTGACTGATGATTATTACTTTACAAAAGCGATTAATGTTTCGGAACAATCTGGAAATGTTTTGGGAGCTGTTGCACAACGTCAAGTTCCTGATAACTTGTTATTGTTTACGCCTGGTGTTAATATTTCTTCGACTGGAGATAACAAAGGACAACAGTACAATACGCCAGAATTGGTTTTCAAAAATTACCACACAGACTTTATGATTGTTGGTCGTGGAATTTACAAAGCTGCTGATGTAAAAACTGCGGCAAAAGAATACCAAACGTTAGGTTGGGTTTCTTACTTACAAAGTTTGAATGACTAAGATTTAGATAAATTTCAAAAATATAAAAGCAAGCTATAATAGCTTGCTTTTTGTTTTTTATTTATGATGAAATTACTTCAACACAAATTTATGCGAAACACTATTTCCATTATCATCTTGAAATCTTGCTACATAAAATCCTGTAGATAAATTAGAAAGATTTACACTTCCGTTAGAATTTTCTGTATTTATTGTTTTAATCATTCGTCCAGTTGCATCAATTATTTTGATCGAAATTGGAGATTTAAAATTTAGTTGGTAATTATAGATTACTAATATTGTTAAAAATTAACATTTTTTTATTTGATCTATGAAAACTTTTTTTTAAAAAGTGATTTTTATAAATTAACGATATTTTAAAAACTATTGTTTTATAAATAAAAATGTTAATTGCGATTATTTTATTAATACTAATTCTAAATAACTAATTTTTGATTGAACTTTTTCAGAAATGATAAAAAAAAATCATTGTATTCCCATAATTAATGTTAAAAATTAACATTTTAATTATGTTAATTTTTGATTAGATGTTAAAAAATCTTTAAAACTTAATATAATTACTTCATCTAATTTACAATATTGATAATTTATTAACTATCTTGAATAAGATATAATAATTAATATTTAAGATGTTAATTGATTTTATAAAATTTTACCATAATTTAACAATAATCTCATTTAAAGTATAGAAATTTGCCGAAGTAAACTTTTAAACTATTTCAAAAGATGAGGTTAAACTCAACTAAGCTTTTACTAGTAGGAGCTTTTGCCTTAATGGCATCATTATCGTTCGCCCAAGTTGTTGAACCAACAGATTCTACAAAGGTTGAACAGGACGAAAACGTATCTTTAGGAGAAACATTAATCATTGGTAAAGGGGTTATCGATATCGTAGAGGATCGTAAAACACCAGTTGCTGTATCTACAATTAGTAAGGCAGCTATCGAAGATAAAGCGGTAGGAAATGTAGATTTCCCAGAAATCTTCGCTACAACTCCATCTGTATATGTTTCTGGACAAGCGGGAGGTTTTGGAGATTCTCAAATGTTTTTACGTGGATTTAGTAGTCAAAATACAGCTTACTTATTGAACGGACAACCAATTAATGGTATGGAAGATGGTAACTTGTATTGGTCTAACTGGTCTGCAATGACTGAAGTTGCAAATGCAGTTCAGATTCAACGTGGTTTAGGATCTTCTAAATTAGCTATTTCTTCTGTTGGTGGTACTGTAAATATGGTAACAAAAGCTACAGATAAAAAGCAAGGAGGTTTTGTAAGATTAAACACAGGTAACGATAGTTACATGAGTGCTACTATTTCTTACAATACAGGTATGAAAGGTAAATGGGGAGCTTCTTTCTTGTTTAACCAAACAACTATGCACAGATCTTGGGCTCAAGGAACAAATGCAAATTCGCAAGCATATTTTGTTTCTGTAGGGTATAAACCAAACGATCGTCATAACATTAACTTTATGATTTTTGGTGCGCCGCAAGAGCACGGACAAAACTATTCTACAAAAAACACGAAGCAATGGGCTGATGCAGAAAAGTATGGATACGGAAATAAGTATAATACAACTTACGGATATTTCAACGGTAAAGGAGAAAATTTAAGAACTAACTTTTACCACAAGCCAGTAGCAAACTTAAACTGGGACTGGACAATTAATGAAAACATGAACTTGTCTACAGTATTATATGCTTCTACAGGTACAGGAGGAGGAACTTCTGGAGTTGGTAAAGCAACAAGTACATTGAAAAATGGATTAGTTGATTTTGATTTAATTCAAAGCAATAACTTATTAGATCCAGACGGTATTGGAAATAATGGAGGTAAAGATGCAAACGGTAAACCAGTATCGAATGGTGCTATCCGTACATCTGTTAATAATCACTTCTGGTATGGAGGTGTAACAAACTTAAACTTTGATACTAAAACAGGATGGAACTTTAACTTAGGTGCTGATATCCGTTTCTATCATGGTAATCACTTCCAACAAATGAATAATTTGTTCGGATTAAAAGGTTGGTCAGAATTGAATAAATCAAACAATCAAACAGTTGTTGTAACAGAAACTTTTGGAACAAATCCTTGGTCTGCATTATTCAAATCGGCTAAAAAAGATCAAAGAACAGCAAGAGATTATTCTGAAGATATTAATTATCAAGGAGCTTTTGGACAAGTTGAATACTCTAATGATATTTTCACAGTATTTGGACAAGGAGCAATCTCTAATCAATTCTACCAAAAATTTGATACTTGGAACTACGGAGGTGTAGAAACAGCTTCTAAAAAAGTAAACAAAACTGGATGGAATGTAAAAGGAGGTTTATCTGTTAATATTAACGAGGAAAATACAGTTTTTGCTAACGCAGGACGTTATTCTCGTCAACCATTCTTAGATAATGTATTCGAATACAACAAAGTTGATTTACGTGAACCAAATGTAGATAACGAAGAAATTACTGGTTTCGAAGTAGGTTACAAATACGAAACAAGAGGTTTAAGAGTTAATATTAATGCTTATTCTACAAAATGGGGTAATCGTTTCTTAGGAATTTCAGGTTCTGTAACGCAACCAGATAACACAACTCGTCCTATTTATACATCTTATACAGATATCACACAATTACACAAAGGTGTTGAAGTTGATTTTGATGCTAAAGTTTCTCAAATGTTTAGCTTATATGGATTCGCATCTTATGGTGATTGGAAGTATGATGGAAAAACTCCATTTGAATCGATGTATACTGATGACGATACAATTTTCGAAAAAGGAAATGTTGATTTGACAGGAACTTATATCGGAGAAGCAGCTCAATTTACTTTCGGTATGGGAACTAAAGTTAACTTTACAAGAAACTTATATTGGGATGTAGATTTTATGTACAATGCTCGTACTTATGGACAAGTTAATCCAGAAGATGTTGTTAAAAGTGCATTAAAAGGAGAAGTTTATCAAGCTGAAAAAATCTCTCCATTTGCAAAAGTTAATACAGGTGTTGCATATGAATTCAAATTTGGTAAACAAAAAATCAAATTTAGAGGAAACGTTCGTAACTTATTCAATGATCAATACGTAAGTAGAATTGATAGAAATGGATACGGATATGCAGTAGGTAGAACATGGAATGCTGGTGTTACTTATAGCTTCTAATAAGAATTAGAATTTCTTAACATATTCAAGTGGACTTAGTAATAAGTCCACTTTTTTTATGAAGTGTTGTGACTGAATTATTTGTCTTAAATTAATAAAACCTTAAAATATAATTTATAATAAATCTAAATAAATTTATTTTAAGAATAATTATTCAATTGTTAATGAATTATTATGCATATTGTTTTTTTTAAGTGTTATTGTTTATTTGGTCTGTTTTTGATAAAGAATTAAAATTCTTATTATATGGTAATTTTATTTTAATTAGATTTTCATATTCATAAAATATTAAGAAAAATATTATAATCATTTAAAATTGATTTTTTAAGTAATAATTATTCTTAATTAACATAACGTTTGTAGTCGTTTTAACATATATACACCTCAACTTTGCAGCGGTAAACATTTAAACTATTTCATAAGATGAGGTTAAACTCAGTAAAGCTTTTATTAGTAGGAGCTTTTGCCTTAACGGCATCATTATCTTTCGCTCAAGTTGTTGAACCAACAGATTCTACAAAGGTTGAACAAGACGAAAATGTATCTTTAAGTTAAACATTAATCATTGGTAAAGGTGTAATCGACGTTACAGAGAATCGTAAGACTCCTGTTGCTTCTACAGTTATTACAAGAGAGGAAATCCTTGATAAAGGAGTTGGAAATGTAGAATTTCCAGAATTATTAAAAAATTCGCCATCTATTTATGTTGCAGACCAAGCTTCAGGTTTTGGAGATGCAAAAATGTATATGCGTGGTTTTGATCAATCAAATACTGCTTTCTTATTGAATGGGCAACCAATCAACGGAATGGATAACGGTAGTTTATATTGGTCAAACTGGCAGTCTGTTTCTGATATTGCAAATGTTATTGATTCTCAACGTGGTTTAGGATCTTCAAAATTAGCTATTTCTTCTGTTGGAGGAACTGTAAATATCGTAACAAAAGCTACTGAGAAAAAAGAAGGTGGTTTTGTACGTTACTTAACAGGTAACGATTCATACCAAAAACAAACTATTGGTTATAATACAGGTATGAAAGGTAAATGGGGTGCTTCATTTATGTTTGATAACTGGTCTGCTCACAGAAGTTTTGCACGTGGAACAGAAGGTAAAGGTCAATCTTACTTTGTTTCTGTAGGTTTCAAACCAAATGCACGTCATACATTCAACTTTATGATTTTTGGTGCTCCGCAAGAACATGGTCAGAACTATTCTAAACCAATGGATACTCAATATCGTAATATTAAAGTTAATGGTGTAAATAAAAGTATTATTGCAACTCCAGGTTATGATATTACGGGTCGCTTAGGAAACTCTAATTATGGTTTCTATAATGGAGAATCTTTATCTGCTAAAACAAACTATTATCACAAACCAGTAGCTAACTTAAACTGGGATTTTACAATTAACGAAAACTTGTCTTTGTCTACAGTGATTTATGCATCTACTGGTACAGGAGGAGGGACAAGTACTTTAGGTAATGGTCCTGGATATACTGATGGAGGTTATAAATCTAATGGAGAAATTGATTGGGATGTAATAGCAGCGAAGAATCAAGAATTAAAAGATGGAATTTCTAATGGAAATAACGGAACTGTTTTAGCTTCTTCAGTAAATAATCACTTTTGGTACGGAGGAGTTTCTAACTTAACTTTTGATACAAAAAAAGGTTTTGTATTTAATGTAGGTACAGATTTACGTTTCTACCAAGGGGAACACTATCAACAATTAAATAATTTATTAGGAGCTTCTGGTCGTGCTGCATCTAATGCGCAACGTTCAAAAGACTATGTAGTTGATAAAACTTTCAGCTCAAGCCCTTGGAATTCTTTATTCAATAGAGCTAAACATAGTGAGAGAATTGGATTTGATAATTCAGAGAGAATTAATTACCAAGGTTTCTTTGGACAAGCTGAATACTCAAACGAATTATTCTCAGCATTCTTTCAAGGTGCTTTATCTTGGCAAGAGTATGAAAAATATGATAACTGGAACTATACTGCAGAATCTGCAGAAAAACAAGGTATCAAATTCAAAAACGGTAAAGCTTATTCAGGTGAGCGTACAGAAATTGGTTATAATTTAAAAGCTGGTTTCTCTATTAATTTAAATAAAGAAAATAGCGTTTTTGTTAATGGAGGTAAATATTCTCGTCAACCATATTTAAATAATATGTTTGTACGTAATACAGTTACTTTTGTAGATCCAACAGTTAAAAATGAAGAGATTCAAAGTGTTGAAGCTGGTTACCGTTACAAAACTCGTACATTAAGAGTTAATGTGAATGCATATTACACTGAATGGGATAATAGAGCAGATACTTACAACGATAGAGATTTTACAGATGCTAATGGTTTAGTACACTCTAATGTTCGTTATTTATTAAATAATTTATCTCAAGTACACAAAGGTTTAGAGGTAGATTTTGATGCTAAAGTAACACGTGATTGGACAGTTAGAGGTTATGCTTCTGCAGGAGATTGGAGATACCAAGGAGATTTTACTTACCAAGTTCAAGATACAGATACACAAGAGATTGTAGCTGGAACAGAGAATGGTAAAGGTAACTTAGACGGTGTAAGAGTAGGTAATGCAGCTCAATTTACATTTGGTATGGGTACTAAAGTTAAAGTAACAAAAGCTTTATCTTTTGATACAGATTTTAACTACTATGCTCGTTTATATGAAAACGTAAACGTTGCTGATGTTGCAAAAGCAAATATTAATGGACAAGTCTACAAAAATGCAAGTATTAGCCCATTTGCTACAGTAGATTTAGGAATGTCTTACAACTTTAAAATTACAAATAGTCAATCTATTAAATTTAGAGGTAACATCAAAAACTTATTCAATGATCAATACATTTCTCGTAAAGATAACTACGGTTACTTCTGGGGGAATGGAAGAACTTGGAATGCAGGTGTAACTTACACTTTCTAAGAAATATTTCATTATCATAACAAAAAGACGAACGCTTGTAGTTCGTCTTTTTTTTGTGTTTACCTTTACTAAAATTTTATAGAAAAATGATTCAACCCGATTTTCTAAAAGAAGGTGATAAAATAGCAATTGTTGCGCCAGCAAAACGAATGTTACAAGGCGAATTGGAGGAAGCAATAGACTTAATAAAATCGTGGAAATTGATTCCTGTTCTTGGGAAAAATATTTATGCTGAATATGATTTTGGCTACAAATATGCTGGAACAGATGAAATCAGAACCGAAGATTTTCAATGGGCATTAGATGATGCTGAAATCAAAGCGATTTGGTGCGCACGTGGTGGATATGGTTCAGTAAAAATTATTGATGAATTAGATTTAACCAATTTCAAAAAATCTCCAAAATGGATAATTGGTTATTCTGATATTACTGTTTTTCATAATCATTTTAACCGATTAGGTTTTCAAACAATTCATGGTGTTACAGCGAAGAAATTAGCAAATACCGAATATCATCCAACATCTTATCAAAGTGTTTACGAAGCATTGTTTGGACATGAAATTAATTACCAAATTCAATCACATGCTTACAATAATTTAGGCGAAGCAAAAGGAGAATTAATTGGCGGAAATCTTTCGATTGTGTATTCACTTTTGGGGAGCGAATCTGCGATTACAAATCCTTCGGATAAGATTTTATTTTTAGAAGATTGGTTCGAGAATTGGTATGCAGTTGATCGAATGTTGATGAATCTTAAACGCAACGGAATTCTTACTCATGTAAAAGGAATTATTTTAGGAAACTTTACGCATATGGATACCGAAGAAGAAAATGCTGATAACTACAATCATCCATTCGATCCAAAAACTTTTGAAGTCATTTATAGTTTTACAAAAAAAATAAATATTCCAGTAGCTTTCGGATTTCCTGCAGGGCATACAGGTCACAATGTTGCACTAAAAATGGGTGCGAAAGTTCAGTTAAATGTTACTTCAAATAATGTAACTTTGCATCATTATACAAACAAATATGAAACAAGATAATTTAACAGTTATTACTCACCCGTTGGTAAAAGCAAAAATTACGCAAATGCGTGATAAAAACACAACAACGAAAGAATTTGGTGAATTAGTAGACGAAATTTCAGGTTTAATGTGTTACGAAATTACACGTAACATCGAGCTTGAAGAAGTAGAAGTTGAAACGCCAATTATCAAAACAATCGGTTACAAATTAAAAGGAAATGATATGGCTATCGTTCCAATTTTACGTGCTGGATTGGGAATGGTAAAAGGAATTCATCAATTAATTCCAACAGCTAAAGTTGGTCATATTGGGCTTTATCGCGATCATGATACATTACAACCAGTTGAGTATTTGTGTAAGCTCCCAACTGATTTAGATTCTCGTGATGTGATTTTGGTTGATCCAATGTTAGCTACAGGAGGTTCTGCAATCAAAGCAATCGAAATTTTAAAAGAAAAAGGAGCAAAATCTGTTCGTTTGGCTTGTTTAGTTGGTTGTCCAGAAGGAGTGGAAGCAGTACAAAATGTTTATCCAGAAGTTCCAATTTTCTTGGCTGCTTTGGATGAAAAATTGAATGAAAATGGATACATCGTTCCAGGTTTAGGTGATGCTGGAGATCGTTTGTACGGAACAAAATAATTTTTTTGAATGAGTATTAGTTACGATTTCGGGAAAGAAGCAGAAGATTTTGCTGTCAATTATTTAATCCAAAATGGATACAAAATATTGGCTCGAAATTATTTTTTCAGAAAAGCCGAAATCGATATTATTGCTCAATTTGAAAATGAGATTGTTATTATAGAGGTTAAGAGTCGTACTTCAAATTATGTTGCCGAGCCAGAAAGTTCTGTTAACACAAAGAAGAAGAAATTGTTAATTCTTGCCGCAGATGATTTTATTCAGAAAAATAATTTTATTTCTGAGGTAAGATTTGATATTTTAGCACTTTTAAAAAAACAACAATCTTGGAGCGTAAATCATATCAAAAATGCATTTAATGCTTCAGAAATTTAATCAACTTTTATGGAAGTATTTATGAGTCTTTTTGACTTTATTATGCATATCGACCAGCATTTAGCAGAGTTTGCAAATGAGTATGGTTTGTGGCTTTATGCAATTTTATTTTTAATCATTTTCGTGGAAACAGGTGTGGTTGTGATGCCATTTTTACCTGGAGATTCACTGTTGTTTGCGGCAGGTATGTTGGCTGCGCAAGAAACAAATGATATGAATGTGTGGATTATGATTGCAATTCTTTTGGTGGCCGCTATACTCGGTGATACGTTGAACTATACCATTGGAAAAAAAGTTGGTTACAAAGCAACTAAAGTGAAGATTTTTGGTAAAAATTTCATCCAAGAAGAACATATCAATAAAACGCATGAGTTCTACGAAAAATACGGTTCAAAAACCATTGTAATTGCTCGTTTTGTACCAATAGTAAGAACTTTAGCGCCTTTTGTTGCAGGAATTGGACGAATGGGATATTCTATTTTCATTACATATAATGTAATTGGAGCTGTGTTATGGGTTGTTGGTTTAACGCTTATTGGATACTTCTTAGGAAACATCGAATGGGTTCAAAAGAATTTTTCTAAAGTAATTTTAGGAATAACAATCGTTTCAATACTTCCAATTTTTGTAGAAATTATCAAAGAAAAGTTCGGCAAAAAAAAGGTAGCTGAACAAGAATAACAATAAAAAATTAACTCGACTTCGGTCGAGTTTTTTTATACCTTTAAATCATGGAAATTTTAGATTACATACTACATATCGATAAATATTTAGAAACCATTTTGAATGATTATCAAAACTGGTTTTACTTGATTTTGTTTCTCTTAATTTTTATCGAAACAGGTTTGGTTGTCATGCCTTTTCTACCTGGCGATTCGCTTTTATTTGCGGCAGGAATGTTGGCTGCAGCTTTTCCAGATCAACTCAATATTTATATCGTATTAGGTTTGCTTTGGGTTGCAGCGATTGCAGGCGACACGGTCAATTATACGATTGGAAAAACCTTAGGAGCGAAATTAGTCACAGCCAAAATTTTCGGAAAACGAATTATTAAAGATTCTGCCATTCAAAAGACTGAAGATTTCTTTACAAAATATGGTTCTAAAACCATTGTAATTGCACGTTTTGTTCCGATTGTAAGAACGCTTGCTCCCTTCGTTGCAGGAATTTCTAAAATGCATTATGGTACATTTATCAAATATAATTTTATAGGTGGAATAATTTGGGTTTTCGGGATTACATTGGCTGGATATTTTCTAGGAACAATTCCATTTATCAAAAACAATTTCGAGATAGTTGTCATGGCAATTATTGTTTTTTCTTTAGTTCCGATTGTTGTAGAATTCGTCAAAGAGAAAATGAAAAAATAAAAAAATTCCGCAAGATTTTCTTGATGGACATAATATTGTACAAGTTAAAGTTTCGAAACTTTTTATTTGGATTTAGATAATCATTCAAATAATTCATATCTTCTATCCTCAAAAAATATCAACTAATGAAAAACCTATTAATTATTTGCTCTATCCTTTTTTCTTTTGTTGTAAATGCACAACAAAGCTATCCCGTTCCTCCAAAATCAGAAAATAGACTATTCTATATTCAGCACAACGACAATAAAAATACGTTTGTTTACGATGCACTTTTTTCGAGCAAAGGGATTTTAGATGATGATAATCCAGTTGATATTTATCGCATTCTTTATGCTGAAGATGGTTCGAAAAAGCCCTTGACTTCTATACAAAAGAAATTGGCATATGGTTTAGATATTAAGAAAATTGAAAGGAATGTTTTTCAGTTGACATTAGTATCTTATCCAACTCAAAAATTAACGCTTAAGCTTGATTCTCAAAAAAATCCAATTGTTCAAACAACTGTTAATAACAAGTTGATAACATTGAATCGCGTTTTCTTAAAACAGAAGAAAGGAACGGCTGGAATCTCCGTAAAGCTTGATTATATTTTATTTTACGGAAAAGATAAAAACGGAAAATCTGTAGAAGAGAAAATTGTTCTCTAAAAAAATCTTCCTAAATTAGAATTTGTAAGACGCAATTTAATAGCATATGATCGAAGTAAGGGAGGTGAACACGCCAAGTGAAATGAAGAAATTTGTCGATTTACCTTTTGAAGTGTATAAAGATAATCCGTATTGGGTGCCTTCTTTAAAGAAAGATGAACTCGCAAGTTTTGATAAAAACAATCCTATTTTTAAAACAGTAGAAGCAAAATACTTTTTGGCTTACAAAGGCGAAGAAGTGGTTGGACGAATTGTTTCGATTATTAATTGGACCGAAGTAAAAGAACTTGGAAAGACTAAAATTCGGTTTGGTTGGTTAGTTTTTAAAGATGATATTAACATTCTGAAAGCTTTATTAACAACTGTTGAAAACATTGCTAAAAAAAATAAACTGAGTTATATAGAAGGTCCGATGGGATTTTCGAATATGGATAAAGCGGGGTTATTAACAGAAGGATTTGATAAAGTTGCAACTTTAATCGGTTTGTATAATTACGAATATTATCAAACATATTTGCAAGAATTAGGTTATCAACCAAAAGCCGAATGGTTAGAATATTCTATTGATATTGCTAATTTGGGTAAGGTAAAACAAATGGATAAATTGTGCGAAATGCTCAAAAAACGTTACGAAATTGATACGTATAAATTTGAAACAATTGACGAAATGTTACCTTATGTTGATGAGATGTTCGATTTGTTGAATGTGACGTATGCAGAATTGCAAAGTTTTGTTCCGATAGAAAAATTTCAGGTTGAACATTACAAAAAGAAATATCTAAAATTTATTCATCCTGATTTTATTTCGTGTGTAAAAGATAAAAACAACAAAATGATTGCTTTTGCGATTACAATGCCTTCATTTTCGAAAGCATTTCAGAAAACGAAAGGAAAATTGTTTCCATTTGGTTGGTGGCATTTGATGCAAGCGCAAAAAAAGAACGATCATGTCGAATTTTATTTGATAGGAATTGATCCTCATTATCAAAATAAAGGTGTAAATGCCTTGATTTTTAAAGAACTTTATGATCGATTTATAGCAAGAGGAATTAAAACTTTAGAGACCAATCCTTTGCTAGAGGAGAATACAAAAGTGCAACAATTATGGAAAAACTTTGATCCGGTTATCCATAAACGTAGAAAAACATTTTATAAAGATATAGAAGCATAAAAAAATGGTTAGAATCTAAATTCTAACCATTTTCTATATCAATTAAGGTTGTGGCTGATAATTTTTCGCATTATCTTCAGCATCATCATCAAACTAATCTCCAAATTTTTGCTTAACAGATTCTTTGATTTGATTCTATTTTTCTTCTAAATAATTATAAATTAATGTTTAAAAAAATGAAGAATAATTTCCTTAGAAAACTGCGAAGTAAATCAAAATAATGATGATAATTACAACCACTATAAATTCAAAAATGGGGATAGTTCTCCCTCCAGATTTCAAATTTCTTTTTCTTTTCGAATACATACCAAACAACTTGTAACCAAATAATTATCTAAATTTATAAAAAATATTATAAAGTAATAAGTCATAAAAAAAGACTTTGAAATATTTTTCAAAGTCTTTGCTGTTGTACGGGCGGGGAGACTCGAACTCCCACACCTTGCGGCACTAGATCCTAAGTCTAGCGTGTCTACCAATTCCACCACGCCCGCTAAAATCTCACCGATTTGGATTGCAAATATACACAAGTTTTCTTTCTAACAAAATTTCGAAATAAAATTTTTTTAATCTTTTTTTACATTCTAAATTTGTACAAAGCTTTTACAAAAATGGAAATTACAGGAAGAATTAAGAAAGTATTTGAAACTCAAAATATTACTGCAAGTTTCAAGAAAAGAGAATTTGTTGTTACAACGCAAGAACAATATCCACAAGATATTTTAATTGAGCTTACACAAGATAAGACTGATGTGTTGAATGCTTACAAACCTGGTGATGAAGTGAAAGTTTCTATCAATATTCGTGGTCGTGAGTGGATTAATCCAGAAGGAGTAGCAAGATATTTTAATACAATCCAAGCGTGGAGAATTGAGAATATGGCGAATGCAGCTGCACAAGCACCTCAAGGTTACGATAATTTTGCACCAGCGCCTCCAGTTGATACTTTTTCTAATGGAGATGATGATGATTTACCATTCTAAGTAAAAAAACATCAATTAATACTAAACGTGTTCTTTATTGGACACGTTTTTTTAATTTTATATAAATTATACACAAAACGATATGTATTGGTTAAGTTCTGATTTAATCTTTCCTGATTACGATGAAGTGAATAGCGAGGGAATTATAGCTGTTGGAGGAGATCTTTCGCCAGAACGCCTAATTTTGGCTTATCAGAAAGGAATTTTTCCTTGGTTTAATGAAGAAGATCCAATTATTTGGTGGTTTCCACAAGATCGATTTGTTTTATTTCCAGAAAATTTACATGTTTCGAAATCGATGAAGAAAGTTTTTCGAGATCAAATATTTACGTATTCAGAAAATAAAGCGTTTCGAGAAGTGATTACAAATTGTTCGCAAGCGTATAGAAAAGATCAGGACGGAACGTGGATTACAAATGATATGATCGAAGCATATTGTACGTTACATGAAATGGGAATCGCTAAAAGTATTGAAGTTTGGCAAAACGACGAATTGGTTGGTGGTTTTTATGGAATTGATATGGGCGATGTTTTTTGTGGAGAAAGTATGTTTGCGAAAGTGAGCAATGCTTCCAAAGCTGGTTTTATACAATTTGTTGCAAAATACCACAAGAAATATAAATTGATCGATTGTCAAGTTTATACCGAACATTTAGCGAGTTTGGGTGCAATGGAAATTCCGAGTGATGTTTTTTTGGAATATTTGGAGAAATAAAAAAAAGCGAAATTCGGATTTCGAACTTCGCTTTTTCAATTTACTTCGTAAAAGTAATAGGATATTTTAAATTTTTATATTCATTTAGATCTGCATTTAACGATCCAACTAATAAACCCGCTTTTATTTTTAGCGGAACTAAGTTATCATCGTCAGAAATCCACATTGTAACCGATTCTGATTCTTTGAAAACACGACCAGATTGTACATACGGACGAATTTTGATTGCTGCAATTTTTCCGAATTTTGTTTTTAGGGTTTCACGTCCCAAAACTTTCAATCGAAATTTAAGCGTTTCATCACCAAGAAAAATATTTTCGTTCAAATAATCTCCTGTTTTAAGAGTGGCATGATTGGTATTACGTAAACTGTAAAAAGCAGAAAGTAAATCTTGCGCATCGTACGGAATTGTTTCTGTCGTTACTTTTCCATCTCGTTTATTTTCAACTTTTGCTTTTCTATTGGCATGATCAAAATAATAGATTTGATGACGTTTGTAACTTCCTTCTACAATATTTCGAACAAATTTTGTTGGTTTCAAATCTGTTTTATCAATATACGATTCGTAATTATCATCTACCTTAAAAAAAGCACGCACAGCACCAGTAGAAGTTCCTTTTCCTACGATATGAAAATGACTTTTTCCGTTCAAAGTAGCTTCTTTTACATCAATTGATGCATATCCTGCATTCAATCCAGAATAATGAACTCTAAACTTTAGATTTTCGCCAACTTTGTAGTTGTTTTGAGCATTTAAAGGCAATGCAAAAGAAAGGATAATAAAAGTAAAAAATAAAATATATTTTTTCATTTTGAATTTTTGGTTTTGTGGTTAAGATTCAAATTGTTTGCCAAAAATAATAAAACGCCTTTATAAATTGATATAAAGGCGTTTTAATTTATGAGAATCTAATGATATTCTAATTTTCTTCTTTTAGTGAAGATATTTGATCTGCTTCAGTTGAAGTTTCAAAATCTGAAACATTGATAACCGAAACGATTTCTGGAACATATTTTTTGATGGTCATTTCAACACCTGACTTTAAGGTCATTTGGTTGACAGAACATGCTATACATGCACCTGTAAGGCGAACTTTTACAATATTATCTTCTACAGATACTAATTCGATATCGCCTCCATCTGAATTTAAGAATGGTCTAATTTCAGTTAAGGCCTTTTCAACTTCTGAATATTTTTCTTCTGGAGTCATGATCTTTTACTTTTTTAATTTTTTGCCGAACAACCTGCCATCGTTGTAATACGAACAGCTTCTGTTGGAGGCAAAGTATTGTTACGTTCTACTAAACTTTGTACTGCGTTACGTGCAATTTCTTTGTAAACATTAGCCACAACAGTATCTTCTTGCATTGCAGCTGGACGACCAACGTCAGCAGCTTCGCGAATAGATTGTACAATTGGAATTTCGCCTAAGAAAGGAACACCAATTTGTTCTGCTAAGTTCTTTGCACCATTTTGTCCAAAGATATAATATTTATTGTTAGGTAATTCTTCTGGTGTAAAATACGCCATATTTTCTACAATTCCTAAAACTGGAACATTAATCGCTTCCATTTGGAACATTCCAACTCCTTTTTTAGCATCTGCTAATGCAATATTTTGAGGCGTAGAAACCACAACTGCTCCTGTAATTGGAACTTGTTGTACGATAGATAAATGAATGTCACCTGTTCCTGGAGGTAAATCGATTAATAAGAAATCTAATTCTCCCCAATGTGCATCACGAATCATTTGATTCAATGCTTTTGCAGCCATCGGTCCTCTCCAAACAATTGCTTGATCTGTATCAGCAAAAAATCCAATTGATAATAACTTGATTCCGTAAGCTTCTACTGGTTTTATTTTCGTTTTTCCATTAACTTCTACAGAATATGGACGAGCATCTTGACAATCGAACATAATTGGCATAGAAGGTCCGTAGATATCAGCATCTAATAAACCAACTTTGAATCCCATGTTTGCTAAACTAATTGCTAAGTTTGATGAAACAGTAGATTTACCAACACCACCTTTTCCTGATGCTACAGCGATAATATTTTTAACACCTGGTAATTCTGAACCTTTGATTTCGTTCGGATTTTTTTCTTCAACTTCAACAGAAATGTTAAGTTTAAGATTTGACTCAGGTAAATTTTCTTTAAATGCATTTTTCAACGCAATTTCCAAACGCTTGCGTTCGTGCATTGCAGGCGAAGGAGAAACAATATCCAAAATAATATCATTTCCCATCACTTGAGCGTTACGCATCCAATTGCGAATACCCAATTCTTCTAATACTTGATATATTTGATCTCTTGTGTAAGCCATCTTTTAAATTTAATGAGACAAAATTACGAAGAATCAAAGACTTTAAATAATCTAAAAACGTGATTTTAATTGTTTTGCTTTATAATTTGATAAATAGACTTAATTTGATGTATATTTAAACTTTAAATCTGACTATGGAAGAGCATATTATTTATCTGACGAATATAAGAAAACAGATTATTGATGAGCTTGAACAACACTCTCTGAAACAACTACTTTATATACCTGTTGGCTATAAAAACAATTTGTTTTGGAATGCGGCTCATGTTTTGGCAACACAGCAATTGATCCATTATTATTTAACCGATAATAGGATGTTGGTCGATATTCAGTTTATTCAGAAGTATAAAAAAGGAACAATCGGAAATACGGAAGTAACGGAAGAAGATGTGACAGAATTGAAGGAAATGTTGGAAAGTACACCAATGCAGATGTTCAAGGATTATCGTTCGGAAAAACTATCGTATTATCGATCATATAAAACAAGTTTTGGTATGACATTAGAATCGATTGAAGATGCAATTTTGTACAACAATATTCACGAAGCAATGCATTTGGGCTATATGATGGCGATGAAAAAGAATATTCCTTTTTAAAATCAAACGCAGAATAAAATTTAAAAATTTAGATGTTAACATACAGAGATGCTAAACGAAGCGATTTAGAAAAAATAACAGAAATTTATAATTCGACAATAGCTTCGCGATTAGTAACTGCCGATACAGAACAAGTTTCAGTTGAAAGTAAAGTAAAATGGTTCGAAGAACATTCACCTGAAAAAAGACCACTTTGGGTTGTAGAAAATGAATCGAAAGACATTGTAGGATGGGTAAGTTTTCAATCTTTTTATGGAAGACCAGCTTATGATGCAACTGTAGAAATCAGCATTTATTTAGATGCAGCGCAACGTGGAAAAGGTTTAGGAAAACAAGTGTTGGAATATAGCATTACGAAAGCGCCAGAATTTGGAATCAAAACTATTTTAGGTTTTATCTTTTCGCATAATGAACCGAGCTTGAAATTATTCAAACATTTTGGTTTCGAAGATTGGGGAAATTATCCCAATATTGCAACTTTAGACGGAATAGAAAGAAGTTTAACTATTTTAGGAAAACGAATCGCATAAAAAACCCTCACTTCAAATGAAGTGAGGGTTTTTGGTTTATAAACTTTTTTTGAGTTTTAATTCTCTTTTTACTTTGGTATTGTTAAATTCACTTAAGCTGAATCTGTACATTTCGCTTGAAAGATCTTTATTATCAACAATTCCACCAAGAATATACATAAAATCATTGTAGATAAATATTTCACCATTAAATGCAAAGATGTTGTTTATTGCATATTCTTTCAGAACTTTTTCCTGTGTATCAAATGTATAAAATATACCATTTTCGTAGATATAAATGAGATGTTCTTTTTTTGCTAATGATGGTCTACTCATGGCGATAGGAAGTTCAAATTCTTTTGTCCATTTTCCATCATTTAGATTAAAAGAATCAATTGATTTTAATAAATGATTTTTGTTACCTCCGATCAAATAAATCTTATTATCAACTAGAATTGCTGGCGCTTCTTTCGCGTCTGGCATAGGATCCATTTCGTACCACAATCCAGTAGAAAGATTGTACATACTAACTTTGTTTGTGAAAAACTTTGTTCCATTATTATATTTTTTTGTAGAACCTCCAAAGAAAAGTACTTTGTTATCAACTTTTACTGATGCAAAATTGACAGCCTGATGAGCCATTACATTATCTATGATTAAAGTGTCATTTTTAACATCATAAACATCTATTTTGTTGTTCAAAAGTTCTCGATTTCTGTTGTTACCGAATCTTCTTCCTCCAAAACTATAAAGCAAACCATTGTGACTAATGATAGAATTATTTGCAATGGTTGAAGATTTAGTTTTTGATGTTTTCCAAAAATCTCGTTCCAAATCATAAATATAAATTTTATTACTAAATCCTTTATATTCTGTTCTCACACCAACATTAGAAACGTCTCCGCTCATCACATATAATTTGTTGTTTTCTACTATAACTCCAAAAGAATAAACACCAATTTCTGGCATGTTTTTCAATTTCTCATATTGTACAGAGTTATTTAATTTAGTTTTAGCGTTGATTTGTACTTCTTCTAATTCTATTTTTTCTTGGGCAAAAGATTTTGTTTGCAGAAAAAAGATAAATAGAAAACTAATTAACGAAGCTGACGATATTGATTTCATATTTAAATAGTTGATTTATGTTGTAAATAATTTTTACCGAACTGTTTTTATAGCCTCTTTAATATGATTTCGAGTGATGAAAAAAATGATAAAGTATAAAAACATTCCGACAAAAATATAGATGTAAGAATAATCGATAGATTCATCATTTAATATGACAGATAATTTTCTTGCGCTTGAAAAAGATAGAAGAATAAAAATCAACATTATAATATAGAAAATATATCCTGCGTAGGAAGAATCTTTCATGAGAAAAATGGATATAATGTTTAAAACTAATGCAATTATAGAAAATAATTTATATTGCTGATAGGTTTCCACTGCAGCATCGTAAGCTGTATTTTTTATTTTTCCAGTTAATTCTAATTGATCCATTTTAATTCCTCTTTGCTCAAGGATTTTAATAGCTTCATTTTTTATTTCAATTGGATAGCCAAATTGTTGATAGCGTTTTACAACATCAATTAGCAGATTCGTCTGCATTGATTTTAATTTTTCGATACGATTGTCCATAGTAGTAGAGAGGTTAATTATTTTATTTCCCAATACTCCAAATCAGAGCTTTTTCTTTAGTTGCTCTGTAAATTGTAGCATGTTCTTCTTTCGGTTCTGGAGAATAATTCCATTGTAGATTTGGAAGTTTTTCTTGCGTTAAAATATTCTTCAAATCATCTGTATAAGGCAAAATATCACTTGCTCCCGATCCTGCAAACCATAACTTTTTTGGAGTAGAAGGAAATTTAGCTAAATAATTTTTTGCATTCAATAACATTTTATGATCGTTCCACCAAAGTGAAGGATCAATTGCGATATAATAATCAAACATTTCGGGTTGTTTCAGAAAAGTTTCCATAATAAATAATCCAGCCAACGATTCGCCAATAATTCCTTTTTGGGATTGAGTGCGATACTTTTTCGTGATTTCAGGAAATAATTCATCCTTGATAAAACTTCTAAATTCATTCGAACCTCCCACAACATCGGCTATTTTTTTATCTTCTTCGTTTTCGGTTGGCGGACTCAAATCTTTGCGACGTTGTATGTTTTCTATTCCAACTAAAATAACTGGTTTTATTTTTTTCGAAATAATCAAGCTATCCAATGTATTTGCAATATGCGGAAAATCCTCTTTTGTTCCGCCATCTGGCATATACAAAACGGATAATGAATCCTGAGAAGTCGAATATTCTTTTGGAACCCAAACATTAATAATTCGCTTTTCATTTAGAATTTTAGAATCAATTGTAAATGTTTCATGTTTTGGAATAGGATCATTGTAAACAACGGGATTAGAGTTTTTGCAAGATGTCAAAAAACTAATAGAGATTACAACTAATAAGTAGTTAAAAATCGATTTCATGTATTTCATATTAAAGTATTTAATCAAATATACAAAAATCATAAAGAGTTGATTTTCTATTTAATAAAAAAGACCACTAAAAAATTAGTAGTCTTTTTCAAATTATTTTCTAAAGAGTTTTTAATACTCTAAAAATCTCACTTTATCTTCGATTGGTTGACGAACAGCTTCTGGAGAATTTCCTTCAATTTTTCCCATATAGAAAACACCAACACATTTTTCGCCTTCTTCCATAGTTGTAAACTCATCAACATTGGCGATAATGTTTGCTGGAGAAGACCAATATGCACCAATGTTTAGCGCACTTGCCATTAACCACATATTTTGAACAGCCATAGAAGTCGCAGCTAATTCTTCCCATTCAGGATTTTTTTCTGTGTTGATAAAATTGATTAATACAATTTTATTCGACTTATCACATTTCTCAATTAATGCATTTATTTTTCTGTCGCTCAATTGATCTGTTGGCGTTCCTTGCACATAAACACGCTTCACGTATTCGCGGAAACGGTCTTTTGCAGGACCTTCTAAAACGACAAAACGCCAAGGTTCAGTTTTTTTATGAGAAGGCGCCCAATTTGCTGCCTCAAAAATTTGATTCAATTCTTCGCGCGTAATTTCTTCTTGATTGTATTGCGGAGGAAATATAGAGCGTCTATTTTTTATGATTGATAATAAATCGTTTGCATTCATGTTGTAACAATTATTAATTTTATTCTACTAATCAAGCAAATTTACATTAATTTCAATTAAACCAACGTTAAGATGAAAACATTAGATTACAACAAAATTGAATATTAAAAAAACAATAAATTTCAATTTGATATTGGGAAATATTTCAATTAATCATTAGAGCTTTTCCAAAACAATTGGCAGCTATTTGTGATTTATGCCCTTATGGTAGCCATTATTTATATGTTTACTTCGTGCACTGTAATTGGTTATTTTTTGTGATGTATCCACTTATAACGGGATTTATGATTGGTGCAGACGTACTGAAAACAAAATGTCGTTAGAGCTAGGTGACTTTTTTGGAGGTTTCAAAAATATAGGAAGCTATTTCCTTTTAACGCTTATCATTATGGGAATTTTGCTAATTTGAGTTTTATATGCAATGCTTCCAGTAAGGTTTCCAAAATTAAAATTATAGTAAATCAAGTAAGTATTTTAAAAAAAAAAACTATCCCAAGGCAAAATTTATTCTTTTTTCTAACGCTCATCAGCACATTTACAAAAAGTCAACGCTAAACCAACAATTTATTTTGTAAAAGAATTGTTTTCCATTCTTATATGAAACAGTTATTTTGAAATTTCATTATTTTTGTACATACTTATAAAGAATGAATCACTCAAAAATAAATTTTTTACTATTTCTTTGTCTTACAACATTCTGTTTTGCTCAGCAAAAACTAGATGAAAAGAAATCTGTAAATTTTGAGTATTATAAAAAATTGCTGAATACAAATTCGAATAACTATAATTTTAATTCTGAAGCCCTTCTTCAAAATGCATAAACTTCTGATGAGAAGTTTTACGCAAATTATATTATGGGTGGAATGAAATATAGAAATGGCTTTTATATTCAAGCAGTCTATTATTATGAAGAAGCTGGAAAAATAGGCAAAAATATTGATTCAATAAATCTAAAAATGGCCTATACAAATGGTTTAGTAATGTCATATAGAAGGGCAGGGCTTATAGAACAATCAAATGATGCTTGGCAAAACTATATTAAATTACAAAAAGAATATAAAAATCCCTTCAAAGAAGCTGAATATTATTATAATCTATCCAAAATCTATGATATTGATGCGGATTATTGTAAAGCTTCTGAAGCTAGAATAAAATATTTAAGTTTAGTACCTTTAGACATTCAAAAAAAAGATCCTGATTACATTTTTGCAGTGTATGCCCAAAATGCTTTTACTCAAATGAAATGCGGTAATATTTTTGAAGCAGAGAAAAATATAAAAAAAGCAGATAACACAATACGTGATGTAACCATAAGGGAAAACTCATCGTTATATGAAATTTATGAATTAGCTAAAGCTCTATTAGCAATAAAAAATGGAAAAAAAGAGGAAGCGAAAACTTATTTTTCTTCAGCATATTCTAGATCTAAAACCAAAAACACAGTTGCAGCTACAAAACTTATTTTAAAAGAGAGACTCGCCGCAAAAATAGATTCACCTGAAGAACAATTATCCTTTGTCGAAGAAATAGATAAGTTAACCCATAATGAAACCTTAAATATACAAGAGTTAATTAAATATGAAACGAGAAAGTCAAAAAATAAGATTCAAGAAGAGAAATATAAAACAAGTATTAGTTTTATTATTATTTTATTCTGTACAATAGTTGTGATTATTTTGATTTGGTATAATAGATTTAAGCGTAAAAAGCTAACTTCTGCATTTCAGGAGATTATTGCTGGTCTTGAACAGAAAAAAAATGTAAAAACAACAACTCATTCTATAATTTTCGAGAAGTCTAGAGAAATTGAAAATGAGGATCAAATTATCAAAAAATTGAAGAATTTAGAGCAAAAACATTTCTTTTTAGCTCAAAATTTTTTAGCAATCCAATTAGCATCGAAACTTAATATCACTCCCAGAAATTTAAGTTTTCTACTGAAAAAATACTACGATCAAGACTTTAATAATTATATGAATGATTTACGAATCGATTATTTTACTCAATTATTAAAGGATAAACCACAATATCGCAAATACAAAATTTCTGCTCTTGCAGAAATGTGTGGTTATAATTCGTACAACCAATTTGCAGTAAATTTTAAGGCTAAAACAAAAATTTCTCCTTCACAATACATTACTTATTTACAAAAAGAATCACATCAATAATAAATTTTTTGTTTAGATGACTCAGCTATTTTTATTGCAAATTTCTTTAATAATTCCATTTTTACCTATCAATTTTATTTGTTTAACTAGATATCATTGTCTCAATGACTACACATCTAAAATTCTTTTTTCAAAAAATTCATATCACTGATAATCAATTGAATGTGTTCAATTGATTATCAGTCATTTAATATGTTGTTATAATTGATTAGTCTTGTATGTTAAGCTTTCATATTGTGTTTTAATGCTTTCTCTTTGTATCTAATTGAGATCATAATCACAAATGAAAATTATGTTTTCGGAAAAAGCACATTCAATATTTTTTACACATTCAATATTTTTTAGAAATAAAAAGTATTGTTGTGCTTTCTTATTTTCATTGATCTCTATTTCTTTTCACGCTCAGATTTTTCAGAGTAGCAATTCACAACTTTATGTTTCTGAGGGAGCCACAGTAGTAGAAATTCATGATGAATCATTTATTGAGAATATCAAACCTACAAAGGGGGAATTTTATATTTCTAAAAATGCTGTTGTATCCGATAATCAAAAAATTCTTTTTGCGAAAGTAGTTGCCTTAAAGGGCTCCAAAATTAGCACTGCTCCATTAAAGCACTTAGCAGTTTCTCACAAGAAACAAAAAGAAAAAGAACAAATAGAACCTACAATAAAATCGTCATACAGCTTTGAATGCTCAAGGTCTTCTTTGTTTTATGATATTGGGAATCAGATAGGAAAGTTTATATCTACAATTAGTAATACACAATTAGTAGGAGTTTTTTCAAGCCAAACAAAAATCGACTATCGAAAAATTATTTTAGGAAAATCAATTAAATCTTTCTATAAAAACAAAGGTTTAAGTAAAATAAGCGAAACATATTTTTCAATTCGACCACCACCTATAGTTTGTTGAATAATAATTAATAAAAAGTAACAAATAAAAATAACCAAATGAATAAAAATCTTTATATAATAATTGCAATTTTAATTTCAGGAGTAGCATTCTCACAAGTAGGAGTAAATACATCAAATCCACAAGGGGTTTTTAATATAGATGGAGGTAGAGACAATCCTCTTACAGGTGCAGGTTCTACTTATACTCCAGCACAACAACTTAATGATGTAGTTGTTCTTAGCAATGGGAATACAGGACTGGGGACAACAACTCCTACACAAAAGTTAGACATTGTAACTGGGGGAACTTCTGCTTCTCCTATTGCAGGATTTAAATTAGATGATGGCACACAAGGTGAAGGATATTTTCTTATGAGCGAAGCAGACGGTACAGCTTATTGGAAAGAAGTAGCAGTAACAAAACCAACCATTTTGGGAACTTGGGGGACTTCTGTCATTACTTCTGATGATTCATCTTCTGCACCTCTAGAAATCTATACGGGAGCAAACATTACCCTTCCAAAAGGAAAATGGGTGGTAAACTTCGGTTTGAATTTAAATATAACAGCAGATGTACCGCATAAATCTGGATTTTGGCAAAAAGCATATCTTTCATCAAGTTCTACTACCAGAGAACAAAATGGTTTTGAAATCATAGGTTCTAATACAACTCCATATATGGGATATGCAACAGCTATCACCAAAAGTACGAATGCTGCTAATTCTATCAATTTTTTATCTGGTTCTTCTGTAGTGGTGGTTACAGGTAATAGTGCTACTATTTATGTTTTACTCAAAAATTCAAAAAGACAATTAGGTGCTACTACGGGAAATATGTGGGAGTTCGACCCATCGTTGAACGATATGTATTTATATGCAATGCCAGTAAACCAATAATAAACCAGCCGATTAGCAATTAATAATAATGATTGTGATACGGCATAATACTTTTATAATATGAAAAACAATATAAAATTTATCTTTTTAGCACTTATTTTGTTGTCTGGTACCGGCTTTTCTCAAGTCGGAATAAACACAAAAAATCCACAAGGTGTTTTCAATATAGATGGTGGAAAAGACAATCCTGAAACTGGAAATGCACATACCGCTGAACAGCAACTAAATGACCTAACGGTTTTAGACAACGGAAATATGGGACTTGGAACAATAAACCCATCACACAAAGTTCACATTGTAACTGGTGGTGATGCAACAACTCCAGTAAGAGGTTTTAAACTGACTGATGGAAATGAGGGCGACCAACGAGTTCTTGCTACTATAAGTGGAGCAGGAATCGGAACTTGGAAAAAACTTGATGCTACAAAGAAACTAGTAGAAGGTGATTTTTCTGCAGTATCTCATATAACATCCGATAATAGCGGTGGAGCAAAATATTCTGGAGCAAAAATTACCCTTACTCCTGGTGTATGGATTGTGAATCTTGGGATGACTTTCTACTACCCAACCACAGGTGCAGGTAGTACTTACGAAAATCCTTACTGGTTACACGTTTATCTATCTACCAGTACTACAACCAATACAAAAGCTGGTTACACACCACTTGGTCCATCTGGAGGAAACAGTGGATATGCAGGTGTGATACTAAAAACCACTGACCCAGGTTCTCCAAATTTTCTTTCTGGTTCTATGGTAATCCGTGTAAATGGCACAGACCCAAGAGAGATTTATGTATTGATAGAAAATAAATCTTTAGTAAGTCCAGCAACAGGTGGTAGTATGTGGCGATATGACAATAGTAGCTGGGAAAATTACCTTTATGCAATTCCTGTAAACGAATAACGCTTTAAACAAAATCAAAATGAAAAAATATATACTTGTACTATGTACATTTTTAGGATATACTTCGGTATTTTCTCAAGTGGGAATCAATACCAATACACCACAAGGTATTTTTAATATAGATGGTGGAAAAGACAATGCAAATCCGCCAACCGCTACACAACAACTCAACGATTTGGTCGTTCTCCCGAACGGAAATATGGGGTTAGGAACTACTACACCCACTACCAAACTAGATATTGTAACAGGGGGTACCAGTGCTTCGCCCGTTACAGGTTTCAAATTATTTGACGGTACACAGGGTACCAATAAATATTTGCGAAGCGATGCCAATGGTGTAGGAACTTGGCAAGAGATTAATATTACAAGAAAAGTACAACTAGGCAAGTTTCCATCATCTCAGACAACAGTATTGTCCGATGGTGGCGCAACGCCCAAATATTCTACAACTTACCTAACATTAGGGCCAGGGAAATGGGTGGTACACGTTGGTTTAACGATTTCTGAAAGATCGTCAGGACTTGCTAATGGAGAAAATTATCCTATTAGACTATATTTATCATCAAATCAAACAGTATTAGAAAATACGACTTTTAATTTTATCGGTAGCAACCAAATAAGAGGAAGAATGATAAGAAATACTTCGAGCTCTTCTCCTGTATTAATACAAGGTGTAAATGTAATTGATGTAACAGACCCAGCAGGTACAACGATATATGTAATGATAGAAAACAAATCTGCCTCTACAGAACAATGGCGTTTTGTTACCACAAACTGGGAAAATTATCTACACGCATTCCCAGTAAACTAAGATTCTAAAAACACAACATAAATGAACTTCAAAAAAAATTCCCTATCACACAAATGATGAGAGAGAGGTTGCAGAAAGTGGGATAGCAATATCCCACATCTGTAACTAAAAAAAGTTGCAATAAAATCTATTGATGTAAAAGGTGAATTTTAAAAATATTCATATAGGCACTTTAATCAACCAAGCTGTTACAGAAAGCGGGATAGCAATGTCCCGCATCTGTAATTTTATGAAATGTGAGGAAGAAGAAGTAAAACAAATATATCTACAGGAAAACCTGTCCACCGACATTCTCCTAAAATGGTGCAAACTATTTCTCTATTCGTCCTCCGCCTGTGGTTGAATTTATTTCGAGTATGTAATTAGAAAAAATTAATTCAAATTTTAAAACAAATGAAAAAAAATATCATAAATTTTTATACTGCAGCAATATTTTTTACACTATCTGGAAATGCAATGGCGCAGGATGGAGGTGTGGGTATCAATACATCAACACCAGCAGCAACGCTAGATGTTGTTGCATCTCCCAACATTTCTACAAGAGTTGATGGCTTTATTGCGCCTCGTCTAAAAGGGTCTGAATTACAATCGAAAGATGCTTTATATACAACAACACAAGATGGTGCAATTGTTTATATCACAGAACCATTAACAACGACAACAGATAAGACAACCAATGTTACATCTATTGGTTATTACTATTTCGATAAGACCCAAGGTACAGTAGGTCGTTGGATGAAAATTGCAAATCCAGCAGCCTACCAAGAACCTTGGAATGATATTACAACACAGGCGCCCGCTACTTCGAATACGCAGAGTATCTACCAAATGGGATCTGTGGGAGTTAGCCGCAATTCTGTGTATGATGGTACTACAACTTCTACCGAAGCTGATAATGCAAATGGTGTCCGTTTGGATGTATATGGTTCTGTGAGATTCGGCGCGAGACAAAGAGGAGCAGTAGGAAATAACAGTTTTGCTGCTGGTTCAGAAAATATTGCAAGCGGAGATCATTCGACTTCTTTTGGTACTCTAAATGAAAATACTGGCGTCTATACATTTGCAACTGGGTACAATAATAAAGTGGGCGGCCGAACAAGTTTGGTATCCGGAGCCAATAATACCAGTACAGCAAATAATTCTTTGATAGGAGGATTCGGTAACATAGTATCGGCAAATAGTGCATTTACAGTTGGAGAAAACAATACTATTAACCAAATTCGTTCTGGTGCAATTGGCTATGGTAATGTACTGAATGCGCAAGATAGCTTCGCAGCTGGGTATGGCAATGTAATAAACGCAGGATCTAATGGTATTGCTATTTTTGGTACTAAAAACAATATAACTGGAGGTTTCTCTTTAGTAGGAGGTGTTTCTAATGTGGTCTATAGTAATAACAATTTAGTTACAGGACAAGAGAATAAAGTTGGCGCTTCTGGAACAAACTATTTTAACAATGCAGTATTTGGCAATAATAATACGGTTTTGGGCGAAAATACTGTAGTAGGCGGAGCTGGTAACAAGTTATTGAATAAAGCAAACGGAAGTTTCATCGCAGGAACTAATAATACCATCGATTCTGGATTTAGTAATTTTGCCGCAGGTGATGGCAACTATATCTATGGGCCAGATTTCCCAACAAGATCATTCAATTTTGTAACGGGGCGCTACAATATTTTGGGTAGTACTACTAAAAAGATTGTTGGAGCTACCGCCTCTGGTTATTATCTTAATCTAACAAATGATTATTCTACTGCATTCGGAAAGTTTAATGCAAACTACTCTAATGCAATTTTTGAAGTTGGAAGTGGTAACAACGGAACAACTTTAAATTCACCATTAGCAATTGCAACAACTGGTACCAACAATTGGGTAGCCATTGGTGCGCCTAGTGCAGCAGCTAGAGGAACAACACTCGCACCAGTTGGATCGGAAAAATTACGCGTGTATGGAAGCATCCAAACGGCGGGCGCTAATTATCCAGATTACGTTTTCGAAGATTATTTCAGTGGAAATTCTAGCATTAATTCTAGTTATAAATTCAAATCAATTTATGATACCGAAAACTTTATTAAAGAAAATCATCACTTACCTGGTGTAACTTCTATTAAAGATTTACAAAAAAATGAAAATGGATATTCTTTCAATATCACAGAACTTTCCACACAGACTTTAGAAAAAGTAGAAGAATTGTATTTGCACACTATTGAACAGCAAAAACAAATCGATGAATTAAAAGCTCTTGTAAAAACACAACAAGAACAAATTAATAAGTTACTGTCTAAATAATAGTTGTGAATTTCAAAGAAATCCATATAGGGAAAATGCTAAAAATAGCAGTTACAGAAAGCGGAATAGAAATGTCTCGCATCTGTAACTTCTTTAAATGCAAAGAAAAAGAAGTTACTGAAATGTATCAGGCTAAAAGTTTAGATACAGAAATTTTATTGAAATGGAGCAAGCTCTTAGAATATGATTTTTTTAGAATATACACACAGCATCTTATTTTGTATGCACCACCAGTCAAACAAGAAGAGAATGAAAATAATAAAAAATCATCACTCCCGCAATTCCGAAAAAATATCTATACCAAGGAAATAATCGATTTTATTCTAGAACAGATTTCAAATGGTAAGATGACAAAAAATGAAGTAATAGAACGGTACAGAATACCAAAAACTACTTTGTACAAATGGATAAGTAAATATAGCGAGATAAAATAAGCAACCATAAACCAAGAGGATGGACTTAACTAAACCATTTTAAACCTAAATTCAAGTTCTGCTAACTGTTGAAAATATGGTTAGCAGTTTTTTTATAATGAACATTTTGAAAAAAAATACTTCAAACAAAGAAGATAAGGTAATAGTTTAATACACAAAAAATAAATATGAAAAATAATCAGCCCAACTATAGAAAAATTTATTCAGATATCCTCAACAAACACCCAGAAAAGAAAGCGGAATGTTTTCCTTTATTAGAAAAGGAAAATCTTTCTGTATTAGACATCATCGAGCTCAACAAAAAAATATTTGGTATTGCCGATAAAGAAACCCAAGCCGAAAACCAAAAACACCGCTCTTATTCCAAATCAGATATTTTAAGCATCCTTGACTATCAGAAAAAACACAAACTAAACAACATTCAACTCGCAAGACATTTCGGACTTAGCAGAAATACCGTTGCCAAATGGAAAAAAATGTTTTTAATTATATAATACATTATACAAATCAAACATCAAAACCCAAGACTGTAATAGAGCTTTTCTATGCTCTTATTTCCTTACTGCCAAAAAAGAATAAATTTTCCTCACCATTCCGGTATATTTCATGTTAAAAGATATGATTTTGACAGATGATGAAAAAACAGAAATTGATCTACTTGGTACAAATCAAGAATAATATTAATTTTATCGAATGTTAGCAAAGCATTCGATTTTTACGAAAATGAATGAATTGGGAGCTGCAAAAGTTCCCTTTTTTTTTATGATCGATTTTTTGAAAGAAAATGGAGAAGTAATTCCGTTAAATGAATTACCTGATGAGATAAAATTTGAAATAGATTCGCGAAAAAAAGAATCTTTTCAGAAAGATTTTAAATTCAATAAATTCCCGATTTCCTTTGACGAATATTTGCCAAAATTCAATTATGTTCATGAGAATCTTTTGTTTGGAAATTCATATTTAACGAATTTAACGCTTCCAACAAAAATCGAAACTGATTTGTCTTTGAATGAAATTTTTCAGTCTTCTGAAGCAAAATATAAATTAAAATATAAAGACGAATTTGTTTGTTTTTCTCCCGAACGTTTTGTGAAAATTGAAGATCAAAAAATCTTTTCAAATCCAATGAAAGGAACTATTGATGCTTCGATTCCTAATGCGAAACAACTTATTTTGGATGATGAAAAAGAAGCTGCCGAACATGCTACAATTGTCGATTTAATTAGAAATGATTTGAGTCTTGTTTCAGAAAATGTTGAGGTGACAAATTATCGATATATCGATGAGGTGAAGACAAATGATGCAACACTTTTGCAAGTGAGTTCCGAAATTAAAGGTGATTTGAACGATGGTTATTACCAAAACTTAGGAACGATTTTCGATCAACTTTTACCTGCTGGTTCTATTTGTGGTGCGCCCAAAAAGAAAACCGTCGAAATTATTTTAGAAGCAGAAAAGTATAATCGAAATTTTTATACAGGAGTTTTCGGTGTTTTTGATGGCGAAAATCTTGATAGTGCTGTGATGATTCGTTTCATTGAAAATAATCAAGGCGAATTGTTTTTTAAGAGTGGAGGAGGAATAACGGCGAAAAGTAAGGCAAAATTAGAATACGAAGAATTAATTCAGAAAGTATATGTTCCAATTTATTGAATCGATTTGTTGTGTGAATAAACAACTTCGAAATTTAGAATTTCATCAAACGAGATTTGATCGAACAAGAAATGATAATTTTACCGAAATCAATCCGATTTTATTAGATGAAATTATTAAGTTTCCGACAGATTTAACGGACGAAAAATATAAAGTTAGAATTGTTTATGATCGAGAAATTCAATCGGTAGAATTTCAACCGTATCAAATCAAACCAATTGAAAGTATTCAACTTTTTGAGATCGAAAATAAAATTAATTATTCCTACAAATATTTAGATCGTTGGTTTTTTGATGAGTATTTAAAAGAATCAAAAACAGATGATTTGGTGTTGGTGAAATCAAATTATATTACCGATTGTATTTATTCGAATATTGTTTTTTTTGACGGTTCTCAATGGATCACGCCACGAACTTTTCTGTTGAAAGGAACAATGCGAGAAGCTTTGTTGCAATCAGGCGAAATTATTCAGAAAAATATAAAGGTTTCAGATTTAGTTAACTTCAAATCATTCAAACGAATCAATGCGATGATGAATTTAGATGAAAGTCAAGAGTTAGATATTTCATTGTTAATTCAATAACTCTATAAAATTGATAGAGTATTATTTGCATTTTCATTTTTTAACATTACCTTTGCATAACTTATCAAGAAAGGTGGAGGGATTGGCCCTGTGAAACCTTAGCAACCAGATGACTTATAATCTAAGGTGCTAAATCCAACCTATTAGAGGGAAAGATGAGTAAAAGTATTTCACTTTTATCTGTTGGTTTCTTGAAAGTTTTATGAAAATTAAAAATGAAAAGAAACAAATTTTTACTTGCTTCATTCGCATTTATTTGCGCATCTACACTTTTCGCTCAAGAAGTTGAAAAGGAGGAAACAAATCTTAACGAGGTTATTTTAATCGGTGGTCGTACATCAGAAAGAACGGTGGTTAATTCGTCAGTTCCTGTCGATATTATCGATGTTGAGAAATTGAAAACGTCTTCTCCTCAATTGAGTGTGAATGATATTTTGAATGTGGTTATTCCTTCTTTTAATTCGGTTCGTCAATCATCTGCCGATGGAACGGAGCATATCGATCCTGTAACATTGCGTGGAATGGGACCAGATCAGGTTTTGGTTTTGATTAATGGAAAACGTCGTCACACAACTTCGTTGGTGAATTACCAAAATACGGTAGGTAATGGTTCTGTAGGAACAGATTTAGGCGCAATTCCGATTTCGGCGATTGACAAAATTGAAGTTTTACGTGATGGTGCGGCTGCGCAATATGGTTCTGATGCGATTGCGGGAGTTGTAAATATTGTTTTGAAATCTAAACCAGGTGGTGATGCATCTTTGACGTATGGTCAGACTTCTCGAAATGATGGTGAAACGTATAATTTTAACGGAAGTTATGGAACGAAATTAGGACAATCAGGTTCAATTGTTTTTTCGGCGGTTGTAAGTGAGCGCAGGAAAACGAATCGTTCTAAAGATCATAATTTAGATATTTTTGGAGATGATTTCGCGTACGATTTTGCAGATGATCCAGATGCAGCAAGAGCTGCGGATGATGCTAAAATTGCTGCTTTAGGGCTTTCGAGAAAAGATTTTAGATTTCAAATTGGAGATGCGGCAATCAAAAATCAACAATTTTTTGTAAATGCTGAAACGACGATTAATGATCGATTAGATTTTTATTCATTTGGAGGAGTTTCTTTACGTCAAGGAAATGGATTTGGTTTTAGAAGATTACCAAGCGAATTGTCTGAAGATGCGTTAAAAATTTATCCAAATGGTTTTCAAGCAACGTTAAAATCTAATGTAAATGATTATTCAAATTCGACAGGATTACGTTATTCATATGATGGATGGAAAGTTGACTTGAGTAATACTTTTGGTTTAAATTCATTCAAATATGATTTAGAAAATTCAATTAATCAATCATTAGGCTTAAACTCTCCAACCGATTTTTACGCAGGAAAACATCAATTTTTACAAAATACAGTCAATTTAGATTTTTCGAAACGAATTAACCAAAATGTTAGTTTAGCGTTTGGTGGAGAATATCGTTTTGAACAATATAAAATTGAAGCTGGAGATGAAGCTTCTTACGCAGGTTCTGGATCTGAATCTTTTGTAGGATTTTCTCCATTAAATGCTGTAAAAGGTGATCGTCATTCAGTTGCGGCTTATGTAGATGGAGAATTGAAATTTGGAGATTTTACGGCTGATTTAGCTGGACGTTTCGAAAATTACTCAGACTTTGGAAGTACAATCAACGGAAAATTAGCGATGCGATATGAATATGCAAAAGGATATTCGGTTCGTGGAGCAATTTCGACAGGATTTAGAGCGCCTTCTTTACAACAAAAGTATTTCAGTAATTCATATACTGATTTATTCTTGAATGATAATGGTGATCAAGTTTTGGTAACAAAAGGAATTATCCGAAATGAGTCTGAATTGTCGAAAGAAATTGGTTTAGATAAATTGAAAGAAGAAAAATCAATCAATGCAAGTTTAGGTTTAACATTTCGTCCAACTTCAAAATTATTTATCACATTGGATGGATATTTTATAAAAGTTGATGACCGAATTGTCTTGACTTCTGATATTACAGATCCTGCTTTAGAAAAATATAATGTTGCGACAGCGCGTATTTTTACGAATGCAATTGATACAGAAACCAAAGGTTTGGATTTAGTAATTTCTTATGATACTCGTTTAGGTCGAGGAAAATTGAATGCAAGTTTATCAGGAAATATCAATGAAACAAAGATTGTCGGTTATCATTTTCCAACAACTTTGACAATTCCAACAGAAGAATTTTTTGGTCCTGATCAAGTCAATATTATCGAATCATTAAGCCCAAAAACAAAAGCAACTTTAGGATTGAATTATGCAATTTCTGGATTCAATTTTATGGTACGTAACACGTATTTTGGAAAAGTGACTAAAGATGGATATCCTTGGGGAAGTATCCAAGAGCACACGGGAAAAGTGGTGACGGATGCTTCGATTGGTTATGATATTACAAAGAATTTCAACTTTACAATTGGTGCAAATAATTTGTTTGATGTTTTCCCAGACAAGCAAGTTTACGAAAATTCTTATTATGGAGTTTTTCCGTATGCACCGGTGCAAATGGGGATGACAGGAGCGTATTATTTTGCGCGTGCAAGTTTTAAATTTTAATCAATAATAAAATATTCTAAGTGTCAATTTTAATGTAAATTCAAACATTCAATTGGCACTTTTTTGTGTATGGCACATTCAAAAATTGGTTGGAAAACCGCAGCAGCATTAGTGATTTCGAATATGATCGGAACAGGTGTTTTTACCAGTTTGGGTTATCAAATTTCTGATCTAAAAAATACAACTTCTATCTTATTATTGTGGGCAATAGGAGGATTGTTAGCGTTGATTGGCGCATTTATTTATTCGGAATTAGCGTCAAAATTTAAACAATCAGGTGGAGATTATATTTATTTATCTCGGACATTTCATCCCGTTTTTGGTTATTTATCAAGTTGGATTTCTTTGTTTGTAGGTTTCTCTGCTCCAATATCTTTAGCGGCTTTGGCAATGGGAAAATACCTCAATGTTTTTGGATTGGATTTAGGAAAAGAATTTGCAATAGCAATGATTTTGATAGTCGCAGTTTTTCAATCATTCAGTCTAAATTTGAGTAGTAAATTTCAGAATGTTTTTACTATTCTAAAAGTTGTATTTATCATCGTTTTAATTGCTTTAGGTTTTTATTTTGCTCCAGCAGTTGAGCCAAACGCGGTACTTTTTGATTCGACTTGGAAAAATGAACTATTACTTCCAGCATTTGCGACTTCTTTGGTTTATGTCACTTTCGCATATACAGGTTGGAATTCGGCTTCATATATCGTAGAAGAAATTGAGCAACCAAAACGAAACTTACCAAAAGCGTTATTTATAGGTGTTATTTTTGTCACGATTTCTTATGTTTTATTAAATTATGTTTTCTTGAAACATTCATCATCAGAAGCTTTGGTTGGACAAGAAAATGTGGCGAATATTTCGTTTGGTAATCTACTTGGAAATAATGTAAAATGGGTGAGTTGTTTTATTGCTTTGCAATTGATTGCGACGATTAGTGGTTATTTGTGGATTGGTTCTCGTTTGACGCAAGCCACAGCGCGTGAAAATAAATTGTGGAATTTTATGGCGAAAGAGAATAAAAATAGAATTCCGGTTCGCGCAATTTGGGTGCATACAGCAATTAGTATTTTGCTGATTTTCTCAGGAGATTTTGAAGTGATTTTTACTTACACATCTTTCGTTTTACAAATATTAGCAACATTAGCAGTTTGTACAGCGTTCTTCATCAAACAAGATCAATTAACCATTATCAAAAGTAAATTCTTTTATGTTTTACCTGCCATATTTTTAGCATTTAGTTTATACATCTGTTATTTCGTTTTGATGCAAAAACCAAAAGAAAGTTTATTTGGTTTAGGTATTATTGCATTAGGAATTGTATTATTTTATTTTGATAAGAGAATTGAGAAAGATAAAAATTAACTATAAATCTTAAGATTAAAAGAATAATTAAACGTTTAAAATAATTTAAACGTTTAATAAGCGGATAATTCATTTATTATATAGAATTTTAACATATTAATTAACATGAATTAGTATGATAAAAAAATTACTTCTATTTAAATGTGTAGTATTGTCATTTTTATTAGGCAATATTTCTTTTGCACAAAACAAACCTATTGAAGTTTGTGGAACTGAAGATTTACAAGCTGATTTTTTTAAAAACAATCCTGGATTTAAAGAAATTTATGAAGCTAAAATTAAAGAATTTGAGCGATCAAGAAAAAATGGGGAATTTGCTAATAAGGCAAATCAAATTATTGAAATTCCTATTGTTGTTCATATTCTAGATGATGGAAAAGGTTTATACGTGCCAACCAATGCCCAAGTAAATGCTTGGATTGCTAGAGCAAATGCAATTTGGGACGGATCAGCATCTGATATTAAGGGTCCAGGAGCTGGAGGTACTACATTACCTGTTCGTTTGGTATTAGCAAAAAGATCACCAAGTTGTGAAGCAACAACAGGGATTATTAACCATGATTTATCAAAAAATCAAACGTATGTAGACAGTGGAATCGCAAATGGATCTTCTAATCCTGGTATTCCTTATACTACGATAAATTCAACATATAATTGGGATCCTAGTTCTTATTTTAATATTTATATTACAAATAAGATAAACGGAGTTAATCCTTCTACTCCTGGAATTGTCTCATATACAGCAGGTTTTGCAACATATCCAGGGCAATCTGTAGATTTATCTGTGATGTTATATCATGTTGTTATAAAATCAACAGATACTGTATTAGCACATGAAATGATGCATGCATTTGGTATAAAACATGTATTTGCAGCTGATTCAGGTTCAGATGATGGGAATGGTGCAACTTGTGGAGGTGTAGTAAATGATGGAATAGAAGATACACAAAGAACTAGAAGTGGACTATTTTTTGGTTCATCAAATAATCAGAATGGTCAATACAATCAATATAAAGTGTATCCAGATAATAACACGATAAATGATTGTACCAATACAAAATTTGATGGTGTACAATATAATATGATGAATTATGGTTCTAAATTAGATCGCTTTACACCTGGACAAGGAAGCTATGCAACTGATGTTATTTATGCGATGAGACCAAGTTTCTTAAAATCTAAAGCTTTAATCTCTATTACGGGTTCAGAAAATAATCAAGCTCCAAAAGAAGCATGTAAACCTGCTAACTTGATAAATAAAGCTCCAGATGGAAGTACTTATAATATTGGAATAAAAAATGTGAAGATTGGAGATATTAATGTTACTTCTGGTGTACCAATAGGTACAACAGGTGTAGTATTCTATTCTGATTATACTAAAAATAGTTGTATATCTAATGCTTTTACAACAGAAATAATGGAAGGTAATACAATAGATATTCAATTAACTGGTGGTGGAAAAATACAAGAATCATTTTATGTTTACATAGATTATAATAACAATGGTACATTTGAAACTGGTGAATTAGTCATGTCAAAAACTGCTACGAATAATATAGCAAGTTCTACGATTAAAATTTCTACAACTTCTGTTAAAAATACACCTTTAAGAATGAGAGTTATTGGTGATTATGGAGGTAGTAACTTAGCTTGTAATGATAGAAATTATGGTGAAGTAGAAGATTATACGATAATTATAAAAGAAGCTGCTTCTACTACTTATGAAAACATGGCTTGGAGTGTTGGAGAACCAAGTGCTACCAAGGAAGCTATTGTAAAAGGCGATTTAGCATTGACTAAAAATATTACGGCAAAGAAATTAACATTAGAGTCTGGATCAGTAACAGTAAAATCAGGAACTGTATTAAAAGTTGAAAACGAAATCATTAATAAATTAACTGCTGATAAATTTATTATTGAAGATGGAGGAAATGTTATTCAAACAAATGCTGTAACAAACACAGGAAGCTTCACAGCAATGGCGAATAGTACACCAATGATTTTTAATGATGCAACATTATGGTCGTCTCCAGTAAATGGTCAAAATGTACGTAGTTTTTCACCAAATACTTTAGATAAACGTTTTTATATTTATAATGAACAAACGAATAAGTTTGCAAGTTTGTTTGTAAATGATCCGTTATATCCAAATAGTAATTTACAAAATCCAGCAACGTATAATTTTGAGAATGGATTAGGTTACCACATTCGTGTAGCAAACAATCATACACAAACAGCTCCAGGAGCCATTTTTGCTGGTAAGTTTATAGGAAACTTAAATAATGGAAATTATACAAAATCTGTTACGAAGCAAAATTTAGGTTATCATTTAATAGGAAACCCTTATCCTTCTTCTCTTGACGCTAAAAAGTTCTTGCAAGCAAATCCTTCTGTAAAAGCATTGTATTTTTGGACACACCAAGCTCCATTAACTTCTGCTGGTTATGCTAGTAATAACTATGCTTCATATAATCTAACAGGAGGAACACAAGCTGCTGCTGGAGGTGTTATTCCGAATGGGATTATAGGTAAAGGACAAGGATTTATTGCAGAAATTAATGCTGCTACTACTTTAAAATTTGATAATACTCAACGTACAGATTTGAGTGCGATTTTTTACAAAAATGAAGATGATTCAAAACGAATTTGGATTGATTTATTTGAAGGAACTCAAGCTAAAAACCAAATATTAATTGGTTATGTACAAGATGCAACAAACGAATTTGACGAAAGAATGGATGCGAAACTTAATCAAAATTATGATGGTTCTGCTATTTACTCATTGATTAATAATTTGTCTGATCGATTTGTAATTCAAGGTAGAGCTTTACCATTTAATAATGATGATATTGTGAAATTAGGACTTGATGCAAAAGCAAATGCATCATATACAATTCAATTGAATAATACAGAAAATATTGCTGAAGATGTTTCAATCTTTTTGTATGATAAAGTAGATAAACAAATTGTTGACTTAAGAAAACAAGCTTACACATTTAATGTACAAGAAGGTATTAATAATGATCGTTTCGAATTAATGTTTACGAATAAAACATTAGGAATTAGTGATGTGACGAAGCAAGAAACAGTTGTATTTAAGAAAAATAATACAATTGTAATTCAATCTCCAAAAGAAATAAAATCAGTAGAAGTTTATGATATTTCTGGACGAAAAGTTTTATCTAAGTCTACTTCTGGAAAAGAAATCTCATTATCTAATTTACCTAAAGCGAATCAAGTATTGGTAATTAAAGTAATCAATACAGATCAAACAATTACTAACACTAAAATCTTATTCTAATGAAAAAAATTATCTTAATAACATTATTTTCATTTTCACATTTAGCTTTTGCTAATGAGCAGGAAGAAGTTTCTTTTTTTTCAAGCTCTAATGCTTCAAATGATATTGCAACTGTAGATGATCCTGATGATCCAAATGCTGCACCAATCTCGGATTATGTTTATCCATTAATAGTTTTAGCAACTGCCGTTGGATTTTATTATACTAGAAAGAAAATAGTAGTCAAAAATTAAAAACAAAACCCACTCAAATTTGAGTGGGTTTTTTACTTTTAGTCTTTTATTCCATTAAAAATATATTGTAAAATCGGATTGATTTCTGGATTTTCAAGATGTTTTTTGAAAATTTTGGTATGATATTTTGGTTTGTTAATCATTTTACGCTCAACTAATTCGTCAATTGTATCAATGTATTCAACCGAAGTTTTTCCAATCAATAAATTATCCAAAGAACGTCCTTGATCAACATAATTCAAAATTGTTTTCAAACCTTTCAAGTAAAGCGCATCTTTTGTAAAACCACCACCACGATAAACGCGAGTTGTCAGATAAAATGCGTCTTCAGGTTGCATTTTATATTCTTCCATCAACGTCATAAATGTTTCATTGAACGATTTTCCATTTGTCAACATATGTACCGCCATAACGCGTAAACCAAGTTCTCTTAATCGGCTATGATTAATAGAATCAGAGTAATATTCGCTTAAAATCGCTAAACCTTCTTGCGTCAACGTATTCACAGGTAAACCAATACTAAAGATTTTTAATGGTTGATCCAATGCATTCATCGTTGTTACCATGTGAACTCCAATTTCGTGCTCGATTAAACCATTTGTAAAACGTTTGTCAAATTTAACGCCACGTTTAATCACAACTTTTCTCTTACTATTGATCACAAGCGCTTTTGATGCGATATCATCCGAAACTTCGATGTCAAATTTGAAGCCATAATCATTTGTAGCATTTCTAAAAAGATCAACCACTTCTTCCTCTGTATAATTGCCTTGTTTATCCATTCTAAACTCAGGACAATAAAGGATAAAGTTCGCATTTTCGATATCTTTTTTAGATGGTTCGCCAAAATAACGCAACGAATTGTACAAAAATTTATCCGTACCAAGATTCGCCAACAAATCTACCTTGTCAAAATAAGCGTTAATCGTGTTAACATACATATTTTGAATACTAATATCATTGATTTTCTCGACTTTAATATTCGATAATTTTCGTTTAAATTCGAATGGATCAATGTTAAGCGGATTGTACTTAAATTGTGGTTCGTATGTATATTTTGAAGCTAAGAATTTCTTCTTTTCAAATTCTAAATTAATCGGATTGATGACACTCAACAACTCAAAATTTTGAACCAATTGATACAATTGTTTATCAATTTTGACCAAATCAGATTCTAATTCATTGTGCAAAATATTCACTTGCTTAGAACCTACTTTGTACGTCGTTTCCGTTTTTACAAACTCGTAAGCGTGGTTAAGAATCGCCGATTTAAAACCTTCTTTTATTTGGTTAATAATCTCTGGAAAAGATTCTCCTGTCAATTCATCGCAATAAATTTTTGAAACTTCTGTCGCTAAAACCAATGTATTTTTGAATCGATTTGTAACAAATTCTAACAAATATCCGCGTCCATAAAATACATCGTTAATCGCTGAATAATTGTGAATATTTTCTAACTCAATATTCGCTAATTCATCGCGCCAACTTTCTACATAATTTCCGTAACGTTCGTTATCAACTCGCTCCGCACCAATGTTGAACACTGGAACCGGACGATCCCAACGTTTCCAATTGTACGAGTGAATATCATAAACCAAACACGACTTAAATTTAGTTTCAAGCTTGTTGATTAAAGCTTCCAAAACCTCATAAAAAGCATGATGTTTTGCAATACTTTTTTGTTTTTGAGAAACCGACAAAGGCTCTTTCCAAACCTGTTTTCCCCAAGCTTCTTCGTACACAGCAGTTTCTGGACCACGATTTAGATCGTATTCAAATCGAGAATCACAACCTTGAATTAAGATTGGAAAAGTTTCTACAAACTCAGCTGTATGCGGATCTTCCTCGTACCAACGTTCATAATTGCTTAATAAACATTTTTCGCGAATATCTTCGCGCATTTGTCCACCATCATGAATGGCAGCACAAACGTAAGGAATGTATTCGTCGATTTTTATTTTGAATGATTCGTCTTCTGCATAAGCTTCAAATACAATTTCGTTCTCAATATTATCTAAAATTTGCTGTATACTTATGGATTTCATGCTTTAAATTCTTTATATTTCTCCAATAACATCGATACGATTTGTTTCTGAATTTCGTTGTTATTGTTTACATTATTGTGAGGAACAATTCCTCCAGGACTTACGACATTTAGCTCAACCATTTTCCCGTTAATCAAATCGATTCCGCAAAAATAAATTCCATCTTCATTTAATTGTTTTCCTATTTTACGGCACAATTCTAACTCATGTTCGCTCATGTCATGTCTAATCGCAGAACCACCAGCCGAAATATTAGAACGGTGATCGCCTTCTGCAGGAACACGCATAATTGCACCAATCGGTTCACCATTAATCACAATGGCGCGAACATCACCTTTTTCTGCACCTTCTATATAATTTTGACAAATAATAGGCTGAGAATTTCCGGTATGATTGATATAAAAATCGCAGATCGAGCTTAAGTTACCAATATTTTTTCGTTCGAAAAGTATAACTCCTTTACCTCCCATTCCGTCTAATGGTTTGATGATAAATTTCTCGAAATTATTTTCCTCTACAAACGATTTTATCAAATCGATGTCTTTTGTAATAAGCGTTTGAGGAACAATTGTTTCTTGACCATCATCAAAAGAAGCAGCGTATATTTTGTTATTTGCTTTACGTAATCCCGAAATTTTGTTAACGAAGAAAACTTTTTCTTCAATTAACTCTAACATATTCAACAAAAGCGGATCAATTGGTGGATCGGCTCTCATAAAAATTATGTCAAATTCGGTCAAATCTTTTATACTACTTTCAAATTTCATGGTGTGATAAAATTCAACACAATCATTTGTTTCTGTAGTTATCATCTTTTTGCAGTTTCCTACAACTTTGCCCTTGGCAATAGAGATATCTTTTTTTGTTAAATAGGATACTTCAAATCCACGATCTACGCATTCTTTAATAATTCGCATAGTGGTGTCTTTTCCTGGTTCAACCTTGTCCCAAGGATACATTACGAAGCATATTTTCATATAAATAAAAAGGGTATTAAAATCAATGCAATAATAACTAAAAGTTTGATACAAAAAATGATCTATAAAAAATTATAGAATATTTATTTTTATTCTATGAAAGATATTGATTTCTAATGATTAATAAAAGAAAATGGTGATTGATTTTTCAATTTCAATCACCATTTGGTTGGTAAACTATAAACTATTTATTTCTTAAACGATCAATTGTTTCTTGAACTTTAGGATCATCAGCTTTTACGCTGTAATAATCTGCAATTTTTCCATTTTGATCAAGAACCAAATATCTCGGTATCCAATTTAAATCAATCCCTGTGCCAAAATTGCCTTTCCAGTTGTTTCCTAAGTAAAAGTGTTGACCCTCAATTTGATATTTTTCAATACCATTTTTCCAAGCTTCCTCATTCTTGTCCATTGAAAGGTAAACAAAGGTTACATCAGGATTTTTTTCGTGCAAAGATTTCAAAGCAGGCATGTTTTTGATACAATCTCCACACCAAGTTGCCCATAAATCTAATAGAACAATTTTTCCTTTATAATTCGAAAAAACTTTTTCTATGGTTGTCGAATTTCCATCCAAATCAACTACACTATCTTGCAAAGCAGCAGCGGGAAATTCAGTTTTCATCACCGACGGAATATTTTGCGCAAAGGCATTCATTCCAATAAATAATATAAAAACGCTAATTATTTTGTTCATGATAAATTTTTATCGATTTCTTGTACTTTCAAAATCTATACCAATTTAGTAGATTTTAAAGCGAAGTTAAATATTTATTTCGAATCATTGCAAAAAGATGTAATTTTGTTTCATGCAAAAATATCTGATTATTGGGCTTGGTAATATTGGTGCTCAATACGAAAATACTCGTCATAATATTGGCTTCAAGGTTGTTGAAGAAGTTGCTAAAAAAGTTGATGCTAAATTTTCTCCATCAAATTTTGGTGAAGTGGCTCAATTCAAATACAAAGCGCGTCCAGTTACGTTGTTAAAACCAAATACATACATGAATTTGAGTGGAGATGCGGTTCGTTTTTGGATGAAAAAAGAAAATATTTCGTTAGAAAATATTTTTGTCATTACTGATGATTTGAACTTGCCTTTCGGAACAATTCGTATGCGTGGAAAAGGTAGCGATGGTGGACACAATGGTTTGAAAGATATTCAGAATAAAGTTGGCGGACAAAATTATGCGCGATTACGCTTTGGTGTAGGAAATGAGTTTTCGGAAGGTAAACAAGTGGATTACGTATTAGGCGATTGGTCGGCAGAAGAAAATGAAAAAATGAATGAACGATTAAATTTGGCTGCTGATGCAGTTTTGTCGTTTGTTTTTCAAGGATTAGGGAATACAATGAATCAATATAATGGTAAATAAAATTTTAGGAGTTGCAATGATTGCAGGAACACTTTTTTTAGGTTCTTGTGCAAGCAATTCGTCAAGTTCAGAAGGAAAAGAAGCGAGAATAGAAGAAGTAACTTCGACTTTAGACAATGTAAATGAAATCAATTTCAAGAACAAAAAGAATGTTTTGTTAGACGTTCGTACACCTGAAGAATTTGCTGAAGGTCATGTTCCTGGAGCGGTAAACATTGATGTTAAAAATCCAAATTTCGAAGAAGAAATTCAGAAATTAGACACAAAAAAGAATTATTTCATTTATTGTAAATCTGGTGTTAGAGCAAAATTAGCAACAGAAAAAATGCAAGAAAAAGGTTTCAAAAATGCGAAGAATTTCAAAGATGGAATGTCGACGTACAAAGGAACTATAGCAAAATAATGGAAGGATTTCATCCCGAAATATTAAAAGAAATTGTCACAACAAAAATGCCTTTCGGTAAATACGAAGGGCGATTGTTGTGCGATTTACCTGTTTCTTATTTGGAATGGTTTGTTGGTAAAGGTGGTTTTCCGAAAGGAAAATTAGGTGTTTTATTATCGACCGTTTACGAAATAAAACTAAATGGTTTAGAAGATATTATCTACGAATTGAAACGTCAATTTGGCTAAACTTCCCATTCATAAAAATTTGCATCATCGCGCAATTGAAATCCAGCACTTGGATACAACGAATTTCCAATATCATTCGTAACACTAGTTTCTAATAACATCGCGCAAGCATCTGTTTTGCGACATAAACTTTTTGCTTCTTCTATCAATTCTCTTGAAAAACCTTGTCCGCGAAATTCTGGCGAAACAAATAAATCGTTCAAAATCCAGAAACGTTTCATTCGTGTAGATGAAAATGAAGGAAATAATTGTACAAAACCAACTGCTTTTTCGTCTTCATTATAGGCTAAAAAGATAACCGATTCATCATTTACAATTCTGGCTTCTAGAAATTCTTCCGCTGCTTTTACATCAGATTTCTTACTATAAAATTGACGATACGCATCAAATAAAGGAACTAATTCGTCTAAATTATTTATAGTAGCTTGTTTTGTCATGATTTTTTAGTTTACGATAAATTATTAGTGTATATAAGATTAGAGAAGTGGAGAAAACTGTAATTAAGAAATATTTTGTTTGATTAAATTCAGATTTTGATATTAAAATATTTTTGCCTTTTTCTAATTGAATGATAGAAATTGTATTTTGATATTTTTGAGGTTTTTCATAATAAATGTTTACATAATCTCCTTTTTTAATTTTTTGAGTTATAAGGTGTTTTTTGATTGAATACGAATATTTATTTGAATCATTTTCCAATTTTAGAAAAAACACCATCTTTTTATTAGAAAGATTTCGAAGACTTTTTTGTCTATATATACTTTCAGTTAAACCAATCTCTGATACTTTTCCTTTAATTAAATTGCTTTCAGAAGTATTTATATCTATGATAGAATTAATTATTAAAAAAATTAATACTATTGGAAGAATAGAAAAGGCTATCCATTTTTTTAAATCAGAAATACTCAAATTATTAAATTAAAATTAAAAAATTAACCATACAAATTACTTCCATCCAAATATTCCCAAACTTTTGGAGGTAACATAGGCTTGATATTTTTTCCATTTTTGATTGCATTTCTGATAAATGTAGAAGAAATTTCCATCAAAGGGGCTTCAACCATTTCGACATTATCGAAATTTTCTTCTTGCGAATAACCAGGACGCGGATAAACATACAATTGATAATCGCGCATTAAAATATCGGCATTTTTCCATTTCGAGATTCCATCCAAATTATCAGAACCCATAATCAGTGCAAAGTCATGTTCAGGAAATTTTTCGTTCAGATGAATTAACGTATCAATTGTATACGACGGTTTTGGTAACGTAAATTCGATGTTCGACGCACGCAGATTAGGATAATCTTTTATCGCTAATTCTACCATTTCTAATCGATCATATTCATTTGCCAAAGAACTTTTTTTCTTCAACGGATTTTGAGGCGAAACCACAAACCAAACCTGATCCAAATCGGTGAATTGTTGAAAATGATTGGCAATAATTAAATGTCCGACATGAATAGGATTGAATGATCCAAAATATAAACCGACCTTCATAAAATTGATTTTTTAGAAAAACAAAAATACGATAATTGTAGAATAAAAAAATCCAGCCGAAGCTGGATGATATGTTTAGAATTTTACCAATTCTTTATATAGCTTATGCGTAGGAAGTCCCATTACATTGAAATAACTTCCATTCATATTGTCCACACCAATGTAACCAATCCATTCCTGAACGCCGTAAGCACCCGCTTTATCGAAAGGTTTGTAATTATCGATATAGAAATATATTTCTTCGTCTGTTAAATCTGCGAAAGTCACTTGTGTTTCGTCCGAAAAAGTAACTTCTTTCTCTAAAGAACGAATCGTAACTGATGTATAAACAGAATGTGTTTTTCCGTTTAATTTTTTAATCATTTCGTACGCTTCTTCTCTATTCGAAGCTTTTTCTAACGACTCATCATCAACCCAAACAGTTGTATCCGAAGTAATAATCAAATCATTTGGTTGAATATCCGTATAAGCTTTGGCTTTTTTAGCGGAAAGATATTCGGTGATTTGTTCTTTCTTGAATTCGTTGCGATCAAATGTTTCGTCAATATCCAATGAAATTGTCGAAAATTGTAATCCTAATCCAGCTAAAAGTTCTTTTCTTCTTGGCGATTGTGATGCCAAAATGATATTGGTATCTTTTAATTTTTCTGTTAATAACATTTTTATGATTTGTTATTCTGATGAATTCTTATCTGTTATTTCTGACTAAAATTTTATACTTCTTTCATTTTTGTCTTGACACAAAAACGAAACAAAAAAGTCAAGGCTGTAAATCTATTCACTAAAAATGTTTTCATTTCACTAAAGATTTTAAAAACCCAACGGGCTAAAATCTTCTTAACGTTACATTCGAACATTTTCTTAACGTGATAGATTTAATACCGATTTTAAGCAGAAAATTAAATATTTAATTTGTTCAATTCTTTTATATAGAAGCTACTTCTTCTACATTATACCATTTGTTTTGAACTTTCAAGATTTGTTCTAATAAATCGCGAACACATCCTTTTCCTCCATTTTCTGGTGAAATATATTCCGACGCTTTGCGGACATCCATACACGCATCATTTGGACAAGCAGATAATCCTACTAAATTCATCACAGCTAAATCTGGATAATCATCGCCCATATACGCAATTTCATCAGGATCTAATCCATAAGAAAAAAGTAAATCTTCAAAGGCTTCTACTTTATCACGTTTGTTCACGTAAATATCTGTTAAGCCTAAATATTTTAAACGATTCACAACAGCTTCATCTCTTCCGCCTGTAATCACCGCAATTCGTATTCCTTGTTTGATGGCTAATTGCATTGCATAACCATCGCGCGTATTCATTGTTCTCACCATTTCGCCAGTTGGTAATAAAATTAAATTTCCATCTGTCAAAACTCCATCTACATCTAAAATAACGGTTTTAATGTTATTTAGTTTTTCTTTATAACTTATCATTTTTCGTAAACTCGTTTGATTGAATCTGTCAATATTTGGTAAATCTGTAATAATCTCGAATCATCTTGTAAGGCCTCTAAATGACGATCAATAATCACTTGATCTCCACGTTTTGCTGGACCAGTTTGCGCATCTTTTGGACTCATTTCGATGACTTTATTTGCTGTTTCCTGTATAAGAGGTAACAAAACATCGAACGGAACATTGTTTTGCTCACAAATATTTCCAGCGATATAATATAAATGATTGACAAAATTATTTGCCCAAACACCTGTCATATGCACTTGCATTCTACTTGCAAAATTTAGTTCATGAACTTCGTTTGAAATACGATTCCCTAATTCATTCAATTTCTTCAAATCTTCAGAATTTTCCGCCTCGATGAAAAATGGAATATTATCATAACGCATTGTTCTTTCTTTCGAAAAAGTTTGCAATGGATAAAAAACGCCTTTTCGGTAATCGCCTTTCAGAACAGACATTGGAGACGAACCAGAAGTATGCACAACCAAAACATCATCATACGGAATATAATGAGAAAACTCTTCGATTCCAGAATCGGCACTCGCAATAATATAAATGTCTGCTTTTTCTATTTCAGAAATTTTATCGGTATACGAAATTCTATTTGCTTCTCCGATTTCTCTAGCGTGTTCTAATGTTCTATTGAAAATTTGTCGAACATTGCAAGTGTTTTCGATTAATGCACGAGTTAAGTGAAACGCAACATTTCCCGCACCTAATATGACAATTGAACTCAATGTTTTAGCAATTTTTTGATTAATATTAATTGAATGATAAATGTAAGTTTTTCAGTCGAGGAAAAAAATTTTTAAAAAAAATTAAAAATTCTTGTAACATTTTGAAAGTTGTTGCGTCTTATTAGTAAAATCATCCAACGATTAGGTTTACGTATTATGTAAAACATAGTACTTGAAAAATTTGAAAAAAGTTTAAATATTTTGTAACAAAACATTTTTTAAAACGTCTAATTAGGAAAAAGTACGGACAACTCTTATTATGTATTATGTAAAACATAGTACTATTAAAAAATATTAACTATGAGATTAAACAAATTTACTTTAGCTATTCTTTTCTCCGTTTGCTCTATTTACGGATTCTCACAGGAACAACATCCTGTGAAAGGAAAGATTGAAAATGCAAAAAATGAAGCGGTTGGTATGGCTGCAATTCAGATTTATAAAGCAGATTCAAAAGAATTATTCGATGAAGTGTATGCAAATGAAGACGGAACATTTGAGATTCCAGATTTGGAAGACGGAAATTATCGTTTGGTGATTACAGAATTTGGTTATCAACAATCTGTAACAACTGCAGAGGTAAAAGGAGGTGAATTAAATTTAGGTAACATCATTTTACAAGTAGAAAAAGCGGAAACCGTAGAACTGAAAGGTGCATTTGTTCGTGCGCAAACTTCTCAATATCGCAACGAAATAGATAAACGTGTTGTTGAAGTAGGAAATGATTTGATTTCTTCTGGAGCAGATGCTGCTGCGGTTTTGAATAATATTCCGTCTGTAAATGTGGATCAACAAACAGGAGCATTGTCATTAAGAGGAAACGAGAATGTAAAAGTTTTTGTAGATGGTAAACCTTCTTCTCAGTCAGCAGCGCAATTGTTAAAGCAAATTCCTTCGAATCAAATTCAACGAATTGAAATTATTACCAATCCTTCAGCAAAATATGAAGCGGATGGAAACTCTGGAATCATCAATATTGTTTTGGTTAAAGGAACTAAGAAAGGTTATAATATTGGGTTAATTGCAGGTTATGAACAAGGGAAGAAAAGCCGTTTTAATACATCATTGAATACAAATGTGAATGTAGGGAAATTCAATTTATTTGGAAATATTAATTACGCTGATCGTCCATCAAAACAAAATGGTATTGGTCGTAATTATGATGATCAAATTGATCAATTATTTGATATTCAAAATACAAAAAATAGAAATTTATCATATAAAGCAGGATTCGATTGGTTTATCAATGATAAAAATGCTTTAACGATTTATACTAATCAGTGGGATGGAGATCATGCTGCTTTAATCAATACAAATGTTTTAAAAACTAATTTTAATAAATTAAATAGAAATGATATTTGGTCAGATTCGAGAAGTTCTGATTATAGTTTGAATTATAAATTAGATTTCAATAAAAAAGATCACAATCTTGTTTTAGATGCATTTTATTCGATTAATAAAGAGGATGATGATAGAGATTACTTTAATACATTTCCAAAAGACGAGTTTTATCAAGAATATCGTTACGATAAAACGCAAACAACTCGTATTAATTTAGATTATACCAATCAAATTGAAAATGCAGGAAAGTTAGAAGCAGGAATTCAATATCGTAAAGAGTCTAATGATAATGATATGGATTCTACTAAAGAATTAACAAATCCTCTTAATGGAAATATATACAATCCGTCAGTAGATTTTCAGTTCGATCGTTCGTTTTATTCTGCTTATACAAATTACAAACAGAAATTTAATAAGTTTGGAGCGCAAGTTGGATTACGTTTAGAGCGTGTTGAAGATAATGCAGATTGGTTTTATTCACCAAATGAAGCAGGAACTCTGAAAAAAGATTATACAGATTTATTTCCTTCGGCTTTCTTAACGTATGATTTGACTGAAAAAGCGCAATTATCATTAAACTATAGCCGACGAATTAATCGACCAGGAATTTATCAATTAACTCCAGTTCCTCAATATTCAACAGCATTAATGTCGAGCGAAGGAAATCCAAATCTTCGTCCAGAATATACAGATTCTTATGAAATTGGTTATTTAAAACAATTAACAAAAGGTTCTATTTCTGCGAATTTATTTTACAGAAGTGTAAAAGATAATATCATTCAATCATTCAAAAAGGATGAAGATATCGAGTCAGCAATTATTCAGTACAATTTGAACTACGATAAAGTAAATAAATTTGGAGTTGAAGCAAGCTGGAATTATAAATTGGCTAAATGGATGAATGTTTATTTGGCAGGAGATTTCACTTCTTCTGAGATGCAAAATGATCACAAGAAAATTACAGCAAATGTATTTTCTGCTCGTATGAATAATACGTATAATTTATCTAAAAAATTAAGTTTACAACAATTTGGATTCTTTAGAGGCAAAACTAAATTTTTGCAAGGAGAAATGTTAGAAATGTGGCGAATGGATTTAGGCTTACGTTACACGTTTATGGACGGAAAAGCAGCTTTATCAGCTCGTGTTAATGATGTTTTCAAAACGATGCGAGCAAGAGTTCATATGGATGATCCATATTATGGATATGCAAACTTTAACTGGGAATCTCAAACAGCTTACTTAGGATTTACATACAATTTCGGAGGAAAAGTTAAATCAAGAGCCGAAGCTCAGCAAAATAAAACAGAGCAAAACGGTGGTGGAATCGGTATACAATAAAAAAAACATTCTTCATTTATTTAAATATTCTTAAAACTAAAAAGAGTTCCAATATTTTTGGAACTCTTTTTTTATTTGGGTTAATATTTTTTTTATTGAACTTCTTTCTTGAATAATTTATTCAACGTTACAGCAATAGCTCCATCTCCAGTTACATTTCCTGCTGTTCCAAAACTATCCATTGCGATATAAAGTGCAATCATCAATGCTTGATTTTCTGCATTAAATCCTAACATCGAAGCAATAATTCCAATCGCTGCCATAATCGCTCCACCAGGAACGCCAGGCGCTGCAACCATCGCAATTCCAAGCATCATCATAAATCCTAAAAATTGAACAAAATCAATTTCTATTCCTTGGATTAACATCAATGCTAAACAACAACAAACGATTTTTAACATCGAACCAGATAAGTGAATTGTTGCACACAAAGGCACTGCGAAATTGGCAATTTCGTCGCGAACACCAATTTTCTTTACTTGCGCAATTGTTACAGGAATTGTAGCCGCCGAAGATTGTGTTCCTAATGCTGTGAAATAGGCGGGTAACATCAATTTCAACATAGTAAAAGGATTCTTTTTTGCAATAATTCCGGCAATTGTAAATTGAAGCACTAACAAGAAAACATGTAGCACGAAAATTACACCAATAATTTTCAAAAATACATTCATAATTGTTACCACTTGTCCTGAATATGACATGTTCAAGAAGATTCCGAAAATGAAAATTGGTAATAGTGGAATGATTAAATTTTGAATTAAATACGTAATAATTGATTCGAAATCATCTGCAAATTTTCCAAAAGTCGAATCTTTCAATCGTGATAATCCAATTCCGAAAAGAAATGAAAAAACTAAACCTGGCATTACACCAAATAATGGAGGAAATTCGATTGAAAAGTAAGGTGCAAATTCTTTGGCTTTTTCTGCTAAATTAATTTGACCAGTTTGATTTTCTAATAAACTTGGAAATACAGACATACTTACAGAATAACCTAATAATCCTGAAAAAATGGTTGATCCGTAAGCGATTAAAACAGTTGCTAATAATAATTTTCCGGCTGTTTGTCCTAATCTCCCAATTGATCGAACAATTAATCCAACAATGATTAATGGAATTAAAAAGTTAAGTAATTCGCTAAAAAAATCATTGAAAGTCATAAAAATACGACCAACAGCTTCTGGGATAATTCCACCGAGTACAATTCCGAGTACAATGGCTAGAATAACTTTTACGAGTAAATTGTCTTTAAGTTTGTGCATAGTCAAATTTAGAAAAAATCCGTTCAATACAAGGTTTTAATTCAAAATGTTGATAAAAAGAAAAAAGCGATGCTAAAATTTAGCATCGCTTTTTGGTATATAATTTTTGATAAAATTATTTTTTAGGTAAACGAACAATTCGGCTAGCATCGTTCGTATAAGCTTTACTTCCGCTTATTTTTTTGTATGCAAACTTCGATGCCAAACGTGTATTTTCTGTTGTAATATTGTTGGTAACATCACCTTTATTATTCATTCTGTCCACAATATCATACGTTACATCGTAGCCTAATTGCTCGTAACGCGTCGGAAATTCACAATAAACTTCCTTGAAATCTTTGATCACACTTTGCACTTCCGTATCTCTTGTATTGATTAATCGCGCAGTACTAAACACAAAACCAAATTCGCGGAACGCATCGATATTTTTCGCATTATCTGCACTATAAACATCATAAACCGAAACCGATTTTATTCCGTAAGCTTTGATATTGTCTTTGTTAAATGTTTTTAATTTTTCTAAATATTGTTTTCCCAAATTATCATCATCACCAACTAAAACCGTAATAATTGGTGTGTAATAATCTTCGCCGTTCACTTTATCGTGTGGTTGAACAATTTTTGCAGCACTATCTACAATGACAACATTTGCTTTCAACTGTTTTTCTAATTGCTTTTTCGTGTAATTTGCTAACTCTTGATCATCACGATTTGTCAACAAATAAACTTGTTCTCCTGCAAAGTTTTTTCCAATTTCTTCGATAATTTGATCTGCAATTACTTCATCTTTTGGATTAGAAATCAATAAATCATTGAAAGAATTTAACGAATCGTCATTTGCATAAGGCGAAATCACCGCGATTCCAGAATTGCTGAAGAAATTCGCAACTTCCGTGACATCAGACGTATTCAATGGACCAATAACGGCATCCGTTTTACTAAAATCTGTTGTAGATAAAATATCTTGTAAGTTTCCGCTTTTCGTGTCGATCACTTTTACATTTACATTTTTACCTTTTTTTGCTAAACGAGTCAACGCCAATTTAGCTCCAGTAAAAAATTGCATCGCTTGCGAATTTTTCAATTGCGGATTATTTGCAACATCAAAAGGTAGCATAATCGCAACATTAATTTCGTTGTCGTTCGCACGTTTCAGCTTTCCTGCAGTTCCGTATTTGATGATTTTAGCATTTTTTTGCAATGGAATTTTAAGTGTCATTCCAGCTTTTAAACCATTTATTAAATCAGGATTTAAACGCAATAATTCATCTAAATTCGTATTATATTTTTCTAAAATTCCGTAAGCCGAATCTCCATTCTGAACAACATAATTGATCGTATTTTCTTCAATCACAACAGAACCAGATTTTTTAGGAATCGTAATCACCATTCCTTCTTTTACACCTGTTTGTAAAGCTGGATTTTCTGCATATAAATCGTCAACACTTACATTATATTGTTTTGCTAAAGTGTATAAAGTTTCTCCTTTTTTGATTAAATGTGTTCCTTTTGGAACAGAAAAAACTTTGTTTGACACATCTTTTGGAAGCTTGATTACGTCACCAACTTCTAAACCTCTTTCTTTGATTTGAGGGTTTAATGAGTTCAATGTTTCTTCCGAAATTTTATATTTTTTTGTCAAATTGTAAACCGTTTCTTTTGGCTCAATTGTAATATATTGATAATTATCGTCCGAAGTATTTACGTTTGACGTAGTCGTTTGTGTATTGGTTTCAGTTGGTTTGGTTGTCGTAGTTCCTTTACCTGGAATCACAATCAAATCACCTGGATGAATCCCATTTTTTTCAATTTTAGGATTGGCTTTATACAATTCTTCTTGCGAAACACCATATTGTTTCGAAATTCCGTAAACGGTTTCTTTTGCTTGAACTGTATGCGTTTTTTGTTGAGCATAAAGTGCTGATGCACCAACAAATAACAATAAAGCTAATATTTTTTTCATTTAGATGAATTTTCGTGGTCAAATATACAAATTATGTTTTGTTTAGAGTTCCTCTTTCAATGTATTTATGATGAACTCAAAATCAAAAGGTCGAAGACTATCTTCAATAAAATCAATGAAATACTGAATATTAATGTAATCAAAATCAGCAAAATTTTTCACACGTTCTTGTAAACCATTTTGTTGAGAAAGATCATTCAGTAATTGCTCGATTCTCTTCAATAAATCCTCATTTTTTTTCACTTCTGCATGCACCAAACGTTGTTTTATTTTCTCAAAACCTTTCAACTGTTTTGTACGCTGCGCTTGTATCATATCCGCAAAAGAAGATTCTGTTAACGAACTCAAATGTTCCAAACGATCAAAAATACTTTTTAATTCTTCTTCCAATTCAGGAAGTTTTGGAGCAATTTCTGAAGAATTTATCGAACGTTTTTTTGTGATTGCTAAACTATTTGAAAATAAATCTTCGTTTGATAAATCTAATTTTTGTTGTTTTTCGTGTTGTTTTTCAGTTCGGATTAATAATGAATTTCTCAAAACTAAAAGTGGAAAATCAACTTCAAATTGATTGAACATTTCTTTCAATTGTAACCAATAAGCCATTTCGCCACCTCCACCAACATAGGCAATATTTGGTAAAATTGTTTCTTGGTACAAAGGTCTCAAAATCACATTTGGACTAAATTTATCTGGATTTTGATGTAAATCGGCAACAATTTCTTCTTTCGAAAATTTGATTGAAGTGTTATTGACAAAATACGTTCCATTTTGTTCAACAATACGTTCGCGAGAATTATTTTGATTAATATAAAACAAGTTTATCTCACGAGGATTTACTTGAATAGAATAACCCAATTGTTCTAATTTCTCATTTTGAGGTATTACTTTTTTGAATGATGTTGACTGAATTAATTCTTCTTCGAAAGTCGGAATCATCAGTTTTTTCAATTCTTTATCATCGCCATCAATCATTAACAATCCAAGATCTTTGAACAATAGATGAACCAATTTTCGTGTTGCATCCGTCAAATTATCATTCGATAAATAAGAGGCTTCAATTAGATTTTGTAATTCAGTTTTCTTTTTTCCATTTGGAATTAATGACAAAAATGAATCAAAAACTTTTTGTAAACCATCTGTTGATAAACGGCCAACAGGCCCGCCAAACTCTTTTTCCCAATGAATAATTCGATCTCCAAATTTGAAATGATTAATTTCTTCAAAATCGTGATCTTCTGTCGCCATCCAAAACATCGGAACAAAATTGATTTCACTTTGTTCATTATTTAATTCCTCGCATGCTTTGATGACTTGCAAAATTTTATAAAAAAAGAAAATTGGACCTGTAAATAAATTTAATTGGTGTCCAGTCGTAATCGTTACTGTATTCTTTTCTCTTAATTTTTGTAGATTATTTTGTTGCTTTTCCGATAAATCTAAATGACTTAATTGTTTCGAAATTTGGTCAACAAGAATTGCTCTATTTTTATAATGTTCAAGCTTATTTTTTGCTTGTTTTATATAGTTTTCTTTGATTGGAAATAGGTTGTAGAAGTCTTTCAAATTCTCGTCTTGATTGATATAATTTAGCATCAATTTTGAGAAATAATTTGAATCCTTAAGAGATATTGTTTCCATTTAATTTTTATTAATCGTTTGATGTACATCCATTGCTCTGTCCGTTGCAAAAATGTCGACACCATCTTTTTCTAAATCGCGGTAAAGTTGTCCATTTTTCGCCGAAGCACTTTTGTCTAAGTTTCCTAACGTTCCAAAAATGACCAAAATATCTTTGTCATGAATTTTATTTAAAAATGATTTATCATTGCGTCGAGTTCCCGTAAATGCAACCATTTTGTCAGTTGGAATTCCGCTGTTCATCATTTCATTAAATTCGTGTTCGTTTCGCATCGAAACAGACAATAACATATCTGGCGCAAGTTGATGCAATTTTTTCGCTTGACCAACTGTATACGTCACCAAAACAACCTGATTTTGCATGTTTGCTTGCTCTATTGTTTTCACAATATCACGATAATCAACACCTTTTTTGATGTCAACCATAAAATAAATTGGTTTACTTTTTCCCCAATTTAACGCTTCTGCAAAAGTTGGAATTTTGTATGACGTTTGTTGTCCAAAATGATCTACCAAAAAGTATTCCTTAATGGTTTTTAAGTCAACTTGATTGACATCTTGTCGCCCAGTACTTGTCCGTTGCAACGAATTATCGTGCATTAAAATAAGTTGATTATCCTTTGTTTCGGCAACATCAATCTCAAAAATTTGTATTCCTTTTTGATAAAGATGATCCAAAGTTTCGATACAATTTTCAGGAAAACCATGTATGCCACTTCCACCACGATGCGCGCTGACAAAATTTTTGTTTTTGGTCGAATATTTGAAGGTTATTTCTTCGGATGTATTATTTTGATGTATTTCGGATTGATTTTTATTCGGATTACAACTAAAAATAGTCAGTAAACTGAACATTAAAATTCCGAGATAATATCGTTTAAAATAGTTGAAATTCATATTTTTAAATAAAAAATTAAATTAATTCATTCTAAAATTGCAAATGAAGCTGTAAATTTAAACTGAAAATAATCAACAAAATAAATTATTATGGGACTTAGAACTTTTTTGAAAAGAATTTTAGGAAAAACGGAAACTGCGATTGATGTTGCGGGAGATAAATTTGACGATGTTTCGGCAACAGTAAAGAAAACAGGAACCTTGATTGCAGATGATGCATCGGATTTTGCGCGAAAAACAATCAATAATATAAAAGATGCTTCGGGAGATTTGAAAGCGCAATCGAAAGAAGCTGCAAAAGATTTTAAAGAAAGATCGAAGCAAGATTATAACGAAGTAAAAGATATTGCGGAAAAGCAAATGAAAGAAACAAGTGCTTTTGTGAAAGAGAAAGTTTCAGATTTGAAAGAGACTTTTAAAGAAGAAAAAACAGATTTGGAAGAAAAAGCAGATGAATTGAAAACGGAAGCCGAAAATAAATTGGATGAAGTTTCTGAAAACATTAAAAAAGAGACAAACGACTAAGATTTTGATCAATTTGTAGAATTTTGCTACAATTCTTAAATGTTAAATTTTTCATTAGTTATAGACATTTACAAAAATGGTTTAATTTTTGTGTCGAAGTTTATTCTTCGAAATAATTAAAATGACAGAATATAAAGATCTCGAGCCCTCTACAAATCCTAAACATAAAAAAGAGTTCGTAAAAAACATTATTATAGCTGTTTTAGCTGTAGCCTTGTTATTGGCTATTGGGTATATTGTATATTCTAAAGAAGCAAATGCAAAATCTTCGATAGAAATGCAAAGTGATATCAATGATTTGGAACGATCTAGAGAAATTCTGAAACAAGAATTACGTATTATTAGATCTGATTTTGACGATGCTAAAACTCGTGTTGTAAAAAAAGATTCTTCTTTAAGTTATCAAGATCGATTGATTTTGGAGAAACAAAAAGAGATTCAATCAATCTTAAATAAAGAAGGAATTACAAGTGGAGAATTGCAGCGTGCTAAACGTTTGATTACTTCTTTGCAAGCAGATATTAAGGTTTATAAAGAAGAAATTGTTCGCTTGAAAGACGAAAATAAAAAGCTGACAAACAAGAATACAGAGTTAACTTCGGAAAATTCTCATTTGAATGAGCAGAAAAAAACTGTTGAATCAAATTTGAGTACTGAAAAAGAAAATCATCAGAATTTAATCAAAGAAACGAATTCCACTTTATCGATTTCAAATTATACGATTAAAGGTTTGCGAGTAAAATCAAGCGGAAAAGAAGTGGAAACAACGCGAGCAAGAAGAATTGATAAGGTTAGAGTATCTTTCGATTTGGATAAAAACTTGAATGCGACTTCAGAAACCAAAGAATTGTATGTATCTATTTATAAACCAAACGGCGAGATAGGAAAATTTAAAGGTGCTGATGCTGGTGAAACAACTTTACGTTCTGGATCTTCTGTAGAATATTCTGATCGTGTAAAAGTTAATTACAATAATATGTCTGGTTCAAGAGTTAATTTTGACTGGGTTGATTATGACTTTCCAAAAGGTGAATATAAAATCGATATTTACCAAAATGGATACAAAGTTGGTCAAAATGTGATTACACTTCGATAAATATTAAAATTATAAATACATAAAAAAATCTCTTCAGTATTATTGAAGAGATTTTTTTATTTAACAATATTTTTTTTTCACCCCAAAACCAACCAAACTAATAAAACCACTCATTCCGATAACGACAATGATGTTGCCTAATCCAATTTCTATTGGAAAGAAAACTAATCGTATTGCAGAAATAATTGTTGTGAATAAGATTATTTTTAACCAAAAGAAGTAATCAAATTTAGTTTTAGGAAGGATTTGTTTTGGCATTTTATACATCCCAAAAGCAATAAAAATCGCACCGATAAATGTGCTAAAATGTTGTAGAAATTTATAACCTTTTACTTCGAAATTATTGAAAGGAATTTGAAACCAAGTTTCTTCTAAAGCTGGAATTAATTTCGAAAAATATCCCCATTCGTGAGTAAAAGCATCCCAAAAAAGATGCGAATAAGCTCCTATTATAATTGAAAGAATCACAATTATCCAATGTTTTTTAAAATAGTAAATCCAATCAAAATTTAGAAATTGAGCAAATCGTTCTTTTAAAAAAATTGGTAAATGATTGATTAAAATGTTTCGAACAAATATGTGAAAAACGAAACAATAAATAAGAGCAATTGGTAAATCGAAATACAAAACACCCCAAAACAAATGACTGTGCGTTGCTACAATCTCCATTCGAGAGAAATATTCTAAATCTGGCGACATCGAACCAATAATTAATCCTGTCATCGAAAACCAATTTGATTTTAGCTTTTTTAGCGGAAGAATAATTGCTGGATGGCAAAAAGTTAGTGGCATTTAGAGTTTATTTTGATGCAAAGTAAATCAAAATATCCATTAACTACCAAAACGTTTAATGTTAACTTTTCGTTCCTTAATTTTCAGAATAAGCGGTTCATATTCTGTATTTTGTTCCTTTTCTACCGTTATTTTATTCAAATATGTTTTTGCATAAACATGTTCCGGTAAACTATTTTCAACAAGATGAAACGTGTAATTTCCAACAGGTAAAAAAGCTGTATATTCACCTCTATCATTTGTTTTAACTGTAAATATCTGTCCATTTTCGTGATTAAAAATCAACGTAAACCCGAATAAATTTGCCGAAACCTGATACTCCAAATTTGAAGATAATTCATACTCAACTTTCCCTCTCACAACACCAGTTTGTTGCATTGGAATAGAAATAGAAGTCGTTTTAGAATTAATATTAACCGCATAATCTTGTGCAAACCATTTTTGTCCAGGAAGTTTGATTAAATAATTACCATATGGAACTTTTTTATACTTTATATTTCCTTCTAAATCTGTAATAAAGTTAGTTTCATTTATCTTCACATTACGACTATCAGCCACTTTATCACCTTCATCAAAAATACCATTTGCATTGTAATCATAAAACACAAACAAATTTAATGTTCCGTCTTTTACATCTGTCACAGTACGTTTCGCAGGCAAATTATATTGTACACCAACTTGCAAATAAGTTTGTTTGCTATTCAATGTTTTCGAATCGTAATGGCTAAAATTCGTTTGTGTACTCACAATAAAATTATCAATTGGTTGATAATCCACAGAAGCTCCAAAAGTTAGGGTATTTCCAAAATTTTTGTCAATATTATAATAAGTAGAAACTGCCGTATTCAATTTTTTCTGAAAAAAGCTTTGACGAAAACTCGCCGAAGTTGTAAAACGTTCTAATTGATGATTTAGATTATTCGTCGAATAAACCTCTGCAATCATCATACTTCCTCGTTGATAAATTGAGTTTAACTGAAAGTTTTTCACATTCCACGTTAATTGTCCATAAACAATTGGATCAACCTTACTCAATTCGTTTAGCTCAGAAAACCCTCCCAAAGCATTCAACACCAACTGATGCACACGTGAATTAGACAACCAAGTAAATGTTCCGTTTAAATAAGTCGATTTAAAATCCATCGGCATGTACGTAAACGTCTCATAATTCAGAATATTTGATTTTTCTATATTGAATTTTGGAGAAATCGAAAGATTAAAATGATTTGCTAATTTGAACGAAATTCCCGTCTCAAAACGCAACGTTTTCGACTCATTTGCTTGCATATAATTAATCAAATACGGATCGATAGATTTCGGATTGTTATTCGTAATCGTTAACGAAGACCACAACGAAAATTTAGAAAACGTACGTTGCAAACGCTGATTCAGATACAAAGCTCCACGTCGCGTTCCAGGATAATATCCTGAGCTGTAATAATTGGAACTATAAAAATCAAATTTACCTATTGTTCCTGAAACATTTGCAGAAACTGATAATGAATTTTCGACATCATTTGTCTCTTTAAATTTTGACAAACCATACCCAAATTTCACCGAGTGATTCCACTTATTTGGCGTAATCCATTTGTAACCATTTGTCAAAACAAAGTCCGTTGTCGAATAATTTCTATCAAATAAAGCGGTTGTTTCTAATTCGTTTTTATCTTTTATCAAAAATCGTCCATTCGCAAAAGTTGTATGACTATTCTTGAAAACATCATTACTCAAATCATCTAATAAATTATAATTTTTTTCGACTGTTCCAACTACAATTCGGTTATCATTCTTATCATAATTATTAAACAACATCACGCCTCGTCCATTAATTGGAATATCAAAATCGTTGTTGTTGATTGATCCGATTAAAATTCCCTTGTCTTTTCGTTGATATTTCACCCAAGAATCCGTCAAAACCATGTCTTGATCGTTATTCCAAGTTGTTCCATTAATATTATATGCAAATTCATTCAACCCAACCGAAAATTCTTGATGCGCCATTAAATTATAATTCGCATTAGCAGAATTGATATCACGAGCAGTTAATCGAACATAATTTGTAGAAAAATTGGTCCAATTCTGATTTAACATTGTTGGATCTCTATATACACGATTGGAACTTGCATTCTGAATGGTAAAAAACACATTTCCTGCAAAATCTTTGGTCGTTGTATAACCCGAAACATTTGCCTGAAAACTTTCAATTTTCATCATATCGCGGTCTACATATTTAGAAAATCGAACAATTTTTTCTTGAAAAGCTTCAACTATAATTCGCTTGTTTTCAGAAGTAAAATTACCTCTGAAGTCGGGAAGAACATTGGTTAACAAAACTTCTTCTGCTTGATTTCCCATATTCATTACTTTCAATTCATAATGAATAGAATCTCCTTCTTGACGATAAAAAATATTACTCTGGACAGGAAAAATTTTGATGTTTCTCTTCTGCAAAACAACAACCGAAGTAACGGATTTTCCTATTTCTTTTTTGCTTAAAAAATCAATAATACTGAATTCTAAATCTAATTTTCCAGCCATTTGCGATTTGTTCACCGTAAACTGCATTGGAATAAAAGCCTTCTTGTTTGGATTGATTTTTATTTGAAGATTATCTTGCGAATACGATCTTATTGCTGAAGGAATTTTAATTCCTAGACGAGCATTTATCGTATCATTGGTTGTATTTTCTAATTGAAGAATAACAGAAAAGTTGTTGTTATCTTCTAATTTAACTTCTTTTATTGTGCTAAATTTCAATCCATTATTTATAGTTTGAGCACGCAAATTTTGTCCGCTAACAAGAATAAGCAGAATAAAAAATACGCTTCGAAAATAATTGATTAAAAAGAACATATTGTTTTACAAAGGTGTAATCGTGTACAGCAAAGAAGTTGAATAATTCCCAGGTTTACTATTCAAAATTTTATTATCCGACGGAGTTGTAGAATAAATAATATTATATTTTTTTGAAGCCGTTTTAGAACTATTCGTCATCAATGATTGATTGTAATTTGAAAGTTTTATAACCTTAGAAAGATTATTTGTTTCGGTGTCTTTTATCTGAACATTGATTGAATTTAATTCCAAATTCTGTGCATCACTCGATTGTAAATATTGATTAAGCGACGAAACTTGAATATCGTAAGCCGTATCAGAAGAAACAATCAACCCGTTTTGATATTCTTTCTTCACACCATTTTTATAATCTTGTATCGTATTGAAAACCAATTCTCCATTTACAGCAGAACCATCGACCGCAATAGAAAGCGTTTGAATTGGTTCGTAATTTCCATTTGGACTAATTTGCATTTCAATCGAAAAAAGACTTGTTCCAATCACAGCTCCAAATTCATTCAATAAAGAAAACTCTAATTGAATAGGATAATTGTTCCATGATTTTAGAGGATTTAGATATGTTCCTGCATCAATCACAATATCATAATTCAAGACAATTGCACCATATTTTCCTACTGGTGTTGCAATTGTTAAAGGTGAACTTCGGATAAAATAATTTGGAGAAAAACTCATCGCAATGTTATTCTGAATAACTCCTAATTGATTTAGCGTAGGATAATTCTCTGAATAATATTGAGAAGTTGTATAATTATTGAATTTCAATTTCAGTTTTTCGACAGGAAATTCTTTTTTCTGAGAATTTACAATAGGCGAAACAACACGCGCAACTAAAGACCAATTTTTATAATTTAAAGCACCAGACATGTGCATTTCTACAGCCACAATATTAGTCGCCGTAACTCCACTACTTCCATTTACTTGCACCCAACCGTTATTGTGCGCATTAATCGTAAACTGAGCAGACACTGCCATTGTCAACAATACTGTAATTGTTGAAACTATTTTCTGAAACAAATTATTATTTATCATTTGAGAACGTCAATTCAGCAATTTTCAATTGATCATCTTTCTCAAAACTTAAAGTTGAGGTAACAATATACGAACCTTTTGGCAAATCCTTTGGCAATGGTATATATACAATTCTTTTATCATTTGGTAAACTATAAAAAACTGCATCTTGCAATTTTATTTGTTGACCATTTTCTTGATTAATGATTTCATTTCTAATCGTTCCTTCGCTCCAAACATTTCCATCATTCGAAATATTTAACACCAAACGATTTTCAGTTTTATCGTAAACAAAATTTGTAAACTCAACATTTGTATCACGCGCAATATTTAATCGTTGATAAATTTTGACACCTGTACGAATCGAGATTTTAATATTTTCTCCACTTTTGTTTTGTCCATCGATCGGATTTGTTTGCGTGATGTACATCATCGTAGTATGCACACTTTCTGCATTTATCTTTTCTGGAACTTGCATCAGAACTTCTATTTCTTTCGATTCTCTTGGCAAAAGTGTAAATGTATTACTCGGTAAAACTGTGATCCAGTTTGCATTACTTGTTGGTAAAGTATTAATTTCAGAAACTACATTAGCTCCTAATTCATCATACTTCCAATCATTAAAAGAAACTGATAACTCTAATGTATGTACATCACTTACATTGGTTACCATAATCTTTTTACGCTCAGACTCACCAGGATTTAACGCAAAATAAGTCCTTGGTGGACTTACAGATATACCTGATTGCGCACTAATCTTAGTTGAAATGATTAATGCTAAAAAAGAAACGATTGTTAAAAAACGAAGAACTTTCATAAGCAAAAACAGAAGTGATATTTTTCAATACCACTTCCTATTTTTTTATATTATTGTGCTTCTATTGTGTAAGTTACATTAGTTGTATACACGTTAGGATTCTCAACATTGTAATATTTGTTTACATAATCGTTGTTTCCTTTTCCGTTATACGCAACGTTGAATTTTAAATCTGTACCACCAACTGTACTAGAAATCAAGTTTTTGTCTGATTTATCTAAAACAACTTTACTGAAAGAAGATGAATTTAATACATTTCCAGTACCTAAAGTCGCTTGTAAATTAATTGTATTAGCTGCAATGTTATCTGTTGTAGAACCTTTTGTAAAAACTAAGTTTTCATTTTCAGATTTTACTTTTACAGCAAAACCACCAGTACTATATACAATTAAGTGGTCGTTCATAGTTTTTGTAACACCGTTAGAATAATCTTCTTTTGTTTGATATTCTAAGTTAACTGTATTATCAGTACCAATAAGAATAGTTTGAATTGGGTATAATTTTACATTCAATGTTGCTGAAGCTGTTTTTTGAGCTAAAGCCATTCCAGAAACTAATGCACAGAAAATCGTTAAAATAAATGCTAATTTTTTCATCATTTTATAATTTGTTAAAAATTTATTAAAAAATATTTGTTAAATAATCTGGTAGTTTATATATTTAAGATTGGTTATTCTCAAATGCGATTGCAAATGTAGAAGATGTTTTTGTTCTTAAAAGATTAAATCATACCAAAAGATGATGAAAAACGACATTTCTAACTATTTAATTCGGAGTGCTTTGTCTGAATTTAGTCGGAGAAATCCCAGTATTTTTTTTGAAAAACGCCGTAAAATTGGTCTCTTGGAGGAAATTGAGTTCCAGCGCAATGTCTTTTATTGACATTTTTGAGTTGACTAATAAAATCTTTGCATTTTTCATCAATTCTTCCACAATCATTTCTTTTGCTGTTTTTCCAAAAACGATTTGAGTTGCTTTATCTAACCTTCTTTTTGTAATAAAAAGTTTATCAATGTAAAAAGATACTTGTTTGTTTTCATTGACATTTTCTTGCAAAAGTTTTTTGAATTTAGTTGCCAACTCTACATCAAAATCATCTTGTATAAATTGGCTCTGCATATCAAATGTTTCCATTTGACCATTGATAATAATGCGTTCCAAAAGATTATGAGCAAGCTTCATATCTAATTCATTTTCGAATGCAGTAAAGAAATATTGCAAATAATTAGCCTCAAAAATTGGCGCAGAACAAATTGTATTCTCAACAATATTTATGATATCTCGCGAAAAAAGTGTAGAATTTTCTAATTTCAAATTCTCTTCGATTGATTTCGAATAAAATTCTTGTTTAAAAACGATATAATAAGCATCAGTACGACTAGTTTGTTTCACAAAATCTTGAGAGATATTGGGAGCTATAAAAAGAAAATGGTTTTTAGGAATCGAATATTCTTTTCCATTTATTTTATGAATAAATTTTTTAGAACCAGACCAGATTATTCCAAAATACTCATCAACGGATAACTCTTTTCTCAATTCCTCTATTTGTAGGATATCATTCAATTCAAATGCAGTTATACCTACATCAAAAATCAACTTATTATAAACATTACGACTATTCAACAACATACGTCTATACTATTTTATCAATGTTATCTATGCAAAATTACGACCATTTTTAATCAAATCACTTGATATAAATCAAGTTATAATTTTAGGGCTCCAAAAATAATAAAATACAATATGCTATTTAAGTATTTTTAGAAATTAACTAAAAAAGGAAGCTTATTTTTAATGAATAAAAAAAGTCTCAATAAATATTGAGACTTTTAAATGTATTATAATGTAGAAATTTTCTAATAACCTTCTGCTCCTTGCTCTCCTTTTACAATCGCTAAAGCAGACGATGTTCCAATTCTTTTCACGCCTAAAGCGATCATTTTTTCAGCTTCTTCTGTTGTGCGAACTCCGCCAGAAGCTTTCACTGGAAGCGAACCTGAATTTTCAAGCATTAATTTAATAACATGCTCGTTTGCTCCATTTGGTTCTCCATTTTCAGTTTTATAAAAACCTGTAGAAGATTTTACAAAAACTTTTGATGCATTTTCTTCACCTGCTTTTTCTAAAACAGTATCACGAATTAATTGTGTTATACCAACAATCTGATCATCTGTTAAAGCAGCAGTTTCGATAATCCATTTTACAACTTTACCTTCACGCAATGCGACTAATGTTGCAGCTTCTACTTCTTCTTTTACTTTATCGCTATCACCTTTTTTGAATGCTTCGTAGTTGACTACAAAATCTAATTCATCGGCTCCATCAGCAATTGCTTTTTGCGCTTCTCTCAACTTTTCATTCAAATCGTAAGTCCCTTCAGGAAAACCAATTACAGTTCCCAAAACAACATTCGATTTTTTCTCATCCAATAATTCACGAACTGATCTTACATAATCAGGACGAATCATTACTGCATAGATATCATTATCAATAGCTTCTTGTGCCAACTTGTGCACCATATCTAATGTATCAGAATTCGAAATACCTGCTTGTTCAGGTGTTTTAAGATACGTCGAGTCTAAATATTGATTAATATTCATCTTTGTATATTAAAGTTTTATTTGTCTATCTATTGGTTGCTCCAACGAAATTATAGTTTCTGTACGTGTAACCCCATCAATTTGCTGAATTTTTTTGTTCAACACATTCATTAAATGTAGATTATCACGACTCAAAATTTTAAGGAAAATCCCATAATTTCCTGTTGTAAAATGAGCTTCCACCACTTCTGGAATTTCTTCCAAAGCTTTCACAACTAATTTATAAGAAGAAGGTTTGTCCATAAAAACACCAACGAATGACATCGTTGAATAGCCTAAAATTGCAGGATTTACAATTACTTTTGTCGAATCAATCACACCAGAAGCCTCTAATTTCTTAATGCGTTGATGAACTGCCGTATTTGATATACCTAATTCTTTTGCTAATTGCGAAACAGGTATGTTTGCATTATCCATAAAGGCATTCAGAATCAACTTATCGATTCCGTCAATCTCAACCTGACCATTTTCGTGGATTCTCACCTATTCTTAAAATTATACCGCTACAAATTTAATATTTTAAAATGGTATAAACGGGAAAATGGTCGCTATATCCACCGAAATATTTTCCGCCAACAAAAGTTCTAAATGGCAAACCAGTTGATTTTCCGCCTGTATTCTTCAAAAAATCAGCATCAAAAATATCTGTTTTTATATATTCTAAATTTGATTGAGAAGCAAAAAATCCTTTCGAAAAAAGCTGTTGATCAAACAACATCCATTGTTTTTTAAAAATCATCGAACCCCTTTTATACGATTGTAGACTGACCATTGGATTGAATAATTCGTTTCGGTTTATCTCTTCTTGTTTGGAACGTGTATCCAATTCATCAATTAAGTCAGAATTTGTTGGAGAATCATTAAAATCTCCCATCACAACAATTTTCTCCGAATAATTTTCGGTTAACAAATCGTTAATTCTTTTTCGAATTGTTTTAAAAATATGTTGACGTTTTAATTGATTGATTTCTTTATCAATTTTAGAAGGTAAATGAACAATAAAAAGATGAACAATTTCGCCAACTAAATTTCCTTTTACATATAAAATATCACGTGTATAAGACTTTGTATCATACTGATCTTTAAAGATAAATCTAATTGGTTCGCTTTCTAAAACTTCAAAAAATTGTTGACGATAAATTAATCCAACATTTATTTTTCGTTCATCTAATGATTCATATAAAAGTGTTCTATAATCGCCATCTTTCAAAAAATCATTTTGAATCAAATCTTGCAAAACCTCTTCATTTTCAACCTCAGCCAATCCAACCAAATAAGGTAATTCGTTCGTTTCTAATTTGCCAATTTTAGAGATGCAAAATGCAATCTTATTTACCTTTGTATCGTAACGATTATCTTTCCATTTGATAAAATTACTAGGCAAAAAAGATTCGTCTGAAGATTTAGAATAAAAATTTTCGACATTATAAAATGCGATTGTCGCTAAATTTTGTTTCAAAAGAATTGTTTTATGCAAAATTAAGAAAGAAACTAAGTTTATAAAAATTGGTTTCTTAAGAAGAATTGAAAAGACGATTTTCTCAAAAGTCAACTTATACATGAAGTTGAAAAAAAAATCAATCAAAAATTATCAACTTGAACAATTTTCTTTCAATAAATTATCAACTTGACGACCTATCAAAAATCATGTTAAAAATTATACTAAAATTAGTGTAAATGATTGATTTATGGTCAACTTAATCTGCTAAATATTGTATATTTGCAAAGTTTGCAGTATCTGCATTCAAAATTGAAAAGATGTATTTTTAATTGACTATTATTAAAATAGTCTCAAAAAAATTTAAAACATAATGTCAAAAATTCATTACACACTTACGGATGAAGCTCCGATGTTGGCAACTCACTCATTTTTGCCAATCGTACAAGGATTCACGAAAACAGCTGATATTACAATCGAAGTTCCAGATATTTCTTTAGCTGGACGTATTTTAGCTAACTTCCCAGAATTCTTAAAAGAAGAACAAAGAATTCCTGATGCTTTAGCAGAATTAGGAGCTTTGGCGACTACTCCGGAAGCAAATATCATTAAGTTACCTAATATTTCGGCTTCTGTTCCTCAGTTAGACGAAGCGATTGCAGAATTGCAAGCGAAAGGTTTTGCTGTACCAAATTATCCAGCTGAACCAAAAAATGAAGATGAAAAAGCAATTAAAGCTAGATACGGAAAAGTTTTAGGTTCTGCTGTAAACCCAGTTTTACGTGAAGGAAACTCTGACCGTCGTGCACCAAAAGCTGTTAAAAACTATGCAAAAGCTAATCCTCACAAAATGGGAGCTTGGGCTACAGATAGCAAAACAGAAGTTGCTTATATGAAATCTGGTGATTTTTACGGTACTGAAAATTCTACTACGTTAGAAAACGCAACTGAATATACAATCAAATTTTACGGAGAAGATGGTTCTGTACAAGAATTAAAATCAGCAGCGCCTTTAAAAGCTGGTGAAGTAATTGATTCTTCTGTAATGAACTTAAACTCTTTAAGATCATTTGTTCAAGAAGCAATTCAAGAAGCAAAAGATAAAAACGTATTATTGTCTGCTCACTTAAAAGCAACAATGATGAAAGTTTCTGATCCAGTTATTTTTGGAGCAATCGTTGAAACTTTCTTCAAAGATGTTTTCGTAAAATATGCTGATACTTTCAAAGCATTAGATATTAATCCAAACAATGGTTTAGCAGATTTATTCGAAAAAATCAAAGGTCAACCTCAAGAAGCAGAAATTAAAGCTGCAATTGAAGCTGATTTAGCAAACGGACCACGTGTAGCAATGGTTAATTCTGATAAAGGAATTACGAACTTCCATGTTCCTTCTGATATTATTGTTGACGCATCTATGGCTGCATTGGTAAGAAACGGAGGTAAAATGTGGAACAAAGATGGTGCTGAAGAAGATACTGTAGCGATCATTCCAGACCGTTCTTACGCTGGTTTCTACGAAGCTGTTGTAGACGATATGAAAGCTAACGGAGCTTTAGATCCTACAACAATGGGTTCAGTTCCTAATGTTGGATTAATGGCTCAAAAAGCGGAAGAATATGGTTCTCACGACAAAACTTTCCAAGCTCCTGCAAACGGAACTATCAAAGTTGAAGACGTAAACGGAAACACTTTATTAGAGCAAAAAGTTGAAACTTCTGATATTTTCAGAATGTCTCAAACGAAAGACGCTCCTATTCAAGACTGGGTTAAATTAGCGGTTAATAGATCTCGTTTATCTGATACTCCAGCAATTTTCTGGTTAGATAAAGGAAGAGCTCACGATCAACAAATCATCAAAAAAGTTGAAAAATACTTAGCTGATCACGATACAACAGGTTTAGATATTCGTATCATGGACGTTAAAGATGCTATGAAAGAAACTTTAAGCCGTGCAAGAGAAGGAAAAGATACTATTTCTGTTTCTGGTAATGTTTTACGTGACTACTTAACAGATTTATTCCCGATTTTAGAATTAGGAACTTCTGCTAAAATGTTATCTATTGTTCCGTTAATGAACGGAGGTGGATTATTCGAAACTGGTGCGGGAGGATCTGCTCCAAAACACATCGAACAATTCGTAGAAGAAGGTTACTTACGTTGGGATTCTTTAGGTGAGTTCTTAGCATTACAAGCTTCTTTAGAGCACGTTTCTCAAACACAAGGAAACGCAAAAGCTCAAACTTTAGCTGATGCTTTAGATGAAGCAAATGCTAAATTCTTAGCGACTGACAAATCTCCAGGTCGTAAATTAGGAACTATTGATAACCGTGGTTCTCACTTCTATTTAGCAATGTACTGGGCAGAAGCGTTAGCAAATCAAACAAAAGATGCTGATTTAGCTGCTAAATTTGCTCCTGTTGCAAAAGCTATGGAAGAAAACGAAGCAAAAATTAACGAAGAGTTAATCGGTGCGCAAGGTAAACCTCAAGATATTGGTGGTTACTACAAAGCAGATTTTGCTAAAACAACTGCTGCAATGCGTCCATCTGCAACATTAAATGCAATTGTTGACGGAATCTAATCCAACAACATTTCTTTATAAATTTAAAACCTCGAGAAATTCTCGAGGTTTTTTTATTTAATGTCTTTTAATTAAATTCATTAACAAAAATTAACATTATTCGAGAAGAAAAATCATCATTCAATCAAAAGTTATGATAAACTTTAATAAAAAGTATGAATGAAAATCGTCTAAATAATGATAATTTTAAGAGTTCAAATTCATTCTATTTGATTAATCATTCTCGCATGAAATATATTTATTTACTCGCATTATACTTTTGCTCGATTACAACTTTTGCGCAATCAAAACTGGAAACGGCCATAAAAAGTCTGGATACAAATTATGCTCAAGAAAAAGTCTATTTATTATTTGATAAGGAAGATTACATTGCTGGCGACAATATTTGGTTTAAAGCTTATACATTAAATGGCTACAAACCGAGCTTAATTTCTACAAATCTTATTGTTGAATTATACGATAAAGACAAAAAATTAATCGACCGAAAATTGGTTCCTGTTGTGAACGGAGAAAGTGATGGAACACTGAATACCAAAAACGAAAACGAGGAAGGAATTTACTTTGTAAGAGCCTATACAACTTACATGACTTTCTTTTCAGAAGAATTTCAATACATCAATCAAATTAAAATTTTTAATCCAAATTCTAAGCTAAAACTTGTTCCAAATCCAAATTTAAAATGGAATGCGAAAGCTTTTGCTGAAGGTGGGAATTTTATTCAAAATCAGACAACTAAATTTGCTGTAAGACTAAAGTCAGACGGAAATTTACCAAAAAAATGGAATGGTTTTGTATTCGAGAAAAATAATCCTGCCAATAAAATTTCAACATTTGATAATTTAGATGAAAACGTCGCGACTTTTGCGTTGAGAGCAGAAGAAGGTAAATCTTATCAAGTGCAATTGAATGACGAAAAAGGAAATCAACAAATTATTGATTTACCCGAAGCTAAAAAAGATGGAATTCTGTTAAAAGTTGTTCGAAATAGCAAAGATATTGTGATTCAATTAAAAAGTATCAATCAAGAAAATCCTTTATTGAATTATAAAATTATTGGAACAATTAACAACGAACTTGTGATGAGTTCTCAAATTGTAAAAAGTGTGGAATCGGTTTCTACTTATGTTCCAAAAGAGGTTTTAGACAATGATAAAGGTATTTTGAACATTGCCATTTTTGATGCAAATGATATTCAAGTTGCCAATCGTTTGATATTTATCAATCCAAAAGAATCATACAAAAAACCAGAAATTTCTTTCGAAACAACAACAAATCCGCGAGAATTAAATACAATTAAGGTAAAATATCCTGAAGAAATTAATTTTTCGGCTGTTATCAAAGATCAAAAAAATAATGATGACGATAATTTAATTTCTGCGATGTTGTTGACGCGAGATTTTAGTTCGAAAATTAATCATCCGACACAATATTTTAAAAATAATGAATTCTCAGAAAATCTTGATGCGCTTTTAATAACAGAAAAATGGAAAAGATTTAATTGGGAAGATTTAGTGGTTGGAAATATCGTAAAACCTACTATTGACAATGATCGTAGATATCTTTCGTACAAAGTAAAAGTGTATAATAACGGAAGAGAATTGAGTAATGCTTCGTTGAGTATTATCTATAAAATGCAAAATAATGGAAAAGAATTTGCTTCGCTTGATACGGATTACGAAGGTAATTTCGAAATGAATAATTTGTTTTATTATGGACCAATGGCGATGAATTATTTCTTGAATTCGGAAAATGGAAAATCTGCCAATAATGGAACTTTAACTTTATCTGTTGTACCAAATTATAAAAGCACAAGTTATAAATCTAAATTGCCAGCAACGCCATATTTATTAGAAGAAATCACGAATAAAGAGGAAGTCGAGAAGCAAAATACGTATAAACAGAACATCAAAATTATCAATGATAAAAGTATTCGCTTGAAAGAAGTTGTTGTAAAAGCGGACAAAAAAACGAAAACAGAGAAGCTGAACAATGAATTAAGTAGCGGAATGTTCAATAATATAAACGAAACTGTGATAGATTTTGTAAACGAATCTCAGCCAATAGAAGGTTATACAAATATTATGGACTTTTTAGCTGGACGAGTTGCAGGATTAACGGTTTCTAACGGAGTTCCTAAAATCAGAAATTCTGAAGTTGCAATTTATTGGAACGAAATGAAAATGACTTCGGATAATTTAACGAGCATTAATCCTAGAGATATTGCGATGGTAAAAATTTTCAAAGGCGCTGGTTTACTTGGAAATGCAATTGCAATTTATTCGAAACGAGGAAGTGATGCGCCAGTTGATAACACGCCGATGTTACCAAATAATTTAATTCAGATTGGTGGCTACAATCAATCTCTGCCATATTTTAGCAATGATGATTACGAGTCGCTTTACAACGATATTCCAAATGATATAAGAAGCACTTTATTTTGGAATCCTAATTTGTATACAGCTCCAGGAGAAAACACAGAAATAGAATATTTCAACAATGATAAACCAAAAGATTATCAATTAACCATAATTGGTTTCGACGAAAAAGGAAATCCTGTTTATTATGAAGGGAAAATAAATTAAACCAAAAAACCTCGAGAATCTCTCGAGGTTTTTTTGGTTTGTATAATTTACTATTTCAAAGTATTGATTATTTTGTTATCTTAACAAAACCAAATAATTAATATAAATGAAATTCTATTTTCTCATTATCATTTCGATATTTTCATTATTTACAAAAGCACAAACCAAACTTGATTTAGCTATTAAAAATCTTGAAGAAAATTATGCGCAAGAAAAGGTTTATATCTTATTCAATAAAGAGGATTATATCGCTGGAGAAAATATTTGGTTTAAGGCATTTGTATTTGATGGATACAAAAAAAGTAATATTTCGACTAATCTTTTTGTCGAATTATATGACAAGAATAAAACTTTAATTGATAAAAAACTACTGCCAATAATTAGTGGTCAAAGTGATGGAAGCTTTACTCTTAAGGATGATTTAGAAGAAAATGTCTATTACATAAGAGCCTATACAACTTATATGACTTATTTTTCTGAAGATTTTCAATACATAAAACCGCTTTTAATTTACAATCCCAAGTCTAAATTAAAATTAGTTAAAAATAATGATCTAAAATGGAATGCTTTCGTTTATTCTGAAGGTGGAACATTTATAGAAAATCAGACAACTAAATTTGCTGTAAGACTTAAATCTATTGGAGATTTACCAGAAAAATGGAATGGTTTTGTTTTCGAAAAAAATAATCCTTCAACCAAAATAATTAAATTCAATAATCTTGATGAAAATATTGCTGCGTTTTATTTACGTGCAGAACCAAATAAAACTTACCAATTACAAGTAAATGATGAAAAAGGAAATCAACAAATTATTGATTTGCCAATTGCTAAAAAAGATGGAATTTCATTTAAAGTAATTAATGAAGGAAATGAAATTGGTTATCAACTAAAAAGTATAGGAATTACCCAACAATTATTAGGGTATAAAGTTATAGGTACAATTAATAATACTATTGTATATTCAGTAAAATTCACCAAGAATATTCAAACTATTTCTCAAAAAATTCCACATACAAGCTTTAGTAAAAATAGCGGAATTTTACAACTTTACGTTTTTGATGCTAATGATAATATGGTAGCTCAACGATTAGCCTTTATTAACCATAATAAAACATTATTAAAACCTAACCTCAATTTTGATACTAATAACGAAGCAAGAACAATAAATACTATTACATTAAAATCTGAAACTCCTCAAATTTTAGCAGCTGTTATCAATGATAAAACTAGTCATAGTAATAATTTTATTTCCTCTCTTTGGCTAACCGAAGATATTATAAATCCTATCTACAATCCAAATCAATATTTTCAGGAAAAGAATAATCAAGAAGCATTAGATGTTTTATTAATTTCAGAAGAATGGAAAAGATACAATTGGCAAGACCTTATGAATAATTCTAAAAAAATACCAAACACTAATTCGAGTTCATATTTATCATATAAAGGAAAAGCTTATTTAAATGGTCAAGATTTAAAAAATTCAGACTTAAACCTTTTCATAGAATATCCTGGTTCAGAAAAATTTTTAATTCCTACCTCAACAGATTCTAACGGAAATTTCGAATTGAAGAATTTTATTTCGTATGATAACTTTAATGTTTATTATTATTTAAATAATCAATCTCAAAAAACTAAAAAACAAGAAGATAAGATTATTTTATCAGTTCTACCTTTATATAATCATATAAAATTTAACTCTAATTTTCCTACAACTGATTATATTTTAACAGAAATAAAATCAAATGAAAATCTTACTGAAGAGAAAACACAAACAGAACAAATCAAAATAAATAAAATTATAAATGACAAAAGTATTCGTCTAAAAGAAGCTATTGTAAAAGCTCAAATTGTTTCGAAAACGGAAAAAATGAACAATGAATTAAGTAGCTCAATGTTCAAAAGTATTAATGAAACGGTTATTGATTTTGTGAATGATAATCAAAATGCTAATGCTTCCAATAATATTTTTGATTTTTTAGCTGGAAGAGTACCCGGATTAACTACTACTCTAAAACAAGGTGTTATAACACCAATGATTCGAAACGGAAATGCAACCGTTTATTTAGATGAAATGCGACTTTCTAACGAAACTCTTAGTGGTATTAATATAAATGATATTGCAATGGTAAAAATTTTCAAAGGCGCTGGTTTACTTGGAAATGCAATTGCTATCTATACTAGAAGAGGTAATATGGGAGATAGTTCTTCCTCAAAATCCCTTAATGTTTTGTCTGTAAAAGGTTATGATAAAACTACATCTTTTTTAAGTAATGACGATTACGAAACTTTATATAAAGATATTCCTAATGATAATAGAAAAACTATTTACTGGAATCCAAATTTAATCTCAGAACCAAATAAAGAAACGATTATCGAATATTTCAACAACGATAAACCAAAAGATTATCAATTAACCATAATTGGTTTCGACGAAAAAGGAAATCCTGTTTATTATGAAGGAAAAATAAATTAACCAAAAACCTCGAGAATCTCTCGAGGTTTTTGGTTTTAATCAAATTCGTCGATAATATAATAGGGTTTGTCGATTTTAAAGTTCAAAAAGAATCGATTTGGAGAATATTTGTTTAAAATTAATTCAACATGAAAACATTTATTCAACTTATCATTTTATTTAGCTCAAGTTTTCTATTTGCTCAAAATTATACTTTAACAGGCGAAGTTATGGAGCAAAACAAAGCGCTTCCTTATGTTGATATAACCTTATCTAATCAAGATACAATCATCAATTTAACAACAGATGAACTTGGAAAGTTCGCTATTGAAGCAAAGAAAAATACGTACAAATTTGAAATCAACTATTTTGAAGAAATTGTTTTTCAGAAAGATATTCAATTGAATAATTCTATCGATTTAGGAAAGATTGAAATTAAAACATCTACAAACTTGAGAGAAGTTGTCGTTGGAGCGGAAAAGAAAATCATGGAGCGAAAAATCGATCGTTTTGTTTTCAATGTAGAAAATTCTACTTCAGCTGCTGGCGGAACTGCAATGGATGTTTTGCGCGTCACTCCTGGTTTGAATGTAACAAATGACAATATTGCGGTTTCTGGAAAAAATTCTGTAATGGTTTTGATTGATGACAAACCAACTTATATGTCGCAAACGGATTTGATTAATTATTTGGAAAGTATGAGCGCTTCTGATATTTCAAAAATTGAAGTCATTACGACTCCGCCTGCAAAATATGAAGCAGAAGGAAATAGTGGAATTGTAAATATTGTAACCAAAAAAATAAAAAATAATAGCTGGAATTCCACTATTGGAGCGTCATATACGCGAAGTAAAAGAAACACAGAACGCTACAATGCAGCTTACAATTTACAAAAAGATAAATGGACAATTCAGACTTCGTTGAATGCTGGAGATAGAAGATTTCTAAGAACATGGAACAACGAATTATTTTTCTCCGATGCGCGCAGACACAACATTTCTTACACAGATTATATTAATAAATATCTTGGAGGACGATTCTCTGTTGATTATAAATTAACCGATAAATGGACAATTGGTTCTAAATTTTCGTTCAACAATTCGAAATATAATTCAGAAAATCCACAAGAAATGTTTTTCAAGAATTTAGCGAACGAAATTTATCAAACAAATAAAGGAAATTCATTCGAAAATGGTAAAACAAATCAATCTTTGGTCAATCTTTATTCAGAATTTGCACTTGATTCATTAGGTAAAAAGATTTCGTTTGATGCCGATTACGCCAATTATTCATCTCCAATGAATAGAACTTATGCAACCAATTCTTACAAAAATAATCAGTTAATAGAAGATTCTTTTTTTGGTGGAAAAAGTAATTTAAACAATCGAATTGAGAATTTTTCTTCAAAAATTGATGTAGAACTTCCATTAACAAATTTCAATTGGAGTTTTGGTGCTAAATTTTCGCAATCAAAATCAAATAATTTGGTTGAAGCATATAAAGCAGACGAAAATTACAACTATACATTTGATGAAAATTTGTCGAATCTTTTCAAATACAAAGAAAATAACGAAGCAATTTATTTGAACGGAAGTAAAAAGTTTGGAGAAAAATGGCAAATGCAAGCTGGTTTGAGGTTAGAAGTAACGCAAACAGAAGGTTTTTCGAGAGAAAATAATCAAACGAACAAAACAGATTATATCAAACTGTTTCCGTCATTTTATTTATTGCATACTTTTGATAAAAGCAAAAGTTTAGGAATTAATTATTCGCGTCGTATCAATCGTCCAAATTACGAAAGTTTAAATCCTTTTCGAATGATCCAAAACGAATATGTTTACAACGAAGGAAATCCTTTCTTGAAACCAGCTTTTACACACAATTTAGAACTTACTTTTACTTACAAAAAGTTTGATACGCGACTTTATTATTCAAGTTTAAGAGATGGTGTCAATCAAGCTTCAATCATTGATGAGAGTACAAAACATAATACTTTTGTTTGGATGAATTTTGTAGATTCGGATAGCTTTGGTTTGAGCCAAAATATGACAATTAATCCTACAAAATGGTGGTCAAGCGTTACTACTTTTGAAGTTTCTTATTCGAGCTCAAATGTCGCAATTTCTTCTAAGCGATTCAAAGGTTGGTCGAGTTCATTATTTTCGACAAATGATTTTACGCTTAATCATCAAAAAACAATGTTTATTAATTTGATTTATTTTCAAAATTTTGGAGAAACTTTCCAAAATTATAAACTAAAACCTTATGCACGTTTCAATCTTTCTTTCAAATATTTGATGTTAGATAAAAAATTAGAATTGAGTTTGAATGCTACAGATATTTTCAAAGCGCAAGAATATTTATCACAAAATAACAATGGAATCGTACAAACTTTTGCCAATGTATGGGATTCGCAAAGCATAAGAATTGGATTGAATTATAAATTCGGAAGTAATAAATTATCCGTAATAAATCGCGAAACTGGAAATCAAGATGAAGTAAATAGAATGTAAAAAATGATTAACTTTAATCAACTATTAACTGATAACAAATTGAATTAATTTATTTTGTTAACAGTTAATTTTCTAAACGACACTTATGAATTTTGATAAAATTTGGAATGATACATTAGCATTTGAATTCGATTCTAAAAATGATAATTACGGTTTTACAGTTCGGTTAGCTAAAGAAAATTATTGGACATATGAGTTTACTCAAAAAGCAATTTTAGAGTACAAAAAGTTCATGTTTTTAGCTGCAATCAATGATGAAATGGTTTCTCCATCAGAAATTGTAGATACGGTTTGGCATCAACATTTAATTTTTACAAAATCGTATAATAAATTTTGTAAACTATTAGGAAAAAAAATTCAACACGTGCCATCAACGCACAATAAGGAAGATTTTGAAACTTTTGTAAATGCAAAAAAACGAACTAAAGAATTATATCTTCAACATTTTGGCGAGCAAGACAAAAGTATTTGGGAATATTCGTCAATGTTCGATAGTTTAAATCTTAAGAAAAGTAATTTCAAATTGCGAACAGCTCTTATTATTGGGCTCAATATTTTTATCGCGCTAACAATTCCTTTTTATTTTATCTTAAAACCATTCTATTCAACTGTTAATTCTGAAGAATTTTTTATTGGAATAATCCTTATAAGTTTAGTCGCGTTTGGGTTTCTTTCGTTTTACAATCATAGAAAATTAAACAGTTTAACTCAACACTTTGACAATTCTTCTTTTATTTTCAATCTTTTACCAAGCGAATTAGTATTTCTAAAAAATGATGGTTTGAAAGATTCAATTCTAATGTTAATAAATAAAATGATTCATGAAGAATCTCTTTATTTTTTGAATGACAAATTGTATGTTTCTACACATGCAAAAGCTCACTCTAATGAAGAAGCTGTCGTTATTAAACAAATAAAAGCAACAAAAAAAGGACTCACTTATTTAGAAGTCTTTCAACTGTTATCTTCTACTCCTCTTTTTAATAATATCTCAAACGCAATGTTGGCGTTTAAAAAGTACATTTTAAAATCTAATTTTTTTGCTAAATTATTTTTACTAAATTTTTCTATTTTAAACGTTGTTCTTCTACTTTCTTTCACACGTATTGTGACAGGATTTGTAAGAGACAAACCTATTCTATATATCACAATATTCACGATTATTTTAGCAATTGCAATTATTTTTTATTTAATTTTCTTAATCAATTTATTCTTTCAAAATATTTTACCTCGTCATTACCATAGCTATGTTTCAGAAGAAACTAAAAGTAGTTTGGATTGGCAATTTTTATTTTTAGGTAGCGTTGTCTTAGTTCCAACATTAGTTATCTCTATGAATGCTTTTTACTCTATGCCTCAAAACAACTCAGGAACTCATGGTTCTTGTGGAAGTGGAAATTCTGATAGCTCGTGTGGTAGTAGCTGCGGTAGTTCTTGTGGTAGCGGTTGTGGAGGATGCGGTGGCGGAGACTAAAACCTCGCTTGTACTTGCACACTTCCAGTATGTATTGGTTTATTTTCTTCAGTTTTTCGTCCATCATATGAAATATTCAATTGCAAAAAACTTGTGATTTGTCGTTGAATTTGTAACTGCCAAACAAAATTATTTCCAGCGCGTAAACCTTCCATCATTTGATTTCCAACAACAGATTCTTGATTTCCGATAAATTTATTATTGATAAAACTAAAACTTCCCAACAAACTCATTTTATCCGAACTATTCCATTGAATTTCTGTTCCTAAATCTGACTGATTTAATTGCTCTTCACCCGAAACATTCTTCTTATTTTGATAATTATAAAACAATGACGCAACAAGATTTTTTTCTGTTTGATAAGTCATTTTTGGTGATAAACGAAGATTATTTAACTTATATCTTCTACTCAAAAATAATTCAGAATCGCTGTTAATCACCATATATTCGGTATCGAAACTTGCGATTAAATCTTGCAAAATCTTATAACGTGTTTGTAACAAATAACTGTCCGAATCACGGTATTCAGAACCTGTATAAACATAGGTTTGGGATTGTTGTTGATTGTAAATAAAATTCGACGACCATTTATATTGTGTTCCTTGATTAAAGAAAATCGACGAACGAATACTTCTTGTTTTGCCTAAAATTTGAGTAGAATTTGTAAAAGGATTCCATTCTAAGGTCGTTCCTTCCTTGCGCAACGAATTACTTGCCGAGATATTTTGCTGAAACATCCAACGATTCCAAAATTCATTTTCGGTATTGAAAACTTGTTTTGGACGAAAACGCAACGTAAAATTGAATTGATTTTTATTCGTTTTCAAATACTCAATTGTGTTCGTATAAACGCGAATATAATTTGCTTGATCGATAAATTCTGCCACTTCAAACTCATCAATTTGCTCAATTCCATCACCGTTATAATCCGTCCATTTGTAAATTCCCATTCCATCCGAAACTTTTACGTACTGAAATTCACGCTGCGGTTCTACTCCACTTCCCACTTCATAATCTACATTTAACTGTAAACCTTGATTAAAAAAAGCTTTGTACCACTTTACGCTTCCTGTCATAAAATCTTCGTTCGGCGCATCTAAAAATTGATAATTAACTCGTCGATAATGGAAATTTAAACTTAATTGATGATTTTGTTTTTGGATTAAAGTTGAATTAAAAATAGCACCTTTACTTTGTTGAATATTTTGCCAAGTTCCTAAACGAACCGAATCGTCTTGACGTTGATAAACCGTCAAATCAATTTTATGACCTATCGAATCTGCAAAACCTCCTTTCAATTGAAATTCATTCCATTTAAAACTCAAATCTGATTTTTGATTTTTTGTCAAATCATCCATGTCATTATTTTCGCCCCAAACTCTTGCTCCAACCCAAAATTTATTTCCAATTTTTCGTTTTCCATCCACCATATAACGCGCGAAATTGGTATTTTGAAACGTTGCTTTTGTTGACAAAATATTTGCTTGCGCAACAATTTCATCTTTTTCAGTTTTGTAATTCGCATCAAGTTGATTTCTCAAACCTTTGTACAAACCAGTATTTTCAAGATAATCGAATTTATATTGTGCAGTAAATTTTTCTTTCCAAGATGAATTAATTTTCGCCGTAATAAAATTCTGATTAACACCACTTAATTCTTGTTCCAAATTAAAATCTCGAGCAAATTCAACAGCTCGTAAACGCTCGGCACTTTTATAATTTTTGTTGATAAAATTCCATTCTGCATAAGGTGTAATTTTCCAATTTTTGAAAGAAAATGTTTTTTCACCATAAACACGAGTTGCTAAACCAGAATTGTTTTGATCATCAATTGAAGAAAATAAATTTTGATCATAATTACTCAAACCTAAATTAAAACCAATATTTCCATTATTTTTCAATTGATATTGACCATTCAACGTATAAATCTGCAATTTTTTAGGCGAAATTAATTGCTTTATTGGTTCATAATCACCTTGTAAAACTCCAGCAATTGCTTCGTTATATTGAAAAACTTTTCCGTTTTGATTCGCATTTATTTGTCGATAACTTCCCTGATTCGCACCAACATACGTGAAAGCCACTTGATACAATCCATCATTTGGATCCGTCGAATATTCGAAAATATCTAAGCCATTTTGATTTACTTTTCGATACAAGATTTTATTCGAATCATAGGTCGTTTTCTCAGCAGAAACTGTGTACATTTTATCAGGATCATTTCCTGCATTTGCCAAAATTTGCTTTTCAGCATCTGTCAAATCATTTCCAAGCGAATTATTTTTCGAATCTCCTTGAGAAAAGAAAAAACCTGACAATTTTAATCGTTCCGATTCGTATTCAGCGCCTCCATAAAGTAAAACTTGTGAATAATTTCGAGAATTGTACAAATACTCCACATTAATGCGCGTATTTGCGGTAATCAATCGATTTGAAGTAAAAGAAATTTCGCCCGTATTGTAATTAATCACATAATCATTTTGCTCTCCTCGCTCCAACAAAACGCCATCAATATATACTTTTTCACTTCCCGAAATAATAATCACATACAATTCGTTATTTTTTCCAGAAAGCCTGTAAGGACCTTGATTTCCGTCTTGTCCAACAAAATTAACGCGCATAAATTCGCCTCGTGTAATACTTCCCGAAGCAAAAATATTGGTCGACGACTTTTCGCCTTTCAACTGAGTTGATAATTGTAAACCTGTTACTTTTTGATTAAATGGATTGAAAAAATCTCTTTCTTGATTTGTATTAATATCAATATGACCAGCTCGAATTTTTGAGTTTTTACTCGCTAATTCAATGTAAACTTTGTCAAATTCTTGCAAATTTTGCGTGTATCCATCCGATTCTATTGGCACATTATTATCCGCAATTGCTGCATTTACCGTAATATCGTCCGATAATTTTCCAGACAATTCCAAATCCAAAGAAGATTGCACAGACGCACTTTGATTATTTCCAAAACGAATTCCACGAACCATTGAACCTTTGCTATTCAAACCATCAAAAACATCTTTGTTCGCTTGTTTTGAATTCGGTTCTATTTGATGAAAAATATCAACTGGTTTCGCATCGTTGACAATAATGCTCGGATTTTTAGCATAAAAAACAGATTCTGCTAATTTTGGATTAACGAAATACTGAATTTTCACCATTTGTTTGGCGATTGATGAATTAAAATAAACTTCGTTTCGTTCGAAATTTATCGTATAAAATTCTTTTGAAATGGGATTTCCTGTCGAATCTAAAATTTGAAATTTTTCGGATAAAATTCCTTTATTTTTTAGCTTTATCGTATCAGAAAGTTGAACAGAATCTTGTTTAAAATTAGGATTTTTCCACCCAAAATGTTGAGCAAAAACAAAACTGTTCACTAACCAAAAACATAGAAAAAATAGAATCCGAAACTGCAAAAGATTTTATTAGAATAACGAAAATTTAAGCTAAAAATTTTACTCGAAATTTAATCACTTTTTTTGAATCAAATAATAGTTTCTTTGAATACGATCGTTATAATTTTTTTGACCTTTCGAAGAATGATTCAAATCGACCACACCAATTTTTTTGATTGAATAATTATTGAAATGATCCGCAAAAAAAGTAGAATCTGACAGACTTGCTAACATTCCAAACTTCTCTTCTTTCGGGAAAATAGTTTTCTTTCCATCGTTAATTGCGGGAATTGAAGTCCCATAATCCAACACTATTTCTGGAACAAAACTTTGCCATTCGTATGTTTTAATTTGATTTTGCTGTTCTAATTTCTTTAGATTTTTAGCAGAAGAATACAACTCTTCGGAAAAAGTTAATTTAGAAAGTGGAAATCCAAATGCTACAACCGAGCACATCAATAAAATAGTTGAGTAAAATATCTGTTCAAATGATTTTATCTTTAATCCTTTAAAAATTGAAATTCCTAAAATTAATCCAACAACAGCAAAAGGAATCGACCAAACTAAAAATTCTGACAAACGATCTTTTGTATAAATAAAAACACCAACTGAAATCGCAACTCCTATTATTCCGTATAAACCAAACGTAAAATTGGTAAAATATCGTTCGGTTTTATTTGATAAATTTTTAAATTCTAATCGTAAATATTCGATATAAAAGCCAATATTCATCGCTAATGGAATTAAAACTGGCAATAAATATCTTGATTTTTTTTCTGGAATTACAGACAATAAAACCACCGATAAAATTGTCCATAACCAAGCAAATTGATAAGCTTTTCTGTTTGCAACTTTACTTTTGAGATAAGGATAAATCAAACTTACCAAAGCTGGAATTGTCCATAAACCCGATTGTGTAAAGAAACTCCAATAGTAATAAATTGGGCGAGTATTGTAACTGTGCCAATTATTTACTTCCTTTTGAGAAGCGGCTAAAAAATGTGCTGCATCAAAATATTTAACATACATCATCCATGCAAATCCTACGACGCAACCTAATATTATCGTTAAAATTGTGATTCCTAAATTTTTTCCTAATTTGTATCTATAAACAATAAAATAAGCAATTAAAAACGGTAAAAATAACGCATACAACGAAACTGGACCTTTGCTCATTATCGAACATCCTAACAAGAAAAATGCAGCAATAAAGTTGAAAAAATTAAATTTTGATGATTGAAATTCTTTCACCAAAAACAATATCGCTCCCATCACAAAACTATGCGTGTACATGTCCCAATTGTTGTCTCTTCCAGAGAAAAACACGTAAAATGAAGTGATTAAAACCAATGATGAATTAACAACTTGTTGTTTTGTTAAATCGAAATGCGTTAATGTTTTATAGAACCAAACGACCAATAAAATGGTAATTAGAACAACTGGAATGCGTAACCAAAAAAAGTTTTCGAAACCAAAAACACTTCCAAAAGCAGCCGTAATCCAAGTTGGTAAAGGAGGCTTTTCATAACGAGGCAAACCGTTAAGCGTGGTAAAAATCCAATTTCCATCATGTACCATTTCTCGCGCCGAAATAATGTTTCGAGCTTCCATAATGTTCGTTTGTAAAACACCAAGATTGACAAACAACATCAAAATTGTTACGATGATTAAAAATAAAACTGAATTTTGCTTAATCCACTGAACCATTTTTTTCTTTTCGTTTGATTAATATATTTCGAGCATAAACGATAAATCCCATAAAATGACCAACAAATAAAACGGGATCTTTTCGAATAATCGCGTAAGTTAAAATCAACAATGATCCTGTTAAACTAATTGCCCAAAATCCCATTGGTAATTGCGATTCGTGTTTTCGTTCGGAATAAATCCATTGATAGACGAAACGAAATGTGAAAAGTACCTGAGATACGACTCCTAAAGATAAAAGCCACATCGGAATTTTTTCGTTTTTGAATAATAAATCTACATCAAAAATTCCGTTATTGAAACCATATAAAACAATTAATGCAGGAAAAATATACAAGAAAATGCGTACTATTTTCGGAAATTCTTTCCAATGATTTTGTAGTTGAATATTTCTGATATAGATATAATACGTCAATGTTTGTCCCAACATAATCGAAAAATCATGACGTAAATAACCATATAAAAATAGCAAAACAGAGGCAAACAAGCTAACTTCCCAAAATAATTTTGGTGTAAGAACTTTCTTATTCTTTTCAGAAACAATCCATTGTAAAATAAGACGACTCGAAAAAAGTGCTTGTGCAAGAAAACCAATACTGATGATAACCCAATTTGGCATTACGCTCTTTCTTGAATTTTATAATTGATGTATTTTTTCTTCATCCAAACAAATGCAAAACAATCCATTAACGGCCCTAATAAACGGTTCCATAAATTGAATTTTGATTTGCCCGCGATACGAGGAAAATGTTTGACAGGAACTTGAGTAACCGTTCCATTTTGTAATAAAATCATAGCTGGTAAAAAACGGTGCAATCCTTTGAACATCGGAATTTTCTTCGCTTTTTCAGCATCTATAACTTTTAATGGACAACCCGTATCATCCATTCCGTCATTAGTAAATGCTCTACGAATAGAGTTGGCAATTTTAGATGACATGTTTTTCACGAAAGAATCTTTGCGATCTGCACGAACTCCAGTCACCAAATCATATTGATCTGCTAACGCTAATAATTTATTGAAATCTTCTGGATCAGTCTGTAAATCAGCATCGATATAACCAACCCATTTTGATTGCACTGTATCAAAACCAGCTTTTATAGCAGCAGATAAACCATAGTTTTTGTCAAAAGAGATATAATGAAAAGCTTGATTTCTATTACAAATCTCTTTAATAAGAGCCAAACTTTTGTCTTTAGATCCATCATTAATCAATAAAATTTCAGTCTGTTTTATTGACTTTGACAGATATTGATTCATTGTTTCTTCCAATCTTATCAAGTTATCTTCCTCATTATAAATTGGGATGATAATTGTAAACTCTGTTGACATTTTTGTATTATTTCTGAGGACAAAGCTATGAAATAATCAAACGAAATTAAAATATTTTTGAAATAGCTAATTTAGTTCATATCAAATCGATACAAACTTTATTCAATGATAAAAAACAGCTTTTTTAAACCAATAATTTATCCATTTCTTGAACAAGAATACCCTTATCTTCATTATTAATCAAGACTACAGCATTCCCGTTTCCATAAGGTTTATAACGTGCCAAAAAGTTTTCACACTTAAACAAACCAATTGTTTTTGTAGGCGCGGCACAACTCAAATGCATCATACCAGAATCGGCTGCAATCACAAATTCGCAACTTTTCATCACGGCTGCAATTTCTCTCACATCTTTACTGTAATAAGTAGGCAATCTATGATTTAACATCGAAATATTTTCGACAGGTAAAATTTCAATTAAATTATATTCTTGCGAATATTTTGGATAAAATAAATTGTAAAATTCTGTCCACCATTCTTCATCATAACATTTTGCACCAGTTGCATACGTAAAAAATGCCAACGTTTTCTTTGAAGGATCTTGAATCAAATCATTTAACATTTCTATTCCTTTCGTAGACTCTTGCTCTGTTAACTGAATATTTAGAGTTGGAATATTTAGAGTTTCTTCTTGATTTTTAAATAATTCTAAATATTTTCTGAATTGATGAACTGGATATTGTGCTTGATGAATATGAATTTCTTGATTCAAATTCATTTCAAATTCATTTCCGAAAATTTTATATTTAGAATTCGCAAAAGAAGTTGAAAGTCGTCCTGAAGATGAATTTTTATCAACATTAATCACTAAATCGTAATCCTTTTTCTTGATTTTTAGCCAAACTTTAGCGTATTGAATCAATTCTTTGAAAGGTTTTTTAGGTAATTCTATAATTTGATCAACTTGAGGATAGTTCTCAAAAATAATCGGAGCGACCTTTCCTTTTACAAATAAGTCAATTTTAACATCTGGATTATATCGGATAATTTCCTGAATCAAAGGTGTAATCAATAGAATATTCCCCAGACGCTGATTGGGTCTGTTTATCAGCACTCTATTAAGTTCAAGAGGTTTTTCTTTGTCTACTTTTGGTAAATTACCATCACCTATTCCTCCTGTTAATCGACGCATAATTGTACGACGAAAATGATTGACTGATTTTTTAAAACTCATTAAAAAGGATTCATTAAAAAAATACCTTTATTGTATTTCTTATTTTTCCACGAAACTATGTAAACTATTGGTAATTACGAAATATTTTCTTCATAAAAAAAGATCTCTTATCGAGATCTTTAAATTATTTTGTTTTCGTAGGACGAACTTCTATTTTACTTGGCAAAACATTTGGATTCATTTTCAATAAATCAACGACCATTTGTCCTAAATCTTCGGGCTGAATTTTCCATCCATCCTCAGAATTTGGCACATGATCATTAAAATTTGAAGTCACAGAACCAGGCATAATCGTTGTACATTTGATATCATAATTTCTCAAATCTAACATCGCAGCCTGCGTAAAACCAACAACGCCAAATTTCGAAGCATTGTAACCAGCTCCATTCGCAAAGAAATTTGTTCCAGCCAAAGAAGCAATCGAAATATAATATCCTTTCGAAACTTTTAATGCTTCAACTGAAGCTTTTATCGTATGAAAAACTCCCGTCAAATTTGTATCAATCATCGCATTCCAATCTTCTAAAGAAAGTTCATCAACTGGAGCAAACTTCCCTAAACCAGCATTTGCAATGACAATATCCAAACGTCCAAACGCAGAAATAATCTGCTCAATTGCATTTTGTTCATCTTCGAAATGTCTCACATCCGACTGAATTGCCAACACATTTTGATTTCCTAAATAGTGACGCGCTTTTTCAACATCATCAATATTTCGTCCAGAAATTGCTACTTTTAAACCATTTTCTACCAATGATTTTGCAATTCCTAATCCAATTCCTTTTGTTCCGCCCGTTATATAAGCTACTTTACCTTCTATATTTTGCATAATTATTTTATTTTTGATTCAACCAATTCCATTTACCATCTTTTCGGTAAATAAATCCGCCTTCTTTCGCATTATCTTGATGCACATAAATCGCATCATAATCTAAAGTTACGATTTCATTTTTAGAAACTCCATTTAAATTTCGTTTAACTCCATCTTTATAATTCGAATAAAGTGGCGTTCCTTTTGGAATCATCATCAACGTTCCGAAATCATAATTTGTAATTTTGAACGGATCTTTTGCTCCTCCCAAACCATAAATTTGACTTCCTTTTTTTAGATTGTTTACTATAAATAAACGTACATTTCCTTTTGTATCAATCATTCGATACAAATAATCCACCACGCCATCTCCAAAAAAATCGCCTTTAATTGCGAAACATTTATAAGCTGTAGCTAAATAAAATTCGCTAAAAGCTGGGTGTGTAGAAATTTCTGTTTCGAATTGATTGACAAAATTTTGTTGCGTGATTAAATAACCACTAAATGCATACAAATCGCCTTGAACAGAAGAGTCACTAACACCTTCATCCAGAATTAATTTAGACGAGCTAACATCCAATTTCACCCAATTTCCACTTTTTGCTTTCCCATTATCTTTGATTGCAAACGCTTCACCTTTTTCTGAAATTTTAACGGGATAACCGTACGGAATTTTACCAATTCGTTTTCCATTCGGACTTGTTCTAACAGTCAATCCTTCTTGTGCTATAACTTGATAAATTTCTTGTGAAAACACAACAGAACTCATCATCAAAATGAATCCAACAACTATTTTTTTCATGATGTAAAATTAAAAAGCTTCAAGTAATCTTGAAGCTTTTATATGAACTATTTTAAATTAAAATTTACTTAAAATTAGGTTTTCTTTTCTCTACAAAAGCAGTTGTTCCTTCTTTGAAATCTTCTTCATCAAATAAATTTCCGAAACTTTCAATTTCAACCTCAAAACCATTGTCTTTATCCGACGCATTAATCGCTCTAATTGCATGACGAATCGCTACAGAAGAATTTCTAGAGATTTTAGTCGCAATTTCTTTCGCACGGTTGATTAATTCAGCTTGTTCCACGACTTCGTTCACTAAACCAATCTCATATGCACGTTCAGCTGTAAACATATCTGCTGTCATAATTGCCTGCATTGCACGACCTTTTCCAATTAATTTTGGCAAACGTTGCGTTCCTCCATAACCAGGGATCAAACCTAATGTAACCTCTGGTAATCCTAATTTTGCATTGGTTGATGCAATACGAAAATGGGACGCCATCGCCAATTCTAAACCTCCACCTAAAGCGAAACCATTAACTGCAGCGATTACAGGTTTTTTAGAATTTTCAATTTTATCAAAAACATTTTCTTGACCTTTTGCAGCTAATTGCTCTCCTTGACGACCATCAAAATTTGCAAATTCTTTGATATCAGCACCAGCAACAAAAGATTTTTCACCAGAACCAGTCAAAATAATTACTCGAATAGCGGGATCAGAATCCGCATCAGTAAAAAAGTTTGAGATATCATCTAATAAATCTTTGTTCAATGCATTTAACGCTTGCGGACGATTTAAAGTAACTAACGCAATTTTATTTTCTACTTCAACAATCAGATTGTTATAATTATATTCCATTTTGTTTGTGTTTTTATTATTTACTCAAAAATATTAATTGTTGAGTCAACTAAAAAATTTATCAAAAAATAATTTGTACAATTCAAAATCCTTTCTAAATTTGTCACAATGAAAACATTATTTACAAATAACTGGTGGTGGAATATCGGACAACAAAACGTTGGTTCGTAAGACCTCTATGCAGTTATATGTAGAAAAGGCTTGTCGTAACCGACAAGCCTTTTTTTGTGCTCTAAACCTAAATATTTAACAAATGAATTTAACTTTTAACATACAGAAAGAAACTGTTTTAGCGGATTTAACGACTCCTGTTCAGCTTTATTTGAAACTTCGAGATATTTATCCGAATGCCTTATTATTAGAGAGTTCTGACTATCATTCGAAGACAGATGCTAGCTCTTTTATTTGCCTTAATCCGATCGCAACTTTTAAGGTTACAAACGGAATGGTAAATGAAACGTATGCGAATGGAGAAACAAAAGAATATACGTTGAATGCTCAAGAATTGACAGAAAAATTCAAAGAATTCACCTCTCAATTTGCTATTCAAAATGGAGAAGATTTACCTGTAAATGGTTTATTCGGATACATTGCTTGGGATGCGATTCCTCATTTCGAAACAGTAAAATTTTCATCTAAAGGAAATGAAGCAACGATCCCAGAATTTTCATATTCATTCTATCAAAATATTGTGGTCTTCAATCATTTTCATAACGAAATTCAGTTTATCGAATATCAAAATGATGAAACAACTTCTAAGTTTTCTGAAATTAAAAGTGTTATCAATAACAAATCAATTATTGAATATCCATTTAATGTCGAATCTGAAATTCAATCGAATTTAACAGATGATGAATTTAAAGAAATGGTGACAAAATGTAAACAATCTTGTTTCCGTGGAGATGTTTTCCAAATTGTTCCTTCTCGCCAATTCAAACAAAAGTTTTCGGGGGACGAATTCAATGTTTACCGCATTTTACGCTCTGTAAATCCTTCGCCTTATTTGTTTTATTTCGATTATGGAAATTATAAAATCTTCGGTTCTTCGCCAGAAGCGCAAATTATCATCAATAATAATCATGCAGAAATTCATCCAATTGCAGGAACTGTTCGTAGAACAGGAAGTCCAACTTTGGACAAAGAATTAACCGAAAAATTAATCGCCGATCCAAAAGAAAACGAGGAACATGTGATGTTAGTCGATTTGGCACGTAACGATTTGAGTCGAAATTCTGCTGATGTAAAAGTCGCACAATACAAAGAAATTCAGTATTTCTCGCATGTGATTCACATGGTTTCGAAAGTGACTGCGCAATTAGATCCAAGCGTGAATACAATGAAAGTTTTTGCAGATTCTTTTCCTGCCGGAACACTTTCTGGCGCGCCAAAATTCAAAGCAATGGAATTGTTAGACGGTTACGAAAATCAAAATCGTGGCGTTTATGGTGGCGGGATTGGCTATTTAGGATTCAACGGAGATATCAATATGGCGATTGCGATTCGTACGTTCGTCAGCAAACAAAATACCTTATATTTTCAGGCTGGTGCTGGAGTTGTTTCCAAGTCGGTCGAAGAAAATGAATTACAAGAAGTCAATCATAAATTAGGAGCGCTTCGTCGCTCAATAGAAATCGCTCAAAATCTATAAACTATGAAAATTTTAGTTATCGATAATTACGATTCGTTCACCTATAATTTAGTGCATTCGCTAAAGAAATTCGCCGATGATATTACCGTTGTTCGTAATGATGGAATCGCTTTGGAAGAAGTAAATAATTATGATAAAATATTACTTTCTCCTGGTCCAGGAGTTCCTGATGAAGCCAATTTATTGAAACCAATCATCGAAAAATATGCTGCAACAAAATCTATTTTTGGAGTTTGTTTAGGTCAACAAGCAATTGGAGAAGTTTTTGGAGGGAAATTATTAAATACACGAGAAGTTTTTCACGGAGTTGAATCAACTATTGAAGTGATAAAAGATGAAGTGTTATTCAATAATTTACCGAAAAAATTAGAAGTTGGACGTTACCATTCTTGGGTAGTTTCGAACGAAGATTTTCCTGAAGAATTAGAAATTACAGCAATTGGTCCAAAAGGAGAAATCATGGCTTTGCGTCACAAAACCTATGATGTTCGCGGTGTTCAGTTTCATCCAGAATCTATTTTGACGCCACTTGGAGATGAGATGATTAAGAATTGGTTAGAAGCTTAAAACGATGAAAAAATTATTAAATTTATTATTCGAAAATTATACTTTGAGCGAAGATGAAGCATATCAAATTATGGTGGAAATTTCGGAAGAAAAATATTCAGCAGTCGAATTAGCTTCTTTTGTTACCATTTTTAATATGCGCAACATTACATTGGAGGAATTAAAAGGTTATCGCCGAGCTTTGTTAGATTTATGTATCAAAGTTGATTTGCCAAAACAAGCGATTGATGTTGTAGGAACGGGAGGTGATGGGAAAGATACCTTTAATATTTCGACATTAAGTTGTTTTGTTTTGGCTGGAGCTGGCGAGAAAATTATCAAACAAGGAAATTATGGAGCATCGTCTGTGAGCGGTTCTTCGAATATGTTGGATAATTTTGGTTATGAATTTTCTGTTAATCAAGATAAACTAAAACGTGAATTTGAAGAAGTTGGAATTACATTTTTACATGCACCACTTTTTCATCCAGCTTTAGCGAAAGTTGCTCCGATTAGAAAAGGTTTGGCGGTAAAAACATTTTTCAATTTGATGGGACCTTTGGTAAATCCAGTTCAACCAGAATTTCAAAATTTGGGAACATATGATGTCAAAACTGCTCGATTATATCATTATGTGATGCAAAATTCGGGTGTGCAATATTCGATTTCAACTGCCTTGGCTGGTTATGACGAAATTTCGTTGACATCTCCTACAAAAGTGTACAATAATTCGGGTGAATTTGTTTTAGAAAGTAAAGATTTTGGTTTAAGTATTCTTCAACCTGATGAGATAAAAGGCGGAAAATCAATCGAAGAAAATTCTAAAATATTTTTAAGCGTTTTAGAAGGAAATTCAACCAAAGCACAAAAAGAAGTTGTGTTAGCAAACGCTGCTTTAGCGCTTAAAACAATTTATCCAACCAAAGATTTAATCGAATGTGTAGCGATTGCGAACGAAAGTTTAGACAGTAAAAATGCCTTGAATGTATTCCAAAAATTAATGAAACCATGAAAACGATATTAGACGAAATTGTCACGCAAAAACGTGTTGAAATTTTAGAAAAACAGAAAACTCAATCAATCGAAAGTTTTAGAAATTCGGAAAATTTCTTGCTTCCTGTAAAATCTGCAAAAGCTCCAATTTTAGATGAATCAAAATCTGGAATTATTGCAGAATTTAAACGTAAATCTCCTTCAAAAGGTTTTATAAACAAAGATGCAAACGTAAAAGAAGTTGTTTCGGGTTATGAAAAATTTGGTGCTTCTGTGGTTTCTGTTTTGACGGATGAACAATTTTTTGGAGGAAGTTTTGATGATTTGCAACAAGCAAAAGAAGTTTTAAATATTCCAGTTTTGCGCAAAGATTTTATTGTTGATGAATTTCAAGTGTACGAAACGAAAGCGATTGGTGCAGATTTGATGTTGTTGATTGCAGAATGTTTGACGAAAGATGAAGTGTATCATTTAGCGAAAACAGCTAAAGAAATTGGCTTGGAAGTTTTGTTAGAATTGCATTCAGAAGATCAATTAGAAAAAGTAAATGAATTCATTGATTTGATTGGAATTAACAATCGTAATTTGAAAAATTTTGAGGTTGATATTGAAAAATCGAAACAAATTTTGAAACAATTACCAACCGATTTAATCAAAGTTGCGGAAAGTGGAATTTCTGATCCAAAAACAGTAAAAGAATTAAGACAAGCTGGATTTCAGGCATTTTTGATTGGTGAAAATTTTATGAAAGCTGAAAATCCTAGTTTAGCATTTGAACAATTTGTAAAAGAATCAAAATGAAACGTTTTCAAGTAAAAGTTTGTGGAAACAATAACATCGAAAATTTCAAAGAAATTGCAGCAGTCGAACCTGATTATGTTGGCTTTATTTTCTATCCAAAATCAAAACGATTTGTAGAAGATGAATCTGTTTTTGAAGTTTTTCCAAATGCAGAAAAAGTTGGTGTTTTCGTGAATGAATCTATTGAAAATATTCTTGAAAAAGTTGAACAATATAAATTAGATGTTGTGCAATTGCATGGTGATGAAACATCAAGATTTTGTGAAGAATTAATCAATCGAAAACATCAACGATTACTAACTGATGAAAGCTTTTTAGACTTTAAAATTTGGAAAGCTGTTGGTATAAAATCGATTGAAGATTTTCAACAATTAACCACTTATCAACAAGTTGTTGATAGTTTTGTTTTCGATACAAAATCAAGTGATTATGGCGGAACAGGAAAAAAATTTGATTGGCAATTGTTAACAAACTATCAGTTATCAACACCCTTTTTATTAAGTGGAGGAATAACATTGGAAGATGCATTTATCTTGAAAAATTTTCAACATCCGAGATGTATTGGATTTGATATCAATAGTGGTTTTGAGTCAGCACCAGGAATAAAAAAAACTGACGAAGTAAAACAGTTTATCGATACAATTGATGGACGAATTGAACAAAATTAAAAATAAACAAAATGAAATACGAAGTTGACGAAAGAGGTTTTTATGGTGAATTTGGAGGAGCATTTATTCCAGAATTATTACATCATAATTGTGAAGAATTATCTGAAGCTTTAGCCCTATATGCAGATACAAAAGAGTTCAAAGATGAATTTAATTTGTTGTTAAAAGATTACGTTGGTCGACCAAGTCCATTGTATTTTGCACCAAATCTTTCCAAAAAATATAACGCCAATATTCTTTTAAAACGAGAAGATTTGAATCACACAGGAGCGCATAAAATCAACAATGCAATTGGTCAGGCACTTTTAGCGAAACGAATGGGTAAAACCAAAATTATTGCCGAAACTGGTGCTGGACAACATGGTGTTGCTACTGCTACTGTTTGTGCGTTGATGGGATTAGAATGTATCGTTTTTATGGGAGAAATTGATATTTCTCGTCAAGCTCCAAATGTTGCGCGAATGAAAATGTTAGGAGCAGAGGTGATTCCTGCAACTTCGGGAAGTAAAACATTGAAAGATGCAACAAATGAAGCGATTCGTTATTGGATTAATAATCCTGAAACTTTTTACATCATTGGTTCTGTCGTTGGGCCTCATCCTTATCCAGCAATGGTAACCAAATTTCAAGCGATTATTTCGGAAGAAATTAAAGCACAAATGAAAGAGAAATATGGAAAAGAGAACCCTGATTATGTGATTGCTTGTGTTGGTGGTGGAAGTAATGCTGCGGGAGCTTTTTATCATTTTTTAAATGATGATTCAGTCAAATTAATCGCGGTTGAAGCGGCTGGTTTGGGCGTAGAATCTGGAGAAACTGCCGCTACAACAATCAAAGGAACGGAAGGAATTATTCATGGAAGCCGAACATTATTGATGCAAGATAAAGATGGACAAATTGTTGAACCTTATTCAATTTCGGCTGGATTAGATTATCCTGGCGTTGGTCCTTTACATGCGCATTTGTTCAAAACTGGACGTGCTGAATTCTTAAATGCAACAGATGATGAAGCCTTGGAAGCTGCTTTTATGTTGACAAAAGAGGAAGGAATCATTCCTGCATTAGAATCTTCTCACGCTTTAGCTGCTTTAGAAAAAATTAATTTTAAACCGCAAGACATTGTGGTTCTGAATCTTTCAGGAAGAGGGGATAAGGATTTAGAAACATATATGAAAGTTTCCGAAAAATATTCTTAAAAATATTTGGTTAATTTTCAAAAATCACCTTACATTTGCACCCACGATAATGAAATCTATCGGGGTGTAGCGTAGCCCGGTCATCGCGCCTGCTTTGGGAGCAGGAGGTCGCAGGTTCGAATCCTGCCACCCCGACAAAATTTTCATCCGAAAATAGAAAGATTTATCGTAAAGAATGACCGAATCGGGGTGTAGCGTAGCCCGGTCATCGCGCCTGCTTTGGGAGCAGGAGGTCGCAGGTTCGAATCCTGCCACCCCGACAAAATTCAATGAATTTTTGGATCGGTCCAGTAGCTCAGCTGGATAGAGCAACTGCCTTCTAAGCAGTAGGTCTCAGGTTCGAATCCTGACTGGATCACACGTTTTATTAAAAACCAGGAGAGGTGCCAGAGCGGTAATGGAGCAGATTGCTAATCTGTCATCGGGAAACCGATGCCAGGGTTCGAGTCCCTGTCTCTCCGCATTTTTTTTGAATGACCGAATCGGGGTGTAGCGTAGCCCGGTCATCGCGCCTGCTTTGGGAGCAGGAGGTCGCAGGTTCGAATCCTGCCACCCCGACAAAAACCTTTGTATATTTGCAAAGGTTTTTTTTATACATTTATTTCATGAAATCTATCTTAGGTAGCAAAGAATCTTTCGTCTCATACTCCGTCGCTTTTCTATTTATTTTAATCATGATTGGAAAGGCAATGATTTATGGTGATAAAGAAATTATTTTACCAGAAGTCGCTGCATTATCTGTAGGAATTTTAACGTTTCGAGAGAATAAATGGCTACAACGACCATTTCATATTTTTTTACTTCCGTCAATTACAGCTATTTTAGGATTTGGGATTAATTTTTTACCGATTATATTATCATTCAAATTAGCATTGGTATTGGTTGCAATGTTAATTGTCTTGAAAATTTTTAAAAGTCAACTTGCGCCAGCATTAGCTACGGGATTATTACCAATTGTTACAAATGCAGAATCTTTTGTATTTCTATATGCCATATTTCTATTTGTCTTTTTACTTTTTCTATCAATAAAACTATTCAAATTAAAACCAACTGAAAATGCAGTTCCAATGATTTACACAAGCCATAATAGATGGTTAATTGGATTATGTATAGTTTGGTTTGCAGCTTGTTATTTTAGTGGATTTGCACACTTCTCTGCTATTCCTCCTATTATCGTAATTTCTTTTGAATCTTTAAATAATCCAACATTAAAATTAACCGTACGTCTAAAACGTATTCTTGTAATGTTTATGGCTACAATGACTGGTTATTTAACAATGCATTATCTTGATAAATGGTTAATCATTGGCTTGACCGATTTGATTATCGTAATGTTTATTTTGAAATTAACAGATTTACGCTTACCTCCTGCTTTTGCAATGGTTATTTTACCAATGATTTTACCTTCTGACTCGATAAAATATTTACCTGTTGCAACATTAATCATGAGTATATTTTTTATGCTATCAATTTATATTATTCAGAAAGTTGCTTATCCAAAAGCGATTGATTTCAAATAAAAAAGTCATCCAAACTTGAATGACTTTGTAGCTATATTTTAACAATATTTTTCTCCGTTTTTCTGTAATTTCAAATCGCTGACATACGTCTTGATATTTTGAACATTACTTCGAGGACAAATCAATAATCCTTTCTCCGAATTAATAACCACATAACTATCTAATCCGTCAATAATAATTGCTTTATCTTGTGTAGAATAAATGAAATTGTTTTTAGCGTTGTATCCAGAAAAATGTTTACACAATAACGTATTGTGATTTTCATCCTGATCTTCACCTGTATATTTATACTTTTCGTTGATTGCCGACCAAGTTCCAATATCACTCCAGCCAAAAGTTGTCGGAATAACATAAACATTATCTGCTTGCTCTAAAATTCCTTTGTTAATAGAAGTTACATCTAACGTTGTGTAAATAGGTTTTAAAGTTTCTGTATTCTGTAAAGAACGATCAAGATCAAAATACTTTTTCAAAGTTTCTTTCATCGAAGGTAAATGTTGTTGAAAAGCTTTTACAATACTATCTACAGACCAAATAAGGATTCCTGTATTCCAAATAAATTCGCCACTCGTTATAAAAGATTCAGCAAATTCTAAATCAGGTTTATCGATATAAGATTTTACTTTTTTTATAGGTGTTGTATTTTCGATGAACTGAATATAACTGTAATTAACATCTGGTCGTGTTGGAGCTACTCCCAAAGTAATCAATCGATCGTTGTCAGCATCCTCGAAAGCAAGATTTACTTTTTCTACAAATTCATCTTCATCAAAAATAAAATGATCTGAAGGAGAAATTATCAATTTTGCATTTGGATTAATTTGTTGGATTGTCATTGCTGCCAATAAATTACAAGCTGCGGTATTCATGACTCTTGGTTCTATGATAAAATTTTTATCCTCAAAATCTGGTAATTGTTCTTTTACAATCTCTTTATAATCTTGAATAGTTACAATGAAAATATTTTCTTGTGGAACGATTTTTTTTAATCGATTATATGTTAATTGAATAAAAGTTTTTCCTATTCCTAATAAATCATGAAATTGTTTTGGTTTCTTAATCGTACTCAAAGGCCATAATCTCACTCCTGTACCACTGGCAAGGATAACAGCGTAGTTATCTTTATTATTCATGATTGTCTTTTAAAGTTTATTTACAGTTGCAGTTGCGTTTATCAAATATTTTTTCTTGGTTTTCAACTCTAAACAAAGATACCTTAATTTTCGTTTAGATTCTTTTTTAAAGATTCTTTTTCCAATCGAAAATATTGTGCCATCCTCCAAATCTTCAAGATAAATTTGAGCAGGATTTTTATCATCTATAATATATTTTGAGATATTAACATCCGCTCCTAAACTTGCCTTTGGATGTTTGGCATGATGAAGAATATACGGTTGCAATTCTTCGGGATAAACGTGAAGAGATTCTAATAATAAATGCCCAAAAATGGTTTTCCATTCTTTTCCATGCGGATTTATTTTACGCGAATCAAACTGTACAAAAGTTTTGAGATGCGCCACTTCATGTGTAAAAACAAAAAAGAAAGCATACTGATTTAAGTCGCCATTCACTGTAATTTGATGACGATTATTTTCGACCAATTTGCGATAATCTCCCAACTTAGTTTCACGTCTTCTTGTAATTTTTAACGTTATAAAATGATTTTCTAACCACTTTTTTACATACAAGTCTGCATTATGAGGGAGATAAGAAGTTAAATGTTCTAAATTCACATTGTGCAAGATAAATAAAAAGCCTTTCCAATAAAAATATTAATTTTGTCGTAATGAAACTAATCGAAAATTTAGGGTCATACTTTATGCTTATGGGTAAAGTATTTAGCAAACCTCAAAAATTGAGCGTTTTCTGGAAATTGACCGTTAGAGAAATATATGATTTAGGTGTCAACTCTTTGGGAATTGTAACCTTTATCTCAACATTTATGGGTGCAGTTGTAGCAATACAAATGGCGCAAAACTTTCAGGGAGCGTCTATTCCTGTTCCAGATGCTTACATTGGTTATGCGACCAAAGTGGTTTTGGTGTTAGAGTTTTCCCCAACCATTATGTCGCTAATTTTAGTTGGTAAAGTAGGTTCGTACATCGCATCGAGTATCGGAACTATGCGTGTTACAGAACAAATTGACGCGTTAGATGTAATGGGGATCAATTCTGCAAACTTCTTGATTTTACCAAAAATTATCGCCTGTGTATTTTTCAATCCTTTATTGGTTATGATTTCTATCGGATTTGGATTATTAGGAGGTTACTACATTGGTGTTTTTACAAAACTATGGTCTGCAGCCGATTTTATTACAGGTTTACAAATGAATATGGCAACAAAATTGTTTGTCTATACATTCCTTAAAACAATGGTATTCGCGTTTGTTATCGCAACAATTCCGGCATATTATGGTTATAAAGTAAAAGGAGGTTCGTTAGAAGTTGGTCGTTCTGCAACAACAGCTGTTGTATGGACATCAGTAGCAATTATTGTGATCAATTTAATATTAACACAAACAATTTTGAGCTAATGATTGAGGTAAAAGATATCAGAAAATCATTTGATGCAGTAGAAGTACTGAAAGGTTTTTCTGTCACTTTCGAGAAAGGAAAAGTTAGTTTGATTATTGGTCAAAGTGGTTCTGGAAAAACTGTTTTTTTGAAAAATTTGATTGGATTATTAACGCCAACTTCAGGTCAAATTTTGTACGAAGGAGATAATATGATCGAGTTTGATTACAAAGAAAAACAACGTTTACGTTCAGAAATTGGAGTAGTTTTTCAAGGTTCGGCTTTGTATGATACGATGAATATTGTCGAAAATGTAAAATTTCCATTGCAAATGTTTTCGGATATGTCAAATGCAGATGCCGAAAAACGTGCACGTGAAGTGTTAGACCGTGTAGAAATAGCTCGTACAGCACTTAAAAAATATCCGTCAGAAATATCTGGAGGAATGCAAAAACGTGTGGCAATTGCGCGTGCGATTGTAAATAATCCAAAATATTTATTTGCTGATGAACCAAACTCTGGTCTTGACCCAAAAACGGCTTTAGTTATCGACCAATTAATTTATGATATCACAAAAGAATATAACACAACAACCGTTGTAAATACACACGATATGAACTCGGTGATGGAAATTGGAGATCATATTGTTTTCTTAAAAAATGGTTTCTTGGAATGGGAAGGTACAAAAGAGGAGATTTTGGTGGCTGATAATCCAAATGTAATTGATTTTGTATATTCGTCAAATCTTTTCAAGAAATTAAGAGAAGCCTTATTAAAAGAGCAACAATAAATCAATAAAAATAAAAATTCTATGAAAAAATTAATTTTAACTGCAATTGTAGGTTTAGCTGCAAATTTTGCTACAGCACAAAATATCGATTTTGGTATCAAAGGTGGAGCTGTTTTCAATACAGATAAAGGAAAAGTTTGGCAAGATGATGGAAATATTTTCAAGAGAGATGGAAAAGCTTCTGCTGGATTTCAAGCGGGTGCTTTAGCGCGCGTTTCTTTAGCAGGAATTTACATTCAGCCAGAGTTATTGTATACGCAATTCAAAAACGAATATGATGTTGATGGACAAAATCTTGATGTAACTAAAAAACGTTTAGATATTCCTGTAAATGTTGGAAAAAGATTTTTAGGAATCGGACACGTTCAAGCAGGACCAGTTTTCTCATACTATTTTGATGATAAATTATCTGTAAAAGATTTTACAACTGCAAAACAAGACGAATTTAATGTCGGAATGCAAATTGGTGCAGGTGTGGAAGTTTCTAAATTATTATTCGATTTACGTTACGAATTCGGTTTAGGAAAAGTTGGATCTGACATTTTGAATGGATCAAAAGGACAATATAGAACAGAAAATCGTCCACAAATGTTGAACTTATCAGTAGCATATTTATTCTAAAAGGTTGTTTGTAAATAAATTTATTGGATATATTTGTTCCAAATTGTATTTTTGCAACCTCGTAAATTATTAAAATGGCAAAAAATAATAAAAAAGAAGAATTCGCAACAGAGCAATTCGTAGAAAAATTAGATAGAACAGCTTTCAACGTAGAGTTCTTTGTTGAAAAATATGCTAAAGCAATTGGTATTGGTTTAGGAGTAATTATTGTAGCTGTTTTAGGTTATTTTGCTTACTTAAAATTAGTCGTAGAACCTAAATCGGATGACGCTTTCAAAGAAATGGTTCAAGCAGAACGTCTTTTCGATCAAGATTCTATTAACGTCGCTCTTAATGGTAGCGCAGGAAGCTTCCAAGGTTTACAACAAATTGTTGATGAATATGGAAATACTGATGCGGGTAATTTAGCACGTTTCAAAGCGGCAAGTTCTTATTATAAATTAGGAGATTACGCATCTGCTGTAAAATTATTAGAAGATTTTGACACTGATGACAATGTAATGTTAGCGCAAAAATATGGTATGTTAGGAAATGCATTAGTTGCTTCTAACAAATTGGAAGAAGGTTTACCTTACTATGTAAAAGCTGCTGAAGCGACAGAAGTTGAAACTTTACAATCAACTTACTACACAAAGGCAGGTGAAATTGCAATGGAATTAGGTAAAGATGCTGATGCTTTAAAATATTTTCAAGCTTTAGAGGATAAATATCCAAATGCGAATAATGGTGAAACTGCGAAGTTTATTGAGCGTTTAAAATACGCTTCTGAAACTGCGAAATAATTCACTTCAAAAGATAATTAAAAGCCGAACAAGTTGTTCGGCTTTTTTTATTGACTCAAATCAAAGTTTATCCTAAATCATTTTTGTAATTTTACCATTCAAATTTTAAACAAAATGGCAACAGAAAATAAAAATTTATCTCAATATAATAAAGCAGAATTACCAAATGTAGCGGGCTCTAAGTTTGCAATCATTACATCTGAATGGAATAATCATATCACATTTAATTTGCGCGATGGAGCAAAAGACACATTGATTGATTTGGGTGCAAATCCTGACGATGTTACATTATATCAAGTTCCTGGTAGTTTTGAATTGATTTATGGAGCAGATAAAGTGGCGCAAACCCATCCAAATTTGGACGGAATTATCGTTGTTGGATGTGTGATTCGTGGAGCAACAGCGCATTTTGATTATGTTTGTCAAGGTGTGACACAAGGTGTAAAAGATTTGAATATCAAACACAATATGCCAATTATTTTTTGTGTTTTAACGGACGAAAATGAACAGCAATCAATTGATCGTTCTGGCGGAAAACATGGAAATAAAGGAGTTGAAGCTGGTGTAGCTGCGGTTATGATGGCGGATATGAAAAAGAAATTAGGTAAATAATTTCAGCATAATAGATTCAAAGCTTTATCGATGCCAATAGCAGAAGATTTTAAATCAATTTATACGAAAAATTGGGAAATTTATTTTTCTCAATGTGATCCGACAGGTAAAATGAAATTGTCTGAAATGGCAAATCTTTTTCAATTAACAGCTTCAGAACATGCGATAAAAGGAGGTTTGGGATTCTTTGATTTACAAGAATTTAATCAATCTTGGGTAATGAATCGACTTCGAATAGAAATTGATGAATTACCTTCTTGGACAGATTTTGTTGATGTAAAAACGTGGATTGAGGTGCTGAAAGGTGCAAAATCTATTCGTGATTTTACGATTGAGAAAAATGGAAAAAAATTAATTGGAGCTTCAAGCTTGTGGGCGGTTTTCAATACAGAAAAACGTCGTCCGGATATTCTTCAACTTGATTCATCTCACATTGAACGATTTCCTAATCTAAAACCAACAGAAATCGAGAATTCGATTTTGAACATTGATTTTGAACCAACAGAAGTTATTCAGTATAAAGTTCAATTCTCTGATTTGGATATCGTAAAACACGCCAATAACACCAAATATTTGGATTGGTGCTTGAATACTATTGATCCTGAAATTACATTAAAACATCGTATCAAAGCGATTGATATGAATTTCTTAAAAGAATTAAGTTTAAACGACGAAATAGAAATCCAGAAATTAGAAACTGAACATTTAATTCAGTTTAAAATCATCAATCAAGAAAAAGTAAACTTTGTTTGTCGATTGGAGTTGAGGTAGAGTATTTGAATAGATATCAAACTGAATTTATTTCAGCTTATCAAAAAATCTAAAATTATTACAATAAAAAAAAGGTTTCATTACGAAACCTTTTTATCTATTTTTCTTTTGTCAAAACAAATTTAGCAGAATCAGCCGATTCGATTTTCTTTTGATTTTTATCTAACTGAATAATTTTTCCTTCTTCAACTAAAAAAGCATTCGGAACATTGGCAATTTCAGGAAAAACAATTGTATTTCCATCTTCTTTAAACTGAAAAGTTCCAGTTGTCATAATGGCCATTTTATCTAACCCCAAACGTTTTGTAGAATAAACATATCCTTTGTTTGGCAATAATTTTATTTCCATTTCAACCTCTTTGCAATCTTTCTCGTAACAAGGTAAAATTCCTTTGTAAGCTCCTTCGTATTGAATAGATTCTTCGGCAGTTTTTGCTTCAACTTTTACTGAATCTTCTACATTTTCTACTTCATTTTTTACAGGTTCTGTTTCGCTTTTACAACTTGACACAACGAAAGCTGCGATTGTAAATGTGGCTAAAATTATTTTTTTCATATTTTAGAATTTGATTTAAAGGTAAGTAAATTTTGAGCCAAAAAAAATCCTTCCGAATATTTTCAGAAGGATTTGTATAATGTTTTGTAATCTTATTCGATTAGAAAATTTCTTTCGCAGCAAAGTGGAAAGCAGCTTCAATAGCAGCATTTTCGTCAGAATCAGAACCGTGAACAGCGTTAGCATCGATAGATTCAGCGTATTTAGCACGGATTGTACCTTCAGCAGCCTCAGCTGGGTTAGTAGCACCGATTAAAGTACGGAAATCAGCAACTGCGTTGTCTTTTTCTAAAACTGCAGCAACGATTGGTCCAGAAGTCATGAATTCTACTAAATCCTTGAAGAAAGGACGCTCTGCGTGGATAGCGTAAAATGCTTCAGCATCTTGTTTTGCTAACTGAGTCATTTTAGCCGCTTTGATTTTGAAACCAGCGTCAGTAATGTCTTTTAAAATATCTCCGATGTGTCCTTTTGCAACTGCATCAGGCTTAATCATTGTGAATGTAATGTTTGCCATTTTATTGAATTGTATTTATTACTTAATTTTTGAGGTGCAAAATTACAAAAATGATTCGAATGTTTATGTTTTATGATTAAAATTTCTTGTTTTAATAAAATGCATTAATTATTATTCATTTACGATTATTTCAATTCGATAATATTTCTTATTTTTAAAGTAAATCCAAAGTTATGAACACAAATAATCTTTCCACATTTCATCATAAAACGAAACTCAAAAAGGTTGGTGATAAATATTTTCTGCCTTTCGAAATTTGGAATTATTTAGATTTAGGTTTAATGTTTTTACTTATTTTGTTTTTCGCTTATGCATCAAGTGAAATCAATATTATTTTTATTTCAATGATTGTAATTTTTGGAATCCGAATAATAACGACAATTAATGATAGATTTTTTGTAGAAATTAAAACATCAAAATCGTTAAGTGAGAATATTAATTTAATCAAAGAATTAGCTCAGCGACAACTTAATTTTACCGAATCGTTGGATGAACAAGGTTTGTTTCTTTTTGAATATTCGGAACGAAATATTTTTTATAAATACAATTACCGAAGAAGAGATTATATCGAAACAGTTGTGATTTATTGTGAAGACAATTCGATTTGGGTGAACTCTTTTAATCAACGTTATTTAGGAATTTTTAGACGATATAATCTAAAACAATGGATAAAATTAATCCAATTAAAAAGCGAGAATTAATCTCGCTTTTTAATTTTAATATCTTTCGATTAAATCGTTTCCTATTTCGTTGATAGAATCATCAGTTTCTTTTGGGTTTGGTCCCCATTGATTAGAACCTGGTTGGCTATCTGTAACTAATGCTATTATTAATAAAATAGCTCCCACAAGAGGAATTAAACCAATTAAATAATACCAACCACTTTTTCCTGTGTCGTGTAATCGTCTTACAACAACTGCTAAAGAAGGGATAAAAGTTGCTAATGCATACAACATTAAAATTCCATAAATTAAGTAAAATAAAATTCCAGGACTTTCTCCGTCGCTTCCAATAGCTACAGAGATAATAACTAGAATATACATTACAAATGAAATGATAACATTACATAATGTATAATACCAATATTCGCTTCTGCGGGCTCTTCCCGAGAAGTTAGCGTAGTTCTCGAAAACTACTTTTTTGTACCAGTCGATCATAATGAGGTAGTTTAGTTTAATTAAAAATATTAAGAAAAATTTTACTACGCAACTCTTAATCTGTTTTTAAACGTTTAGTTTTGAACATTTCAGGTTTGTAGTTTGTAATAAAAACACCACAAATAATAAGAATTGTAGCGACAATAAACTTTGATGAAATTTGTTCGTCAAGAATTAACCAACCCAAAATAATTGCAATAATTGTATTGAAATAAGAAAGAATAGAAACTTGTATAGGCGAAATTTTGGTCAATGCATAATGAAATGAAAAAAACGTAATCACAGAACCAAAAACAGCTAAATAAAGCATGGCAGAAATACTTTTTGTACTCCAATTCTCGAAATTATAATTTTCTATAAAAGCGAAAGCAAAAACAATTTGTACAATTCCAGCAAATATAAATTGGTAAAAAAGATTGAGAGAAATATTTTTGGATTGAATATTCATTTTTTTTGTGAAAATAGTTCCTGTTGCCCAACTTGTAATCGCACAAAAAAGTAAAATAATTCCTGTTTTATATGCTGGATTTGCTAATTCTTGAATTCCATCCCAAAATATAAAAATTACACCTCCAAAACAAAGTAAAACGCCTAATAATCCGCGGTAACTGAATTTTTGTAAGCCAATAAAAATACTTCCTAAAAAAACGAGAATAGGTGAGGTTGCGCTAATTAATGCAGCTAAACTACTCGATAAATTTTCTTCTGCAACAGTAGTTAAACCATTTGCAGCGATTAACATCAAACTTGAAAATATAAGTTGATAAGACAAACTTTTCCAGCCAATCCATTTTAATTCCTTTTTCGAAAGTAAAATAATTAGCATAATTAGCCCTGCCAAAAATTGACGAATTCCAGCTACAAACCAACCTGGAATAGTTTCTACAGCTACACGAATTCCGAGAAAAGTTGTTCCCCAAACAATTGCAACTATACTTACGGCAATCAATAATTTGATGTCTTTCAAGATTAAAAAAGTTAAAAGTGTTAATTCTAAATAGAATTATAAAAATAAAAAAAGCGACTTGATAAACCAAGTCGCTTTTAAATATTATGATCGAGATTTGTTATTTAACAAAATCTTCTGCTTGTTTTAGTGCAGCATCTAATCCAGAAACTTCTTTACCACCTGCAGTAGCTAAAAAGGCTTGTCCACCTCCGCCACCGTTGATGTGTTTCGCGATTTCTTTTACAATTTGTCCTGCATTATAACCTTTATCATCTACAAGGTTTTTCGCGATAGAAATTGTAATCGATGGTTTTACTGCATCATTCGTACCAACAACGATAAATGCATTTTCGATTTCTTTTGTCAAATCAATTGCATTTTGTTTTGCTGCATTTGTATCTAAATTCGTTTTAACCGCTAAGAAATTAACACCGTTAATCTCTTTAACAGCAGCTTTCCAAGTTGCTTTTTCAGCAGCAGCTTGTTGCGCAACAAACGATTCTAATTGCTTTTTCAATTCAGCATTTTCATCTAATAAATGTTGAACCGCTTTTACCGCATCATTTTTCGTTTTAAGTGCAGCTAAAACATCATTGTAGTTTTTTTCCGCATCTTTGTATGCTTCGATTGCTTTGTTTGATGTAATTGCTTCGATACGACGAATACCAGCAGCAGTCGAAGATTCAGATAAAATTCTGAACAGACGAATATCCGCTGTGTTTTTTACGTGCGTACCACCACATAATTCGATTGAAGATCCGAAACGAATCACACGAACTTTATCACCATATTTTTCACCGAATAAAGCCATAGCTCCATCAGCGATAGCTTCGTTGATATCACAATCTCTTTTTTCGATTAATGGTAAAGCTTCCGCAATTTTATCGTTTACTTTTTGCTCAACAATTGCGATTTCTTCATATGTCATTTTAGAGAAATGAGAAAAATCAAAACGTAAATAATCATCTCCCACATAAGAACCTTTTTGTTCTACGTGAGTTCCTAAAACTTCGCGTAAAGCTTCGTGCATTAAGTGTGTTGCAGAGTGATTTTTAGTTGTCTCATTACGTTTTTCTGTGTCAACTTTCGCATTGAATGTAGCGTTTACATTTTCTGGTAAAGTTTCAACGAAATGAATTACTAAGTTATTTTCTTTTTTCGTGTCAACAACTTCAATTGTTTCATTCAAAGTAGAAATTGATCCTGTATCACCAATTTGTCCTCCAGATTCTGCATAGAATGGCGTTTGATTGAATACTAATTGGAAAAATTCTCCTTTTTTATTTTTTACTTTTCTGTAACGTGTAATTTTTACTTCAGCTTCTGTGTTATCATAAGCGATAGAGGTTTCGTTTCCTTTATCATCTAAAATAACCCAGTCATCCGTTAATAAAGCAGTTGCTTTTTTCGAACGTTCTTTTTGTTTCGCCATTTCAGCTTCAAAACCAGCTTCGTCAATTGTGAAACCGTGATCTTCTGCTACAATACGAGATAAATCTGCAGGGAAACCAAACGTGTCATATAATTCGAAAATCACATCACCAGGAACAATTTTAGAATCTCCTAATTGCTCAATGATTTGATTTAATCGATTTAATCCTTGTTCAATTGTACGTAAGAAAGATGCTTCTTCTTCACGAATAACGCCAGTTACAATTGTTTCTTGTTTTACTAATTCTGGGAAGAAATCGCCCATTTCAGCTTTCAAGATTGGATATAATTTATAGATAAAAGGCTCTTTAAGACCTAAGAAACGATATCCATAAGAAATAGCACGACGTAAAATACGACGAATTACATATCCAGCTCCTGTGTTTGATGGTAATTGTCCGTCTGCAATTGCAAAAGAAACTGCACGTAAATGGTCAACTACAACACGAATCGCGATATCTGTTTTTTCTGCTGCGCCATATTTTACACCAGAAATTTCTTCTAATTTTTGAATTGTTGGTTGAAAAACATCTGTATCATAATTTGATGATTTTCCTTGTAAAACCATTGCTAAACGCTCAAATCCCATTCCTGTATCGATGTGTCGCGCTGGTAAAGATTCTAAAGAACCATCAGCTTTACGTTGGTATTGCATAAATACCAAGTTCCAAATTTCGATAACTTGTGGATGATCCATATTAACCAATGTTTTACCATCAACAGCTAAACGATCAGCTTCTGGACGAATATCAACATGAATTTCAGAACATGGTCCACATGGTCCGATATCACCCATTTCCCAGAAATTATCTTTTTTATTTCCGTAAAGAATTCTGTCTTCAGCAATATGTTGTTTCCAAAGTTCTAATGCTTCTTCATCTAATGATGTTCCGTCACCTTTATCACCTTCAAAAACTGTTACATAAATTTGATCTTTAGAGATTCCGTATTTTTCTGTTAGTAATTCCCACGCCCAAGCGATTGCTTCTTTTTTGAAATAATCACCAAAAGACCAGTTTCCTAACATTTCGAACATCGTGTGGTGGTAAGTATCTTTTCCTACATCATCCAAATCATTATGTTTACCAGAAACACGAAGACATTTTTGTGTATCCGCGATACGATTACTTTTTGGAGTTCCGTTTCCTAAAAAATATTCTTTGAATTGTGCCATCCCCGAATTATTGAACATTAATGTCGGATCGTCTTTCAAAACAATCGGCGCTGAGTCTACTATTAAGTGGCCTTTTGTCTCAAAAAAATGCAGAAATTCTTTTCTTATATCTTTGGATTTCATTTAATTAAATTATTTTTATCATTTGATTAACAAGTTTACTCGTACAATATTCGTTACTTTGCAAACGTTTTACAAAGATAATAAAAGGTTGGTTAAGTAATGGAAAATAAAAACTATAAGTATAATTCTGTGAAATTTTTGATGAGTTGGGCGAAGAAAAGAGTCCAAAAAACTCCTAAAACAGCATTATACGTATTACTATTTTTATGTCTATCGACAATATCTGCTGGAATGATAGGATATCATTTTAATGATTCTGAATACGCATCGAGAGCAGGAAAATTCAAAGACGACAAAAGCAAATTATTGGCTGAGTTGGAAAGAATGGAAAATGAAAATCAGCAATTACATAAAAAATTCAAAGAAGTTGAAGAGGCTTTGACAGAAATCGAAGAAAAAGATCGCAATATTTATCGTACAATTTATGATATGCGTGTAAATGAAAACATCGATTCTGTAAATAAAGAAATTGATAATTATACAGCAGAAGATATTGAGAAATTAATCGATAAAATTGAAATTGAATCAAAATCGTTGGACGAAGTGTTTCGTTCGGCTGGTGTAAAAGATGCGAATTTATCATCAATGCCAGTTCTAAAACCTGTTGCAGATAAATATGTAAGCAGATTAGCTTCTGGTTATGGATCTCGTTTTCACCCGATTTTGAAAGTGAATAAAATGCACAAAGGTTTAGATTTTGCTGCTTCTACAGGAACACCAATTTATGCAACTGGAGATGGTTCTGTAAAAGTTTCTGAATTTAATTCGGGTTACGGAAATATGGTGGTTTTGAAACACGGAAATGGTTACGAAAGTTTGTATGCTCACATGTCTCGTGCTAAAGTTCGTAGCGGACAAAAAGTGAAAAGAGGTGATGTAATTGGTTATGTTGGGACGACAGGATTGTCGACAGGAGCACATTTACATTACGAAATTCACAAGAATGGAGAACCAGTAGATCCGATTATGTATTTCTACAATGATGTAGATCCAGACGATTTCATTAAAATTTATCAAAACTCTAAAAAATTGTCATTATCTTTGGATTAAACGCTGATAATGAACGTAGACCTGCCTGATAAACTATATTACTCGATTGGCGAAGTTGCCAAAGCCTTTGATGTAAATGCATCGTTGATTCGATTTTGGGAAAAAGAATTTGAAATTATTCAACCCAAAAAGAATAAAAAAGGAAATCGATTATTTACCAAAAATGATATTGATTGTTTCAAGAATATCTATTATTTGGTCAAAATAAAAGGCTATACGTTAGAAGGCGCGAAACAAGCGATAGGTAAAAAAGGAATTGCGACAACAACGGATGAAATAGATGTTGTGAAGCGATTAGAAAATATAAAAGATGAACTCATCAAACTTAAAATGAGTTTTGAATCCGAAGAAATTTTAGAAAAAGATGAACTGAATTAAGTTCATCTTTTTTGGTTTGATTAAGCAGCCATTTCCTTACAAATTTTAGCACATTCGCGGCAAGCTTTTGCACATTCTTCGCAATGTTTCATACCCATTTTGGCGTGCATTTCGCATTCTTCGGCACATGCTTCACACGCTTTGACGCATATAGAACATAATTCTTTGCTAAACTTTCCATTCAAGCTCATTATTTCAACAGCGGCGTTACAAATTGCAGCACATTCTAAATTTGTTTGAATACATTTTTTCAAATGTTCTACTTCTTTTTCGTTCAAACATGCAACGGCACATTGTTTACAAATGACTAAACATTCTAAGCAAGCTTCGATACATTTTTTGTAATCAGTTTCTAACATAATTTATATTTTTTGTGGTTATAGCTATAAAGCTCCAAATATTATGCCGCTGATTTTTAATGAATTGTTGTTAAAATAATTTTATAAAAGCTAAATAAGTAAAAACCGCCATAAAAAAAGCAATGATAATTAAAACCCATTTTGGTTTTTCAGTTGATTGATTTTCGAATAATTTTATAAATATTTCTTTAACTTTTCTGAAATCAATTATTAAAATAATGAAGATGAAGAATTGTAGATAAATCGAAATTCTTAAGGCTGAAATTTCATAGAAATAATCTTGTAGAATAATATTAACTAAAATTGTGGTTAATAACAAACATCCAAAAATTCTTGTCCTTCTAAAAAGTAAAGTAATTGCACCAATCACTTCAAAAATTCCGATGATTATTGGATATCCTTTACTAAAACCATAAAAATTCCACATTAATTGATGACCTTCAGAAAGATGATTATTAATGGCGTTACTCGTATTTGCAAATTGAGTAGGTTTCAAAATTCCATATACAAACATTGATATTGAAACTGTAAAAATTGCAGCCCAATAAAGTATATAAATTAGTTTTTGTCTCATTTATTTTTTTAAATTATTTAGAATAATCATTACAGTTTTTATAATTAATACAATAATAGTGATTGGAAACAAGAAGAAAAAAATAGAATATAAAATCCAAGAGTCATCTAAAATTTTAAAATATTCTAAAAAATATAAACCGATATAATATAGCCAGAATAAAAAAACTAAAATGAGAAGGTTATTTATTTTGAATATTTTTCGTTCAACGTAATAAAAAGATAAAATAATCAAAAGTGGTATTGCAATAGTATAAACGTAAAACATATTGGATATATATCTTTTAATAAAATTACATTTTCTATAAAAACTTTCTTAACTTATCTTAAGAAAATCTTCTGCTAAGATTTCGTAAATTTACAGATTCAAACGAAAACTCAATGTACTTAATATACGATACAGAGACAACTGGTCTTCCGAAAGATTGGAATGCGCCGATTTCTGACTCCGACAACTGGCCACGTTGTATACAAATCGCTTGGCAATTGCACGATGAAATGGGACAAATTATTGAACATCAAGATTATTTGGTTCGTCCAGATGGTTTTGATATTCCGTACGATTCTGAGCGTATTCACGGAATTTCGACTGATTTGGCTACCGAAAAAGGTGTTTCATTAAAAGAAGTTTTAGATAAATTCAACGAAGTTTTAGGTAAAGCTAAATTCATTGTTGGACAAAATTTAGGTTTCGATATTAATATTATGGGAGCCGAATTTTATCGTCTGAATTATGAGAATAATTTAGCCGAAAAACCTGTTTTGGATACCTGTACCGAGGTGACTGCTGAGTTATTGAAACTTCCTGGTGGTCGTGGAGGTCGTTACAAATTACCAACGTTAACGGAGTTGCATCAATATCTTTTTGGTGTTCCATTTGGCGAAGCGCATAACGCAACTGCCGATGTGGAAGCAACGACGCGTTGTTTTTTCGAGTTGATTCGTAAAGGTATTTTTACAAAAAACGAGTTAGAAGTTGAGGATGATTATTTTGTTCGATTTAATGAAATTAATCAGACAAATATTCAGCCAGTTGGACTAAATCACGTCAATCTTAAAAAGGCTTCGGAAGAAATTGCGAAAATAAAAGCCAAAGAAGGAGGAGATGATGAGGTAGTTGAAATTTCGGAAGAAGTTTTAGCACAGTTTGAAAAAGCAAAATTTGCACATTTACATAATCACACACAATTCTCAATTTTACAATCAACCATTTCTGTAAGTGATTTGGTGAGCGCTGCAGCAAAAAATAAAATGCCTGCAGTTGCGATTACCGATCATGGAAATATGATGTGTGCATTCCATTTTAATGCGGCAGTTCAGAATCACAACAAAGCAGCAAAAGAAAAGAATGCAGAATTAATTGAAGAAGGAAAAGAACCAACGGAAGTATTGATTACGCCAATTATTGGTTCAGAATTTTTTGTGTGTGAGAATCATTTAGACAAATCTAAAAAAGATAATGGTTATCAAATTGTTGTTTTTGCAAAGAACAAAAATGGTTATCATCATTTAGCAAAAATGGCGTCGAAGGCGTATACAGATGGTTTTTACTATGTGCCTCGAATTGATAAATCGATTATCGAAGAATATAAAGAAGATTTGATTGTTTTATCTGGAAATTTACAAGGTGAAGTTCCAAATAAAATTTTGAATCTTGGTGAAAAGCAAGCCGAAGAAGCCTTACTGTGGTGGAAAGAGCAATTTGGCGATGATTTTTACATCGAATTGATGCGTCACGGACAAGAAGATGAAGATCGTGTTAATCAGACTTTGCTTGCATTTGCGCGAAAACACAATGTAAAAGTTGTGGCGACAAATAATACGTATTATATTAATCAAGACGATTCGAATGCACATGATATTTTATTGTGTGTGCGCGATGCAGAAAAGCAATCTACACCGATTGGTCGTGGTCGTGGATACCGTTTTGGTTTGCCAAATCAAGAATATTATTTCAAATCTGAAGCTGAAATGAAACAATTGTTTCAAGATGTTCCAGAAGCGATTATTAATATACAAGAAATTATTGATAAGATAGAAGAGTACACGCTTTATCGCGATGTATTACTTCCAAAATTTGATATTCCAGAAGAGTTTCACCATGCAGAAGACGATGAAGACGGAGGAAAACGTGGTGAAAATGCTTATCTAAAACATTTGACATACGAAGGAGCCAAAATACGTTATCCCGAATTAACAGATGAGATTAAAGAACGTTTAGATTTTGAATTAGCAACAATTGAAAAAACTGGTTATCCTGGTTATTTCTTGATTGTACAAGATTTCATTGCTGCAGCTCGTGAAATGGGCGTTTCTGTTGGTCCAGGACGTGGTTCTGCTGCGGGTTCTGCTGTAGCATATTGTTTGTGGATTACCAATTTAGATCCAATTCAGTACGATTTACTTTTTGAGCGTTTCCTGAATCCTGACCGTGTATCTATGCCCGATATCGATATCGATTTTGATGACGAAGGTCGATCGTTGGTAATGGATTATGTGATTGATAAATATGGTGCAAATCAAGTAGCGCAAATCATTACGTATGGTACAATGGCGGCGAAATCTTCGATAAAAGATACGGCTCGTGTATTAGATTTACCATTGTTTGATGCCAATCGTGTTGCAGGTTTGATTCCGAATATGAAGTTATCTAAAATCTTCAATTTAGATGAAGCTGCATTAAAAGGAGCCTTAAAACCAGAAGAATTTGATGCGGTAAGCGAATTAAAACGTTTATCGAATGGAGATGATTTAGCTGCAGAAACGATACAGCAAGCAAAAATCTTAGAAGGTTCTGTTCGTAACACAGGAATTCACGCGTGTGGGGTAATTATTACGCCAGATGATATCACGAATTTCGTACCTGTAACAACGGCGAAAGATTCAGATTTATATGTGACACAATTTGATAACTCGGTTGCAGAAAGTGCCGGATTATTGAAGATGGACTTTTTGGGGTTGAAAACCTTAACCTTGATTAAAGATACCATCAAATTAGTAAAAGCGAGAACAGGAATCGAAATTAATCCGGATGAAATTCCAATTGATGACGAAAAAACATATGAGCTTTTCCAGCGTGGTGAAACGGTTGGGGTTTTCCAATACGAGTCTCCCGGAATGCAAAAATACATGAAGGATTTGCGTCCAACAGTTTTTGCCGATTTAATTGCCATGAATGCCCTTTATCGTCCGGGTCCTATCGAATATATTCCGTCGTTCGTTCGTCGTAAAAATGGTGAAGAACCGATTCAGTACGATTTGGATGCGATGGAAGAATATTTATCAGAAACTTACGGAATTACGGTTTATCAGGAGCAAGTAATGTTGCTTTCGCAAAAATTAGCAGGTTTCTCGAAAGGTGATGCCGATGTTTTGCGTAAAGCAATGGGGAAAAAGCAAAAAGCTGTCTTGGATAAAATGAAACCAAAATTTGTTGCACAAGCTTCAGAAAAAGGGCATGATCCTAAGATTTTGGAAAAAGTTTGGACAGACTGGGAAGCCTTTGCATCGTACGCCTTCAATAAATCGCACTCGACGTGTTATGCGTGGGTTGCGTACCAAACGGCTTATTTGAAAGCGCATTATCCTGCCGAATATATGGCGGCTGTTCTTTCAAATAATATGAATGATATCAAGCAAGTTACCTTCTTTATGGAAGAGTGTAAACGCATGGGGTTGGCGGTTCTTGGACCGGATATCAACGAGTCGATTACAAAATTTAACGTGAACGAAAATTATGAAATTCGTTTCGGAATGGGCGCTGTAAAAGGAGTTGGACATGCTGCGGTAAATTCAATTATATCGGAACGTGAAGAAAATGGTCCATTCAAAGATATTTACGATTTTGTGAAACGTGTCGAATTAAGAACGGTGAACAAAAAGACAATTGAAAACTTAGTTTTGGCTGGAGGTTTTGATTCGTTCGAATTTCATCGTGGACGTTATTTCTTTATCGATAATACAACGACGAATTTGGAGAAATTAATCAAATATGGAGGAAATTATCAGGAGCAAAAAAACTCTTCTCAAACTTCTTTATTTGGTGATTTTGGAGGAGATTCTGTTGTAGAAGATGTGGTTCCAATGTTGCCAGATTGTGAGAAATGGAATATGTTACAACGTTTGTCGAAAGAGAAAGAAGTTGTCGGAATTTATATTTCTTCGCATCCTTTGGATGATTTCAAACATGAATTGAAAATGGCTTCAAATTGTAGTATTTCTGATATCAATGCGAATGAAGATAATTTTGTTAACAAAGAAGTTTCGATTTGTGGAATGATGTCAAATATTCAACATAGAATTGCCAAAAATGGAAACGAATTTGGTATTTTTACGTTTAGCGATTACACAGATTCGATGGATATCATGGTTTTTGGGAGTGATTATATGAAATATAGACACTTTATGCAGGAAAATATGTTCTTGAATTTGAAATTGAATATCTCGAAAAAAGAATTCAAAGACAAAGAAGGAAATGTAACGCAAGGACGTGTGTATAAAAACATCACAAATATTTTGTTGTTGAATGAAATTGTGGAAAAACAAGCCGAAAAAATGACGGTGAAGATTGAAGTTCCAGAATTTTCGGAAGAAACATTTAGCAAATTATCAGATATTATGTTCAAATATCAAGGAGATAAATTATTAAAAATTCAATTAATTGATCCAAAAGATTATTTGAATAATTTAGATTTACCAGCAAGTAAAATCAAAATTAACATTTGTCGAGATTTGTTGAAAGAATTAGATGAATTGCAGGAAATTACATTCAAACTGAATTAATTATTCGTTTCATCTATTCAATAATTGATAGATAATATGAACGAAATTTTTCAAGAATAAAATTTTATGTAGATTTGTAAACTTAAGATTAGATAAAAAAATATAAGATTATGGCATTAGAAGTAACAGACGCATCATTTGCATCAGATATTATAGAGTCAGGAAAACCAGCAATGGTTGATTTTTGGGCTGTTTGGTGTGGTCCTTGTAGAATGGTTGGTCCAGTTGTGGAAGAGCTTGCTACAGAATATCAAGGAAAAGCAGTTATTGGTAAAGTTGATGTAGACACAAACCAAGAAGTTGCTGCGAAATATGGAATCCGTAACATTCCTACAATTTTATTCTTCAAAGACGGAGAAGTAGTAGATAAAGTTGTTGGAGTTGTTCCAAAAGAGCAATTAGTAGAAAAATTAAACGCGATTTTATAATAAATTAAATCGCTGATTTTGAAATAAAAGAATCTCGGATGCAAAATTTCCGAGATTTTTTTTGAAAAAAGTTTAGGTTTTATCAGAAAACCGCCTATATTTGCAATCCGAAATCGATACAGATTTTGATCCGGTAGTTCAGTTGGTTAGAATACTTGCCTGTCACGCAAGTGGTCGCGGGTTCGAGTCCCGTCCGGATCGCAATTTTTTATAAAAATTCATAAAAAATATATCAATTTATAATTTTCTGATCCGGTAGTTCAGTTGGTTAGAATACTTGCCTGTCACGCAAGTGGTCGCGGGTTCGAGTCCCGTCCGGATCGCA